>DASZDE010000072.1:0-43244 GCA_035942355.1 Allosphingosinicella sp. | reverse complement strand
CTTCAATGCTGGAGACGGAGCCCGAGCGGATCGTCATCGACCCGGAGATCACCCGCCGGGTCGCCGAGCTCGAGCGGCGAGTCGGCCAAGTCTACAACCAGTCGCGCGCCGCCGTCGGCAATGCCGACCGCGCGGAGGGGCTCCTGGTCGCCTTTGCCGCCCGCCGTGCGCTCGATCGCGGAGTGGCCTTGGGCTATATCGAAGGCCTGCTGCGCGAACGCTTCGGCGAGACCCAGCGCCAGGCTGTGGCGACCATCATCACGGCCTCCCGCCAGCCGGTGACGCTCGAGGAACTGCAGCTTGGGCTGCAGGAGGTCGGACCCGAGCTTACCGGCGCCGCTCCGAACCAGACTTTGTGGAACGCGTTCAGGACCGAGCTTGCCGGCCTCATCACGATCCGCAAGAGCGGCACGCCCTCGACCTTGCCGGCAGAGCGGCTGCGGCGGGCGACGCGGCGGCTCGAGGCCGGCCAGGTCGATGTTGCGTTGGCCGAAGTGCTCCGCATGCCCGGCCACGCCAATGGCACGGAGTGGATCGCCGCTGCCAAGCGCTACGTCGACGCCCGGCGGGCGCTCGACACGATCGAGACGGCAGCCCTGCTCGACCCTCGCAACCCGCCGCAGACGCCGCTGCAGGCCCGGCGCAGCCTCGCCTCCCCGCGGGCCGCGAGCTAGACGTCGATCAAGGCGTAACGGCGGCCGGTTGCCGCTTTGACGACCATCCACGCGCAATTATAGACCGGCACGCCCCTGGGCGTCCTGCCTTCGTAGCTGCCCCGATGGGCGTGGCCGTGCAGGACCGCCTTCACATTGTCGAACCGGTCCACGGCATGGGCGAGCCGGGAGGAGCCCAGGAACGGGAAGATCTCGGGCGGCTCGCCGGCCACGGTGTCGGCGATCGGCGCATAATGGAGCACCGCCACCACCCGATCGGTGCGAAGCGAGCGGAGCTGGTTCTCGAGCTTGCGCGCCTCGTTGCGCGATTCGTCGACGAACGCCTTGATCGCCTGCTCGCCGAACGCGCCGAGCTCGCCGCGGCCGAACCCGCCGAGGAAGCCCTTCACCCCGGCAAAGCCGACGCCTTCGATCACCGCCGCCTGCTCATCGAGGATGGTGACGCCGGCCTGGTGGAGGATGCGCACGACCTCTTCCGGCTGCCCGTCCTCATAATCGTGATTGCCGAGCACGGCGACGGCAGGGATCGAACAGGCGATAAGGTCCTCCGCGAGGATCTCCGCCTCGTGGGTCTTGCCGAAATTGGTGAGGTCGCCCGGCAGCGCCAGGACATCCGCGGCATCGGAGACTTCCACAAACAGGTCGCGGAAGCGATGCTCGGCACTGTCCGTGACGTGGAGGTCGCCGATCGCCGCGATCCGCACGCTTTCAGTGGGCAGGTCGTTCATGCTTTTCGTCGATTCCCTTGCCCACGACATCGGCGAACCCCCATTCGCTCACGTCGACCACGAAGTCGGTCGGGCTGAGGAGGCGGCCGCGGCAGATTTTCAGATCCGACGCCGGCATCTCCGCCTGCGCCTTCACCCGGTCGAGCAATTCGTCAAACAGCCAGCGGGGAATGAGATCGCGCTCGGTCGGGTAGATGAAGCGAAAATTGAGGACGTTGATCAGCAGCACCTCCCAATAGAGTTCGAGCGAGGAAAGCAGCCATTGCCAGTCGATGTCGCCGGGCTTGCGCAGGATGGTATGGGCGACGTCGGCGCCGTCATAACGGTAGCGCGTCTGGAGGAAGAGCTTGGAGAGGATGAACTGGGTCGGCGGCGTGATCCGCACCTGGGTGCCGTAGACTTCCGCCTCGTACACCTCCTCGAACCATTGGTCGGTGATCGGGATGCTTGCCGAGGAGATGTTGTAGATGACGTCGAAGAAGTTGTCGCCCTTCCAGACCTTCCCGATCCAGCGTTCGTCCTCGACCGCGATTTCATAGCCGCGCGCCTTGAAAAAGGCGAGGATCTTGGGCGCGTCGCTCGGCTTGCAGAAGACGTCGAGATCCTTGGTGGGGCGGACGATGCCGGTAAAGCAGCCGAGCGCGTAAGTGCCCGACAGCAGGAAGGGAACGCCCGATTCCTTGAGCAGCCTCAGGCTCTCGACATAGAAATCCACCGCCTCCGGCGGGGGTTCGAACAGCGACGCTTCGAGGATCTGGGGATCGCTGCTCATTTCCTGCCCGCGCTGGGTCCGGCGGAAACGAACGGAGCGCCGCTCTCTGCCCGGAGGATTAGAGAACGGCGCTCCTGAGCAAGCGTTCCGGCGCCGGCGCCCTGTCTCGCGCGGCTGCGGCGATCACGCGACGATGGTGAAGTCGGCGGCTGAGAGCGTGGTGAGATTGTCCAGCACCGCGATCAGCACCGGGGCTTCGGTCTGGTCGGCGCCATCCTCGTCGAACCACAGGCGCGAGGTCTGCGTGTCGAACAGGAAGTGCGGGCCCGCGCCCGCCGCGACCGGATCGGCACCGACGGTGAGGCTGATATCCTCGTCCGCGCCGACGCCGAATTCGGCCAGCGACACTTCGAGCTTGTCGGCGCCGCGGGTGAAGTCGGTGATCACGTCATACGGCCAGTCGGTGTCGAGGAAATTGCCGCCCATATCCAGCACGAAGACGTCGCTATTGGCGCCGCCGGTGAGCGTATCGGCGCCCAGTCCGCCGATCAGCCGGTCGTTGCCGCCGCGCCCGTCGAGGATGTCGTCGCTGCTGCTTCCGTCGAAGGTGTTGGCGCTGGCATTCCCGAGGAAGACATCGTCCCTGAAGCTGCCTTCGAAAATCTCGATGCTGAAGAAGCGGTCGTTCTTCGCCGCACCGTCATTGGCGGCGGGCGTCTGAAGATCGACGACGGCGCTCTCGTAGCTCGGATAATAGCTGACCGTATCGGTGCCGGTGCCGCCGTTGACGGTGTCTCCGCTCCAGCTGCCGGTGCCTTCGTAGAAGCTGCCGGCATAATCGTCCTCCATGCGGAACATATCGTTGCCCGCCTGGCCGAACAGCTCGTCGGCGCCGTCCTGGGAAAAGATGGTGTCGTTGCCGATGCCGCCGTCGAGCGTGTCGTCGCCGCTGCCGTCGTCCCACAGATTGTCGTCACCCGCGTCGCCAAAGAGGGCGTCGTCGCCATCGTCGCCGATGAGCCGATCGATGGAATCGCCCCCCCGCAGCACGTCGTTGCCGCCGCCGCCCGCGAGGATATCCTCCAGCGCCCCGCCGGTGACCTGGTCGACGGCGGTGCCGCCGGCGAGGTCGAGCTTCTCGAACCCGTCGAACCGGGCGCCGTTGTTCATCAGATTGTTGCCGGTGGAGAAGGTGAAGTTCTCGCCGATCGCGGAAGCGGTGAAGCTGAGGCGGATGATGTCGGTGCCTGTGCCGCCCTTGCCGTCGTCGCCGATCCCCATCAGCACGTCGTCGTCGCCGGTGCCGGCGTCGAGCGTGTCCTTGTCGGTGCCGGCCTCGCCGGACGCGGTGGTGTACCAGTAGAATTCGGAGGCGAGGGTGTCGTTGCCCGACCCGCCGACGATATTGTCGACGCCCCTGCCGCCATAGACCCCGTCATTGTGACTGCCGCCGTTCAGCGTATCGGCGCCGTCGTCCCCGTTGAGATTGTCGTTGCCGCTGGCGCCGGTGACGGTGTCGTTGCCGCCGCCGCCGTAGAGAGTGTCGTCGCCGAAGCCGCCGTCGAGCAGGTCGTTATTGACCTGGCCATATTCGTCGCCGGTGAGGTAGTCGTCGCCGACATCGCCGTACAAGCGGTCGGCGCCGTCGCCGCCGTCGAGGGTGTCGTTCCCCTGCAGCCCCTTGAGGGTGTCGGCGCTCGCGCCGCCGTCGAATTCGTCGTCATGCTTCCAGCCGGTGAGGACGTCGGCGTGATCGGTCCCGGTAAGGCTGTATTGCTCGATCTTGAGGACGGTGAAGGTGCCGAGATTGGTCGTCAGCAGCGGATCGCGGGCGGTGAACACCAGCCGCGTCGTGCGGTCGGAGAAATCGGCGAACACCCTGTCGGTGCCGGCGCCGCCGTCGAGCTTGTCGCCCAGCATCTCCGCGACCGACCCGACGTCGAGCCGGTCGTTGCCATTGCCGCCGTTCATCCGGTCCCGGCCGGCGCCGCCGTCGAGGAAATCGTCGCCCGAATCGCCGTTCAGCGTGTCGTTGCCGAACTCGCCGTAGATATAGTCGGCGTTGAAGCCGCCGCTGATGATGTCGGCGGCGCCGGCGGGGTCGTTGTAGCTGGTGTCGCCGTAGATCGAATCCGAGCCGAAGCCGCCGTTGATCCGGTCCGCGCCGAGGTTGCCGTAGATATAATCGCCCGCATAGGTGCCGTTGATCAGGTCCGCACCCGCGGTGCCGTTGCGCGTCGCCATGTCATCCCCTCCCCACGAGCGTAGAATCGCCGGACACTTGTCCTGAACTTCGCCTCCGGTCAAGCCAAGAGCGACGAGTAAGTGCTTGAACCGCAAGCTTTGCGGCGGATTGTCCCGCGATGGCATCAGTGTAGCAGGAAAAATGGAGCGGGCGAAGGGATTCGAACCCTCGACCCCAACCTTGGCAAGGTTGTGCTCTACCCCTGAGCTACGCCCGCTCGGCGGACCGCCCTCGGCAATGGGGGCGATCGAGGCGGCGGCGGTTAGCATGCAGCCTACCGCGCCGCAACCCCCGATCCGCGCTGCACGCTAGGGTTGGCAGAGCCGCCTTCGATCCCACATAGGAGGGGCAACGGACTGGAGACGAGACGGATGGCGACGTTGGGCATGAGCGCCGCGGAGAAGGAGGCGCTCGAGACGTTCCGGCGGGACGTGGTCGAACCGTCGATGACGGGGCTGGTGATCCTGGACTTCTGGGCCGAATGGTGCGGACCGTGCAAGCAGCTGACGCCCGTGCTCGAAAAGGTGGCGCAGGATTATGCCGCCAAGGGCGTGCGGCTGGTCAAGATCAACGTCGATGAGAACAAGCTCATCGCGGCCCAATTCCAGGTGCGCTCGATCCCAACCGTCTACGCCGTCCATCAGGGCCAGCTGGTCGCGGATCTCACCCCCGCCCGGACCGAGGGGCAGCTGACCCGCGCGCTCGACCAGATCCTGACCCAGATCCCGGTGCAGGGCGAAGAGCAGCAGGCCGAGGCCGAGATCGCGCCTTTGGTCGAGATGGGCGAGGAGGTGCTCGCGGCAGGCGACGCGCCGCGGGCGGCATCGATATTCCAGCAGATACACGACATGGCCCCGGACAATCCGGACGTGGTTTCGGGTCTGGCCCGGTCGCTCGCCGCTTCCGGCAAAGCGGCTGACGCGCGGGCCCTGCTCGAGCATGTGCCGGAGAAGCTCGCTTCGCACCCGGCGATCGCCCGCGCGCGCTCGGCCGTGGATCTGGCCGCAGCCGCCTCCCCGGATGCCGACACCGACGCACTCGAACGGCGCATCGCGACCAACCCCTCCGACCACGAGGCGCGGCTCGAGCTGGCCGGAGTGCTGATGAACCGCGGCGACCGCGATGCCGCGACCGACCAGCTTTTCGCGATCATCGAGGCGGATCGGGAGTGGAACGAAGGCGCCGCCCGCAAGCGCCTGCTCCAGTTCCTGGAGGTGGTGGGGCTCGAAGATCCCTGGACGGCGGCGCAGCGGCGGCGGCTTTCCGCCATCCTCTTCACCTGATGGCCGGCGAACGCATCCGCGTCCCCATATTCCCGCTGCCCGGTGCCGTTTTGTTTCCCCGCTCGCAGCTGCCGCTCCACATATTCGAGCCCCGTTACCGGAGCATGGTTCGCGACGCGCTCGCCGGCGACCGGCTGATTGCCATGATCCAGCCGCGCGACGAGCGCGAGCCGCCACGCCTGTTCGCGGTCGGCTGCGTCGGCCGGATCACCGCCTCCGAGGAGCTGGCGGACGGCCGCTACAACATCGTTCTGGAAGGCATCGGCCGCTTTCGCCTCGTGGCGGAGGCCGACGTCACGACGCCATACCGCCAGATCGATGCGGACCTGTGCGGCTTCGGCGACGAGGTCGAGCCGGAGCCGCTCGCCAGCGTCCAGCGGGCGCAGCTCGAGCGCGAATCCAGGCTCTACGCCGACGCCCTGGGATATTCGGTCGATTGGCAGGCAGTCGAGAAGCTGGACGACGAGGCGCTGGTCAACGGGATCGCGCAGATCGCTCCGTTCGACCCTGGCTCCAAGCAGGCGCTGCTCGAGGCGAACGGGCTGGCTGCACGCGCCGACCTGCTGGTCCAGTTCATGGAATTCCAGCGCATGCTTCCAGGTGGCGCGGATGCCGTGGAAACGCTGCAATGAGAGCCTTCGATGAAGCGCTGCTGGACAAGCTGGTCTGCCCGTTGGCAAGGGCCAGGCTGCGCTATGATGCCAAGGCGCAGGAGCTCATATCGGACGAGGCCGGCCTCGCCTATCCGATCAGGGACGGGGTTCCGGTGATGCTGATCGAGGAAGCCCGGCCGCTAGATCGGAAGACCGCGTAGCAGCAGCGGCAGATCGCCGCTTTCCCCTCGCGCCTCGGCCATCAGCTGGTCCTTGAGCGGCCGGATGCGCTGCACCGCGCTCATGCCGAATCGTCGGATGGCCGAGGCGGTGCGGCCGGGGATGCCGTAGAGGCGGGTGAGCCCGTCGGTAGCGGCTGCCACCATGAAGGTGTCGAGGCTCCGCCAGTGCTCGTAGCGGGCAAGCAGCTGCGCGTCGCCCAGGTCCATGCCGAGGCGAGCGCCTTCGACCAGCACCTGCGCCAGCGCCGCGGCATCGCGGAAGCCCAGGTTCAGCCCTTGGCCGGCGATCGGGTGGATGCCGTGGGCGGCGTCTCCGACCAGCGCCAGCCGCTGGGCGGTGATCGCGGCGGCGTGGTGGAAGCCGAGCGGGTAGCTCGCACGCGGGCCGGCCAGGCGCACCGCCCCGAGGAAGCCTCCCATCCTGTTCTCGATCTCGGCCGCCATCGCCCGCTCCGGCAGGTCGAGAACGGCGGCGGCGTCGGGCGCCGGAACCGACCAGACGATGGCCGAGCGGGTGCCGGGCAGCATCGGCAGGATCGCGAACGGCCCCGTCGCGTAGAAAATCTCATAGGCGACATTCTCATGATTCCGGTCATGCTCGACGGTCGCGATGATCGCGACATGGTCATAGCTCCAGCGCGCAATCGGGATCGCCGCGGCTTCACGGGTCGGAGAGGAGCGACCCTCGGCACCGATCACCAGCGGCGCGACGAGCAGCCGGCTGTCCTCGAGCGCCACGCGCACGCCATGGCCGTCACGCACCAGCTCCGCAGGCCGGGCCGGCATCACCAGCTTGACGTTGTCCGCGGCCATGGCGGCGTCGCGAAGCGCCGTTCGGAGCAGCCGGTTCTCGAACATCAGCCCGAGCGGATCGTCCCCGGCCGGGGGTTCGAAGACGAGGCCGCCCGGCTCGAGGCCGTCGCTGACGCGGATCGCGTCGATCGGACAACCCTGTCCGTCGAGGCGTTCGCCGAGGCCGATCGCCTGAAGCATCCGCCATGAGGCGCTGGCGACCGCGGTCGCGCGGCCGTCATAGTGCGCAGTCAACGCCGTGTGCGGATCGGCCGGATCGACCAGGATGCTGGTGACGCCGTGCCTGCCGAGCGCGACCGCCAAGGTGGTGCCGACGAGGCCGCCGCCGAGGATGATGACGTCCGCGCGCTCCATTTTCCTGCTCTAGCGATGCAAGCGTGCAACGCCAAGCGCTTGACCCTGGACTCGCCAAGGGCGCATTAAGCATGTTGGAACATTTGGGGCACGGGGTGATGGCAACACGCGCGGCCGGCGGCCGCCGTCAGCAGCGGCTGGCACAGTGGCGGGACGGAGTTAAACGCGCGCTCAGACGTTCGGGAGCCTTCGTCTGCGGCGCGGGGCTGGTCGCGTTCGCGCTCCTGCTCCTGCTCGCATTGGTCAGTTACCGCCCCAGCGATCCGGCCTTCAACACCTCGGCGGCAGGCCCGGCGCGTAACTGGATGGGCGAGGCGGGCGCTTACGGCTCGGATCTGCTGCTGAGCCTTTGGGGACCGGCGGCCGGGCTGTTGCTGCCTTTGCTGGCTTTGCTCGGGCTGAGGCTCGCGCGCGGCGCCGCCACGGGCCGGTGGCTGCGCGCGCTGCTGCTGAGCATCGCCGGCATCGTCTTCCTCGGCACTGCCGTTGCGCTGCTGTTCGGCGGCGCCGTCAACGGTTTGCCGGCGGGATGGGGCGGTACCTTCGGGCTTTCGCTGGCCAGGCTGGTCGACATGGGGATCGCCACGATCGGCGAGCCGGGGATCGCCGAGCCGTTCCGAGTGGTGATTGTCGCGCTCGTGTCCCTGGTCGGGCTGTTCCTCCTCTATCTGGGGATCGGCCTCCGGGCCGAGGAGCGCAAGTGGCTGACGGTACGGCCGCACAAGGTGCCGACCTCGGTCGGCGCCCCTCGCCTTCCCGAAGCCGACGAACCGGTCGACCGTCCGGCACGCGCGCCTGTGATCTCAAGCCCGGAGCCGCCGCGAACGATCATCGCGGATCGGGTCAGGACACCGGATACGGGGCGCCGCCCGCAACGCGAGCGTCAGCCGTCGCTCGCCCTCGGCGACGCCTACACCCTTCCCAGCCTCGATCTGCTCAATCCGCCGCCGCCGCCGACCAACACGACGCTCGACAAAGCGAGCCTCGAGCGCAACGCGCGGCTGCTGGAATCCGTGCTCGAGGACTTCTCGGTCAAGGGCGAGATCGTGGAGGTTCGCCCGGGTCCGGTCGTCACCATGTACGAGCTCGAGCCGGCGAGCGGGATCAAGGCCAGCCGGGTGATCCAGCTCGCCGACGACATCGCCCGCAACATGTCGGCGCTGTCGGCCAGGGTGGCGACGATACCCGGCCGCAGCGTGATCGGCATCGAGCTGCCCAACGCCAAGCGCGAGATGGTGACGCTCAGCGAGCTCATCGCCAGCCACGCCTTCGAGGACCAGGTGGCGCAGCTGCCGATCATTCTCGGCAAGAACATCGCCGGAGATCCGGTGATTGCCGATCTCGCGCCGATGCCGCACCTGCTCGTCGCCGGCACCACCGGGTCCGGCAAGTCGGTCGGCCTCAACTGCATGATCCTGTCGCTGCTCTACCGGCTGACGCCCGAGCAGTGCCGGATGATCATGATCGACCCGAAGATGCTCGAGCTCAGCACCTACGACGATATCCCGCACCTGCTCTCCCCGGTGGTGACGGAGCCGGCCAAGGCCATCCGAGCGCTCAAATGGACGGTCGAGCAGATGGAGGAACGCTACCGGATGATGGCGTCGATCGGCGTTCGCCAGCTATCCAGCTTCAATGCCAAGGTGCGCGAGTCCAAGGCCAAGGGCCAGCCGCTCGGGCGGCGCGTCCAGACCGGCTACGATCCGGAGACCGGGCAGCCCAGATACGAGATGGAGGAGCTCGAATATGACGTGCTCCCGCAGATCGTCGTCATCGTCGACGAGCTCGCCGACCTGATGATGACGGCGGGCAAGGAGGTCGAGTTCCTGATCCAGCGGCTGGCGCAAAAGGCGCGCGCGGCGGGCATTCACCTCATCATGGCGACGCAGCGGCCCTCCGTCGACGTCATCACCGGCGTGATCAAGGCGAACCTTCCCACCCGCATCTCCTTCTCGGTGACCTCGAAGATCGATTCTCGTACCATCCTGGGCGAACAGGGCGCGGAGCAGCTGCTCGGCAAGGGCGACATGCTCTACATGCCGGGCGGCAAGCAGATCGCCCGCGTCCACGGCCCATTCGTCACCGACGAGGAGGTCCGCGCAGTGGCCGACTTCTGGCGAACCCAGGGCACGCCCGAATACGTCCAGTCGGTCACCGAGGAGCCCGAGGACGGCGGCTATATGTTCGAGGGCCAGCCGACCGGCGAGGACGACCCCGACAGCCAGCTCTACCGCAAGGCGGTGCAGACCGTCGCGGAGAGCCAGAAAGCGTCGACCAGCTATATCCAGCGCCAGCTTCGCATCGGCTACAACAATGCCGCGCGCCTGATCGAGCGGATGGAAAAGGACGGCATCGTCAGCGCTCCCGATCATGTCGGCCGGCGCGAAGTGCTGGTCGACCCCGAGGGCCACGCCATCTGAACGGGACCGGCGGGTTCACTGGCTATTCAATCGGGCCGCCCCATATCGCCAAGACCACTTGCATGGAGATATCGATGTTGCGCTTGATGACGCTGGCCCTTGCCGCCGTGCCGCTGGCCGTCGCGGTCCCGTTGCCGGCGGCGGCGCAGGCCGGCTCGCCACTCACTCAGGTGCAGTCGCACCTGCGGGCGGTCGCCACGATGACCGCGAATTTCGCCCAGACCGACCGCCGCGGCCGCACCCTCACCGGCACGCTGACGATGAAGCGCCCCGGCAAGGTGCGGTTCCAGTACCAGAAGGGGGTTCCCTTGCTGATCGTCGGGGACGGCAAGGCGCTCACGATGATCGACTATGAGGTGAAGCAGGTGTCGCGCTGGCCGGTCGGAAATTCGCCGCTGTCGGTGCTGCTCAACCCGAACAGGGATCTGAGCAAGGTGGCCAAGGTGGTGAAGGACGACGCCCGGGTGCTGCTCGTTCAGGCCCGCGACCGCAGCCGGCCTGAATTCGGCACGATCACGATCGCCTTTGCCAAGGTGGCGAGCGCGCCTGCCGGGCTGATCCTGCAGGGCTGGACCACGCTCGACGCGCAGAACAACCGCTCGACGATCAAATTGTCGAACCAGCGCTTCAACGTGGCCGTGGCGGACACGGCATTCCGCTGGACCGATCCCCGCAAACGCGGGCCCCGCGGCTGAAACATGGCGGAAATCCTCGGCCAAAGGTTAATGTCATTCATCCAGGCGACAGGAAGGGCAGGCTAGAAGGAAGACTGCAATTGCGAGTCACCGCCGGGTTTTCCCCCTGTTGCCCGGCCTGCTCTCGTGATTGACCTCGCGTACCAACGCCAGGTTGGCCCTCGCTCCACGCCCCCGGAGCGGGGGCCTTTCCCTGTCCGGGGCAGGCGCATGTCGACAGATTTCCTGGCCCCCGCTACAGGCTTGCCGATGCCGTCCACCCTCAAAATAGCGTCCTGGAACATCAATTCCGTGCGGGCGCGGATCGACATCCTCGCCAAATTCCTGGCCGGGGAGCGGCCGCACATCCTCTGCCTGCAGGAAACCAAGGTCGTCGACGGGGATTTCCCGCGGGCCGTGTTCCACAAGCTCGGCTACGGGCACATCATCCTGTGCGGACAGCGCATGCATCACGGGGTGGCGATCATCAGCCGGCTGCCGATGCGCGAGGACGACCGGCTGGACTGGCAGGCCAATGGCGAGGCGCGTCATTGCGGCGTCCAGCTCGAATGCGGCATCCGCCTGGAGAACGTGTATGTTCCGGCCGGGGGCGACGTGCCGGACCGCGCCGTCAACCCCAAGTTCGGCCAGAAGCTCGACTTCATCGCCCGAATGACCGCCTGGTCGGAAGCGTGCCGGCGCCCGACCTTGCTGGTCGGGGATTTCAACGTCGCCCCGCTCGAATGCGACGTGTGGAGCCACAAGCAGCTGATCAACGTCGTCAGCCACACCCCGGTCGAAGTCGAGGCGCTGGCGAGGCTCCAGCAAAGCGGCGACTGGGTCGATTTGGGCCGCAGCTTCTTTCCCGCCCCAAAGCGGCTCCACACCTGGTGGAGCTACCGCTCCCCGGACTGGACCAGGAATGATCGGGGCCGGCGGCTCGACCATATGTGGGCGAGCCAGGATGTGGCCGCCCTCGCGGTGCGGCACGAGGTTCACGAGGCCTGCCGCAGCTGGATGAGACCCTCGGACCATGTCCCGCTCGTCACCGAGTTCGCCGTTTGAACCGCGGGCGCGACGTCGCCCGCGCCATCGACGCGCTGCGCCGGGGGTGGCCGGTCATCGTCGACGGCGAGTCCTTTCTCGCGGTCGAGACAGCCGATGAAAACAGCCTCGAAGCCTTCGACGCCGCCGGGCCGGCCGACCTCCTCATCTCGGGGAACCGCGCCGTGACGCTGAAGCTGGCCAATCAGCGCGACGCCGTGCCGACGGGGCCGGTGCGGATCGTCCGGTCGCGGTGGCTCACCCTTGCCGAGGCGACCGCGGTCGCCGATCCCGCGCTCGACCTGAAGGCGCCTCTCAAGGGGCCGTTCAAGACGGTCCCGCTCGGCTGCAACGCGGCGGCGTTGGGGGCCATCACGCTCGCGCGTCGGGCCGGGCTGCTGCCGGCGCTGTTCATGGCGGGCGATAGCGGCGCGGACGCAGTTGCACTGACCGCGGCCGCGGTCGCGGCATTCGACGCGGCGCCATCGCTCAGCATCGCTGCGCGCGCGCAGCTGCCGATGAGGGTGGCGGAGAAAGCGGAAATCGTCGCCTTCCGTTCGGCCGAGGATGCCGCCGAGCATGTCGCCTTGCTGATCGGCGAACCGACCGGCGAACCTCCGCTGGTCCGGCTCCACAGCGAATGCCTGACCGGCGACGTGCTCGGCTCGCTCAAATGCGATTGCGGACCGCAGCTCAACGCGGCGCTGGCGGAAATCGCGAAATCGGGATGGGGCATCCTGCTCTACCTCCGTCAGGAAGGCCGGGCGATCGGCCTGGTCAACAAGCTGCGCGCCTATGCGTTGCAGGATCAGGGCTTCGACACCGTCGACGCCAATGTCAGGCTCGGTTTCGAGGATGATGAACGCGACTTCGGGGTCGCGGCGCGAATGTTGGCGAAGTTGGCGCAGACCAGGATCATCCTGTTGACCAACAACCCGCGCAAGGCGGCCGCGCTGGCGGCGGAAGGCGTGGAAATCGTCGCGCAAGTGCCGCTTAAGGTCGGCGGTAACGTGCACAATCGCCGCTATCTGGACGCCAAGCGCACGCGTAGCGGCCATTTGCTGTGACAAAGCGGCGTCAGCCGCGCTCGATCTCCGCCAGGATCGCCGCCACTTCGGCATAATCATGCGCGACATGACGAGCGCCGGCGGCGCGCACCCGCTCGGCATGGCCGCCGCGTATATGGCCGGCGGCGAGCAGGGCGATCACCGTCATCCCCGCCGCGGCGCCGGCCGCGACGCCGACCGGATGGTCCTCGATCACTAGGCAGGCGGACGGATCCACGCCGAGCCGTTCGGCGGCATGCAAATAGATGTCCGGGTGCGGCTTGCCGCGCGCGAAGCCGGCGGCGCTGAAGACCCGGCCGCCGAACCACGAGGCGAGGCCGAGGCGGGCGAGCGAGCCGTCCAGCCACGCCTTGTCGCTCGACGAGGCGATCGCGAGCGCCCGGTGAGCCTGGCTTGCGAGGAACGGCTCGATCCCCTCGATCGCGAGCACCTCCGCCACCCGGGCCGCGACCGCCGCGTCGACCAGGTCGCCAAGCCATTCGCGGTCGAAGACGAGGCCGCTCTCCTGCTCGATGCGCCGATGGCAGTCGGTCCAGCGCAGGCCCGAATAAAGCTCGATCGCCTGTTCGGCGGTGACCGCGTGGCCGGCCTGGGTCAGCACGTCGGCGAGCGCCGCATTGGCGACCACCTCGCTGTCGACGATCACGCCATCGAAGTCGAAGATTATGGCCTGGAAGATCATGGGTCACCCGGACCGATGATGCAGGAAGGTTTCAGGCCATCCTCGATCCTCAGCTCCGTTCTCCGAACAAGGCGGTGCCGACGCGCACGTGGGTGGCGCCGACCATCACCGCGGTTTCGAAATCGCCGGACATGCCCATGCTGAGGCCGGCGAGGCCATGGCGGCGGGCGAGCTTGGCCAGCAGAGCGAAATAAGGCGCCGGCTCGACCTCGGCCGGCGGGATGCACATCAAGCCGTGCACCGGCAGCCCCGCCTCGCGGCACTTGTCGAGCAGCGCCGACAGCTCCGCTGTCGGGCAGCCGCCCTTCTGCGGCTCCTCGCCGATATTGACCTGGACGAAGCAGGCCGGCCTCCGTCCCGCCTCAGCCGCCGCCTTGCCCAGCGCCGCCACCAGCGACGGCCGGTCGACCGAATGGATCGCGTCGAACAAGGCCACCGCCTCTTTAGCCTTATTCGACTGAAGCTGCCCGACCAGATGGAGCTCGATCTCGCCGAACCGGTCGCGCAGGCCCGGCTCGCCCGGCCTCGACGCCCATTTCGCCTGCGCCTCCTGCACCCGGTTCTCGCCGAACACGCGCTGGCCCGCCTCGATCAGCGGCGCGATCCGGTCCGGAGGATGGGATTTCGAGACGGCGATCAGCGTCACCTCGTCCGGCGTGCGCCCGGCCAGTCGGGTCGCTTTGGCGATCCGCCCGCGGACCTCGGCGAGCCGTTCTGCGGGTGATGCGTCGCCCATGGCGGCTGCTATAGGAACCGGCATGCCCCGCCGCCAGCCTCTGCCGCGCCTCTGGCTGATGACCGACGAGCGGCAGGGCGAGGCGCTGTGGGACGCGCTGCACGCGCTGCCGAAAGGCGCCGGCGTGGTGTTCCGCCATTATGCGCTGCCGGCGCCGGAGCGGCAGGCGCTGTTCGAGCGGGTACGGCGGCTGGCGCGCGGGCGAAGTCTGGTGCTGCTGGCGGCGGGAGCCCCGCTCCTAGGCGCCCGCGGCACCCATGGCCGACGGGGATCCGGCGTTCGTAGCGCGTCGGTCCATAACCTGCGCCAGCTCAAGGCGGCCGAACGCGCGGGCGCGGAGCTCGTCTTCCTCTCGCCGGTCTTCGCGACGCGCTCCCACCCCCGGGCGAGGCCGCTGGGCCCCGGCCGGTTCGCACTGATCGCGCATCAGGCAAAGGTGCCGGTGATCGCTTTGGGAGGCATGAATGCCGAAAGGGCCGCGCGGCTCGGCGGCGCTCATGGCTGGGGCGGAATCGACGCCTGGACGCCGGATCAGAAGCGGAAGGCGGTGCCGATGTAGACGGCCTGGCTGTCGCGGCGCTCGTCGGCGAGCGGCTCGAGCCGGTCGCGCTGGATCTTGTAGCGGACGCCGCCGGTGACATCGAGGTTGCGGGCGATCGAATAGGAGCCGCCGACGTCGAGCGAATAGCTGCTTTCCTGCGGCAGGACGCGCAGCTGGTTGCCGTCGGTGCGCTCGGCGCCGACCGCTACCCGGCCGGTGAACTTCTTGCCGAGATAGCTGACGCCGACCTCGGCCGCCTCGCGGCCGCCGGGCAGCGGCCCGCCCTGGACCTTGGCGACGTCGCCCGACAAAGCGAAGCGGCGCCAGCCGACCGCGACGCCCAGATTGTAGGCGGTCGGAGTGAGCGCGGTGATCGCGCTGGCGGAGGTCTCGCTGGCGGCCGCGGAGCGGATCGCGTCGGCCGCCGTGGCCGCGCGGGCGCGGACCGCCACCTTGACCGCCTTGCTCTTGTCGGGCGAGGCGGAGGACGGCGTGAAGCGGAAGCTGTGCGCCTGGAAGCCGCGGCGGGCGAATTCCGCCGCCAGCCGCGCGTCCGCGACCGCCGGAGTGAAGCCGGCGGCGCTGAACGAGGGCGCGGAGCGCGCCTTCTTCGCCTTCTGCTGCTGGGTGGAAGCCGCCAGTGCGGGCGACAGCAGCAAGGCCAGGGCGGCAAGCGACGCCCCTCCGATTGCAGCCATCCCGCCCAGCTTCATCACGTCCATGCGACTCCCGTAACGATCGGGATGTAGTATGACTCCAAACTACTGGCCAGCAAAGCGGTGCCCATTAAACACGAATCATTCCGCGTTGTTGCACTTTGTCCACAGCATCTTGCGCCCAGATGAACGGCGGGCGGCGGGGGCGGACTCGCCAGAGACCGCTTGCCGCACGCGCGCCGATATCTATAACGGCGGCGACCTGCAATGCGAGGACTCCCGAATGAAGCGCGCTGTATCCCTTGGCCTGACGATCCTGTGCGCCGCGACGCTTCCCGCCTGCTCGCGCAACCGGGACCTGCCCAAGGCCGATCTGGCGGCATCCCAGGTGACGACGATCGGGGTCAATTCCTATCTGTGGCGGGCCGCGCTCGACACCTTGTCGTTCGCACCGATGGCGCAGGTCGATTCCAATGGCGGGGTGATCGTGACCGACTGGTACGCCAACCCCAATTCGCCCAATGAGCGGGTCAAGGTCACCGCCACCATCCTCGACCGCGACCTGCGCGCCGACGCGCTGCGGGTGGCGGCGTCGCGGCAGGTGATGCAGAACGGCCAGTGGATCGAGGCCCCGGTCGCGGCCGCCACCGTCCAGAAGCTCGAGGAGATCATCCTCACCAAGGCGCGCGACCTCCGCCGAAGCGCGATCGACCGCTAGGCGGCCCGCCATGGCGTCGCGCTTCAACCCTGCGAAGGCCGATGCGCACTGGCAGAAAATCTGGGAGGAGAGCGGCACCTTCCGCGCCGCCGACGACAGCGGCCGCCCCAAATCCTATGTGCTCGAGATGTTCCCCTATCCGTCGGGCCGCATCCATATGGGGCATGTCCGCAACTATACGATGGGGGACGTACTCGCCCGCTACCGGCGCATGAAAGGCTTTGAGGTGCTCCACCCGATGGGGTGGGACGCGTTCGGCATGCCGGCCGAGAATGCGGCGATCGAAAAGAAGGTCCATCCCGGCGAGTGGACGCGGGCCAACATTGCGACCATGCGGAGCCAGCTGAAAAGGCTCGGCTTTGCCTTGGACTGGAGCCGCGAGCTGGCGACTTGCGAGCCCGATTATTACGGCCACGAGCAGGCCCTGTTCCTCGACCTTTACGAAGCCGGCCTCGTCTACCGCAAGGCCAGCGAGGTCAATTGGGACCCGGTCGATATGACCGTGCTCGCCAACGAGCAGGTGATCGACGGCAAGGGCTGGCGCTCGGGCGCTCCGGTCGAGCGGCGCAAGCTCAGCCAATGGTTCCTGAAGATCACCGATTTCGCCGAGGAACTGCTGGAAGGGCTCGGCACCCTCGACCAGTGGCCGGACAAGGTCCGGCTGATGCAGGAGAATTGGATCGGCAAGAGCCAGGGGTTGCGCTTCCGCTTCCGGCTCCGCGCGCCCGAGGGAGGACTCGACGCCCTCGAAGTGTTCACCACCCGGCCGGACACGATCTTCGGGGCGAGCTTCACGGCGGTCTCGCCCGACCACCCCGTCGCCCAGGCAGTGGCCGGGCGCGACCCGCGGGCCGCGGCGTTCATCGCCGAATGCAAGGCCGGTGGAACCACCGCCGCTGAGCTCGAGACGGCGGAGAAGAAGGGCTTCGACACCGGCCTCGCGGTGGTTCACCCGCTCGATCCCCATTGGTCGCTGCCGCTCTACATCGCCAATTTCGTGCTGATGGACTACGGCACCGGCGCGATCTTCGGCGTACCCGGCCACGACCAGCGCGACTTCGAGTTCGCGGCCAAATACCGGCTGCCGGTCCGCCGCGTGGTGGCGCCGTCGGCCGAGCAGGCCGGGGAGCCGATCGCGGACGAGGCTTATGCCGGGGGCGGCGTGATCGTGAACTCGCGCTTCCTCGACGGCCTCGCGGTGGAGGCGGCCCAGGCGGAAGTGATAAGGCGGGCGGAGACGGAGGGCTGGGGCGAGGGCACGGTCGTGTGGCGGCTCAGGGACTGGGGCGTGTCGCGCCAGCGTTACTGGGGCACGCCGATCCCGATCCTCCATTGCGACGCGTGCGGGGCGGTGCCGGTGCCGAGGGACCAGCTGCCGGTGGTGCTGCCCGAAGACGTCAGCTTCGACGTTCCCGGCAACCCGCTCGGCCACCATCCCGCCTGGAGCCTCTCCCCTTGCCCCCGATGCGGCGCGGAGGCGCGGCGCGAGACGGACACGCTCGACACTTTCGTCAATTCGTCATGGTATTTCATACGTTTCGCCAGCCAGCCGGCGGACCGGCCGTTCGATCGCGGGGTGGCGGAAAGCTGGCTGCCGGTGGACCAGTATATCGGCGGGGTCGAGCATGCCATCCTCCACCTGCTCTACGCGCGTTTCTGGACCCGCGCGCTGCGGCGGATCGGCCGCCTCGGCGTCGCCGAACCTTTCCGGGGGCTGTTCACCCAGGGAATGGTGACGCACGAGACCTATCGCGCGCCGGACGGGCGCTGGCTATCGCCCGACGAGGTCGAGCAGAAGGACGGACGTGTGTTCGTCGCAGCGACCGGCGAACCCGCGGAGCCCGGCCGAGTCGAGAAGATGTCGAAGTCGAAGCGCAACACGGTCGATCCCGAGCCGATCGTCGACCAGTACGGCGCCGACGCGGTGCGCTGGTTCATGCTGTCCGACAGCCCGCCCGAGCGCGACTTGCCGTGGAGCGAGGCGGGGATCGAGGGGGCGTGGCGCCTCATGCAGCGGCTGTGGCGCATGGCAACGGCCACGCGCCCGGGCGAGGGGCAGGACCGGGAGCTCGAACGCAAGCTCCACCAGACCATTGCCAGCGTTGCCGCCAATATCGAGGCGCTCGCCTTCAACAAGGCCGTCGCAAACGTCCATGAACTCGCCAATGCGGTCGAGAAGGCGTCGCCGTCGGCGACCCGGACAACGGCGGCCGAAACCATGCTGCTTATCGTCGGACCGATGGTGCCGCACCTCGCCGAAGAGGCGTGGGCCGCGCTCGGCCGCAACGGGCTGATCGCCGACCAGGCCTGGCCCGAGGTGGATGCGAGCCTGCTGGTCGAGGACGAAGTGACGATCGCGATCCAAGTCAACGGCAAGCTGCGCGATACCGTGACGGCCCCGAAGGGCGCCCCGCGCGAGGCGCTCGAAGAAATGGCGCTGGCGTCGGCCAAGGTGGTGCGGATCCTCGACGGCAGGCCGCCGCGCAAGGTGATCGTGGTGCCCGACCGGCTGGTGAATTTGGTGGCGTGACGCGCTCGGCTATCCTCCTTGCCGCGCTGCTGCTGAGCGGCTGCGGTCTGAGGCCGCTCTACAGCGGTGGTGGCAGCGGACCGGTCGCGCAGGCGCTGCATTCGGTGGCGGTGGCGCCGATTCCGGGCCGCGCCGGGTGGCTGGTGCGGACCGCGCTGGAGGACCGCCTAACCGCCGTCGGCGGGCCCTCGCCGCGCTATCGGGTCGAAGTGGAGCTCGACGACGACATCACCGGCCTGGGCATCCGGGCCGACAATGCGGTGACCCGCGAGCGCCGCACCTTGCGGGCCCGTTACCGACTCATCGACGCCGGCGCCGGCACAGTGCTGCTCGACGCCACCGCCGGCTCCGATGCCGGGATTGACGTGGTCGGTTCCGAATTTGCGACGGTCGCGGCCGAGCAGAGCGCGCTCGAGCGGCTGGCGAACGAGGTCGCTGACCAGATCGTCGCCCGGGTGGCGCTCTACGTCACCCGCACCGGCGGCAGTCAGTGAAAGCCAACCGGCCGCAGATCGAGGGTGCGCTGAAGGCGCCGGGCGCCGATATCCGCCTGTTCCTCCTGTACGGCCCGGATGAAGCCGGCTCCCGCGCGCTCGCCGACCTGCTCGCGGCCGCGCGTGGCCCCGGCGGCGAGCGGGTCGATCTCAGCGGCCCAGACCTCAAGGCCGACCCCGCGCGGCTTGCGGACGAGGCCGCCTCGCTCTCCTTGTTCGGCGGGTTGCGCACGATCCGCGTCGAGCCGGCAGGCGACGAGGCGCTGGCAGCGGTGGAGGCGCTGCTCGACGCGCCGGCCGCGGGCAATCCCGTCGCCCTGGTTGCCGGAACGCTCAAGCCGGCCTCGAAGCTGCTCAAGCTGGTGCTGGCGGCGCCGAACGCGCTGGCCTTTGCCAGCTATGCCCCCGAGGGTCGTGAGGCCGACGCATTGGTGATCGAACTCGGCCGCGCCCATGGGCTGCAGATCAAGGGCGACGTGGCCCGGCGGATCGCCGACGCGGCGGGCGGGGACCGCGCGCTGATCGGCCAGGAGCTTGTCAAGTTCGCGACTTACTCCGATGCCGAAGTCGACCGGCCGAAGCCCCTGAGCGACGAGATTGTCGATGCGGTCGGCGCCGGGCGCGACGAGGGCGACCTCGGCCGGCTGGTCGATGCGGTCGCCGGCGGCAATGCGGCAATGCTGCACGCGGAGCTGATCCGATTGCGGAGCGAGTGCGTCGAAGGCATTGCGCTGGTGCGGGCGGTGCTGCGGCGGATGGCGCTGCTGGCCAGGCTCCGGGCCGAGGCCGAAGCGGGCACCAGCATTGCCGCGGTCATGGCCGGGCAGGGCCGGTCGATCTTCTTCAAGGAGAAGGACGCGGTCGCGGCGCAATTGTCGCGCTGGCGCTCGGGGCCGCTCGCGCGGAGCATGAGTCGGCTGCTCGAGGCGGAGCGACAGGTAAAGCTGCCGGGGGCGCTCGGCCCGCTGGCGGTCGACGAGGAATTGTTCGCCATCTGCCGGCAGGCTGCGCGGCTGCGTTGATCCGGCCTGGACGCGATTCCTAGATTTTCTCGCCGCTGAGCCGCTGGCAGATCATGTCGAGCTGGTCGAGCGACGAATAATGGAGCGCGACCTGCCCGCCATCCGGGCGATGACTGATCCGGACCCTCAGACCCAGCATGTCGCCAAGCTGGCGCTCGAGCGCCTCGATGTCGGCGCTGGCGCCTTTGTGCTCGATCCGGGCCGGCTTGCGGGGCTTGCCGGCGCGGGCGAGCTTCTCCGTGTCGCGCACCGACAGGCCGCGGTCGATCACCTCGATCGCGCAGGCCTCCGGATCGGCCGTTCCGACGAGCGCACGGGCATGGCCCATGCTGAGTTCCCCGGCTGCCACCCAGAGCTGAACCCGCTCCGGAAGGTCCAATAATCTCAACAGGTTAGCCACATGGCTCCGCGACTTATGGACGAGCCGCCCGAGCTCTTCCTGGCTGTGGCCGAATTCGCCGATCAGCCGCTTATAGGCCTCGGCCTCCTCGATCGCGTTGAGGTCCTGGCGCTGGACGTTCTCGACGATCGCCACTTCGAGCGTCTCGATGTCGTCGAAGTCGCGGACGATGGCGGGAATCTCGTGGAGCCGCGCGCGCTGCGCCGCTCGCCAGCGACGTTCGCCGGCGACGATCTGATAGCCATCGCCCGCAGGCCGAACGACGATCGGCTGGATCAGGCCGCGCGAGCGGATCGAATCGGCGAGTTCGGCCAGCGAACCCTCGTCGAAGCTGCGGCGCGGCTGCTGCGGGTTGGGCTCGATGCTCGCCACGGGCAGCAGCTGCAGCCCGCCGCGGCTCGATCCGCCGGCGACCGGCGCCTCCCGAGCGACTTCGCCGAGCAGGGACGACAAGCCGCGGCCGAGGCCGGGGGCGCGGCGGCGGGTGGGAGTCTCGTCGATCATGCCGCGGCCGCCAGCGCCGGCAGCCGGCTGATCAATTCGCGGGCAAGGGCCATATAAGCCTCCGATCCTGAGCAGCGATGGTCGTAGATCAGCGCCGGCACGCCATGACTGGGCGCTTCCGACAGCCGGACGTTGCGGGGAATGACGGTCTCGAACACCACCTTGCCGAGGCACGCGCGGACGTCGGCGGCGACCTGGCCGGAAAGATTGTTGCGGCGGTCGTACATGGTGAGCGCGACGCCGAGGATGGAGAGCCCCGGGTTGAACCGGGCGCGGACCCGCTCGACCGTTTGAAGAAGCTGGCTAAGTCCTTCTAATGCAAAGAATTCTGCTTGAAGCGGGACCAGTATCGCCCGCGCCGCGACGAGCGCGTTGATGGTCAGGAGACCGAGCGAGGGCGGGCAATCGACGAGGCAGATGTCCCAACGCGCGGGAGGGGCGCGATCGAGGCTCCGGTCGAGCCGGTGGGTGCGCTCCTCAAACTCAACGAGCTCGATCTCCGCGCCGGAAAGGTCGACGGTCGACGCAACCAGGTCGAGGCGGGGGATGCGCGTGGCGATCACCGCCTCCTCGAGCGAGCAGTCTCCGGTCAGCAATTCGTAGCTGGACCGCATCCGCTCGTTATGCGCCACGCCAAGGCCGGTCGACGCGTTCCCCTGCGGGTCCAGGTCGACGAGCAGCACCTTCCAGCCGGTCGCAGCCAAGGCCGTGGCAAGGTTGATCGCCGTCGTGGTCTTGCCGACGCCGCCCTTCTGGTTTGCCACTGCGATCCGGATCATGATGCGCTACTGGTCCTCCGGCGAACCCCCTGGGCGACGATGATCCGCGCATCGGCATCGGTGAGGCTCGGTTCGAGACGAAAATCACCGTGCCACGAAGATTCAACCGATTCCAGTTCCGACTGCGCATTTCGGCCTTTTGGCAGGATCCAGCGCGTTTTAGCTGTGGAAAACCGCTCCGCCAAGCCGAGCAGCTTGCCGAGGGGAGCAAACGCCCGCGCGCTGATCACCTCGGACGGCGCGGAGGGGAGCGTCTCGATCCTTGCGCATATCAAGCTGGTCTCTGATGGGAGATCCAGAACCTGCGCGGCCCGGCGGAGGAAATCTGCGCGGAGTGGCCGCGCCTCGACCATGGTGACCTTCGCGGGGTGAAGCGCGGCCACGATCAGGCCTGGAAAGCCCGCCCCCGTTCCGAGGTCCAACCAGCTGCGCGCCGCGGGAGCAAACCGGGTTAACTGCGCCGAATCCACGATATGTCTAGTCCACACCTCGCCTAACGTAGCCGTCGAGACAAGGTTCTGGCGCTCATTCTCGTCGCGGAGGAGGCGGACGAAAGCTGCCATCCGAGCCATTGTTTCACGTGGAACATGAAGCTCGTTGGCGAGCCAAGTCTTTGCTGCCTTCTCATCCATTATCAGCGGCATGACGACGAGTGTGAACCAGGATCGACGCCAGCGCCGCAGGGGTTACGCCCCGGACGCGGCCTGCGGCACCCAGAGTGGCAGGACGCCCGGCCGACAGGCGTTCGACCATCTCGTTCGACAGGCCGGGCACCGCCGCGTAAACGATGTCCGCTGGTATCGGTGCGGCTTCATCCGTCTTAAGCCGTTCGATCTCCGCGCGCTGCCGATCAAGATAAGGCGCGTAGCGATGATCCTGAACCGCGCTCTCGACTATTTGCGGGGCGAAGGCGGTCAGCTCCGGCAGGAGCCGCACAAGCCCCGCCGCGTCGAGGTCGGGGAAGCGGAGCCACTCCTTGAGACGCCGCTTCACCCCATCGTCGCGAACCGGGATTCCGGCCTGGTTCAAATCCTTGCCGCCGAAGCGCCGCGCGAGCACCCCCTCCAGCGCCGCCCGCTCGGCCTGCGCGGCCGCAAAGACCCGGCGCCGCTCGGACGACACGCAACCGGCGGCGATCGCTTGCGGAGTCAGCCGCTCGCCGGCATTGTCGGATCGAAGCCGAAGGCGGTATTCGGCGCGGGCGGTGAGCATGCGGTATGGTTCGGTAACCCCCTGCAAGGTAAGGTCGTCGACCAACACGCCCAAATAGGATTGGCTGCGCTCGAAAACGACCGGCGGGCGGTCAAGCGCGGCAGCCGCGGCATTGATGCCGGCGATCAGTCCCTGCGCCGCGGCCTCCTCATAACCGGTAGTGCCGTTGATCTGGCCGGCCAGAAACAGGCCGTGCGCGATCTCGGGCCGGACAGCGAGTGTAGGATCCAGGATCCGCGGATCCACATGATCATATTCGACGGCATAGCCGGGCCGGAGGATTTCGGCGCGCCGGAGGCCTTGCATCGACTGGACCATCGCCAACTGAACGTCGAACGGAAGCGACGTCGATATCCCGTTCGGATAGACAATGTGATCGTCCAGCCCCTCCGGCTCGAGGAAAACCTGGTGGCCGTCGCGATCGGCGAACCGGTGCACCTTGTCCTCGATCGAGGGGCAGTAGCGTGGCCCGACGCCGGTGATCTGACCAGCGAACAGCGGCGAGCGATCGAGCGAGGCCCGGATCAGATCGTGGGTGACCGAGTTGGTTCGGGTGACAGCGCAGAAAAGCTGCGGGGCGACGCGGCCGGGACCCAGCTGCGACATGGTCCAGCAGCCACCGTCCGACGGCTGGCGCTCAAGCGCGCCCCAGTCGATGGTCCGGCCATCCAGCCGCGGCGGAGTGCCGGTCTTCAGCCGCGCCACAGGCAGGTCGAGCGCACGGAGCTGGTCGGCGAGCGCGACCGAAGCGGCTTCGCCGATCCGCCCGCCCCCGCAATGGCTCATCCCGAAATGGAGCTTGGCATTGAGAAAGGTTCCGGTCGCGAGCACCACCGCGCGCGCCCGCAAGACCCGGCCATCGGCCAGCGTGAGCCCGGCAACCCGCGGCACTCGATCGGGATCGAGCAGAAGGGCGCTTGCTTCGCCCTCGACGATCGACAATCCGGGTTGCTCAGCCAGCAACCGGAGGATTGCCGCCCTGAAGCGATTCCGGTCCGCCTGCACCCGGGGGCCGCGCACCGCCGCGCCCTTGCTCGCGTTCAGCATACGGTAGTGGATTGCGGCATGATCGGCGGCACGGGCAATCAGTCCGTCGCAGGCATCGACTTCCCGGACCAGATGGCCCTTGCCGAGCCCGCCGATCGCCGGGTTGCATGACATCGCTCCGATCGTGTCGCGGCTGAAGCTCACCAGCGCTGCCGAGGCCCCCATCCGCGCGGCTGCAGCCGCGGCTTCGCAACCCGCATGGCCGCCGCCCACGACGATGACGTCAAACCGATACATTATGCGCCCTTAGTCTAGCCATCTTGCCTTGTCATGATGGCTGCTCAGCTTCCGCAGCCCACAGGGTGTCGGTGGTTGGCATGTTCCACGTGAAACATCATTTGCCGATGCAGAAGCGGCCAAACAGGGTATCCAGCATGTCCTCGGTGCCTGCCCGGCCGGTGATGCGGTCAAGGGCGGACCGGGCGAGGCGGAGACCCTCTGCCATCACCAATAGGTCGCAGGTCGCGGCCGCCTCCCCGAGACCTTCCGCCGCTTCTCGGAGCAGCTGGCGATGACGTCCATTGATCGCCACCTCACCCTCGTGGGGGAGCAGCGCCGCGGCGCGTTCCGACAGGAGCCGGATGAGCCGCTCCACTCCTGATCCGCTGACGGCTGACACGGCCACCTCGGTCCCCGCCGGTATCTCCGGCCCGAGATCAGCCTTGGGGCTGATCAAGATCGAACGGTCCCGGTCGGGACATGAGGTGGGGTGTCCCAGCCACAAAATGACGTCGGCAGCCTCGAGATTGGCCCGCGTCCGACCCACGCCGATGGATTCGATTTCGTCCCCAGTGTCGCGAAGACCCGCCGTATCGACCAGCAGGAAGGGCACGCCCCCGATCGCCACCGGCGCTTCGATCAGGTCGCGCGTCGTCCCCGGAACGGCCGATACTATCGCCGCATCGCGATCGACCAAGGCATTGAACAGGCTTGACTTACCGGCATTGACGGGGCCGGCGAGAATAACCCGTATACCGTCCCGCAGCCGTTCGACGGGGGGGCGGGCGAGCGCCCGTTCCAGCTCCTCCCGAAGCCCGTGCAGCCGCTGCTCCCACGCAATGGAAAGGCCGTGGTCCACGTCACCTTCATCGGCGAAGTCGAGCACCGCCTCGACCTCAGCCGCGAGGTCGAGCAGGGCCGACTCCCAGCGGCCGACCTCGCGGCTGAGGGCACCGCCGGCAAGCGCCAGCGCCGCTCGACGCTGCGACTGGGTCTCCGCGGTGAGCAGGTCGGCGAGGCCCTCGGCTTCGGCGAGGTCGATCCGGCCGTTCTCGAACGCACGGCGGGTGAATTCGCCGGCTCGGGCTTCGCGGAGCCCCTCTATTCCTCGCAATGCATCGAGCACCGCCGCCACCACCGAGCGCCCGCCGTGGAGGTGCAGCTCGGCCACCTCCTCGCCGGTCGCGCTGTGCGGCGCCGGGAAGTGGAGGACCAGTCCGTTATCGAGGATTTCGCCGCTTTCCGGGTGACGGATAGAGGCGGTCTGGGCGCGGCGAGGGCTGGCCGATCGCCCGGCGAGCAACCCCAGCGCGTGCCCGGCGCGCGGGCCGCTTATCCGGATCACCGCGATGGCCGCCGGAGGGCTGCCCGACGAAAGCGCGTAGATGGTGTCTTCCTGCATCAGGCTTCCTGAGCCGGCGGCGCGCGCTACGGCTTCTTGGTCCCCGACTGGCCGATCATCTGCTGCCACATCGCCATGCCGGCCTCGGTCATCGGCCCCCACGCCTTTACCAGCTCGGTCATTGCGTCCGGGGTGAGGGCGTCTGCGATCGTCTTCTGCATCTTGTCGACATAGGCCTGGTGCACCGGCGTCAGGTCGGGCAGGCCGATGAAGCGGCGCGCTTCCTCCGGCGTGCAATCGACGTCGAACGTGACTTTCATGGCGCTCACCTCTCGGGCAGTTGCGGGCGTGGCCCGCCTTATGTGTATAGTCCGCCGCGCCGCGCAAGACAGGAGCAGCGAGACATGGCGATGATCGACATCGAAACGTTCGACCAAGACGGCAGCTTCAAGGCTTACAGCGCCGCACCGCCGGGCGAGCCGCGCGCGGCGATCGTCGTCATCCAGGAGATTTTCGGAGTCAATGCCGGCATCCGCCGCAAGTGCGACCATTGGGCGCGGCTCGGCTATCTCGCGCTGGCGCCGGACCTGTTCTGGCGCCTCGAACCGGGAGTGGAGCTCGATCCGGACGTCGAGCAGGAGTTCGGCCAAGCGCTCGAGCTGATGGGCCGCTTCGACCAGGACCAAGGCATCAGGGATATTGAAGCTACCATCCGGACAGCGCGTAAGCACTTGGGAATGAACGGGAAAGTCGGCTGCGTCGGCTATTGCCTCGGCGGCCGGCTCGCCTTCATGACGTCAACCAGGACCGACGTGGACGCGACGGTGGGCTATTATGGCGTGGGGATCGACACCCTGCTCAACGAAAAGCACGCGATCGCGCGCCCGCTGATGCTCCACATCGCCGGCGCCGACCATTTTGTCAGCCCTGAGACCCAGCAGGCCATGCACGAGGGGCTCGACGACCATCCGAAAGTCGTCCTGCACGACTATTCCGGCGAGGACCACGGCTTTGCGGCCGAGACGGGCAAGCGGCGCAGCGAAGAGGCGGCGCGGCTCGCGGACGCGCGGACGGAGACGTTTTTCGCCCAGCATCTGGCCTAGGCGGATCCTGGAACCAGAAGGAGAACAGCGGTGGGGATCGATCCATGGCCGGGACAGGTCGAGGCAGCGCTCGGCGAACTGCAGGAGATCGACCACGGCCATCGCCTAGTGGAGAATGGCGTCCGTCCCACGGCCAACCCAACCGAATTGGGGAAGCTCGATCCCGGGCACCGGGATTGACCGACGCCCCCCACTCATCGGTGGCTGGAGGGCGCAGGGCGCACGCATGTTGGAGGATGATCGAATGGCGGACCCTTACCGCTTCGTGCTTCGAGAGACGGGCGGCCCGGAGGTGCTCGAGGCGGAGGCGATGGCGATACCGGAGGCGGGGGCAGGCGAATTGCTCGTCCGCCACGAGGCGGTGGGGCTGAACTTCATCGACACCTATCACCGCTCAGGGCTTTATCCGCTGAGCCTTCCGTCCGGCCTCGGCTCGGAAGCGGCCGGCATGGTCGAGGCGGTCGGCGAAGGCGTAGCCGACTTCCGCGAAGGAGACCGGATCGGCTATTTCTCGGGGCCGCTGGGGGCCTATGCGACGCACCGGGCGATCGCCGCCGACCGCGTGGTGAGGCTTCCGGATGGGATCGGCGCCGAAACCGCGGCCGCGGCGATGCTCAAGGGGTGCACCGCCGAGTTCCTGGTCGAGCGCTGCGCCCGGGTGGCAGCGGGGCACACGGTGCTGGTCCATGCCGCCGCGGGCGGCGTGGGATCGATCCTGGTGCTTTGGCTGAAGGCCGCGGGCGCGACGGTGATCGCCCATGCGGGCAGCGCTGAAAAGGCCGCGGCGGCGGCGGGCAGCGGCGCGGATCATGCTTTGTCATGCCCGCTGGAGGCGCTGGCCGGCGCGGTGCGGGAGCTGACCGGCGGCAAGGGCGTCGAGGTCGTTTTTGACGGCGTCGGCGCGGCGAGCTGGGCGGCGTCGCTGGCGTCGGTCGCCAAACGCGGGCTGTTGGTCACCTACGGCAATGCCTCGGGACCGGTGCCCCCGTTCCGGGCGCTCGACCTCACCAAGGCGGGATCGATCTTCGTTACTCGGCCGACCCTCGCCGATTATGTCGCCACGCCGGCGGAAATGACGCGCTCGGCGGCGCGGCTGTTCGAGATGATCGGCAACGGCACCATCGCGGTGAGAGTGGGAGCGCGCTACCGGCTCCAGGATGCGGCCGACGCGCATCGCGCGCTCGAGGCGCGGGCGACCACCGGATCGACCCTATTGGTGCCCTAACGGGCAGCCACGCGCGGGGCGGACATCAATTGCGCGAGACGGGTTTCCTCCTCGATCAGCCCGATATCGGGGGCGAGAAATTGAACGCGCTGGTGCGCGAAATCCACCGACACGCGGTCGAACAGCTTCAGCGCGTCCATGCCGAGCAGCAGCGCCGGCCGGCCGTGGAGGCCAAGCTGCCGGAACGGATGGATGTCGGCGAAGGCGATCGGCAGGTCGCGGATGTGGATGCCGCCCAGCCGGACGTGGCGGACCTTGGTGTAGTCGGCCGGGGCGAGCCCGCCGGTGACGCTGAGCAGCTCGATCGGCCGGGTCGGCTGGAGCTTGTTGCGGGCGACGAGCTTGCGGCGGAGCGCGCCGTTGCCGATCGTCACCTGCGAGCCGGTGTCGAGGATGACGAGCACCTTCTCGCCGTCGATGCGGGCGTCGGACAGGACCAGCCGGCCGTAGCGCGTGCGGGCCTTGACGACGATCGTGTTGGGGCCCCAGTCGCGCTCATATTGGATCGAGGGGGTGATCGCCATCGTCCGCCGGTCGAAGTCGAACAGCACGCGCTGCGTCTTGAGGCTGTCGATGCCGAGCATGCCGACTGCGCCGATGTCGGCCGCTGACAGCGCCGGCGCGTGGATGCCGCGCACGGTCCGCTTGCTGACCCGGAGCCGCGGGATGATGACGGTGGAGACTTCGCCGGAGCCGCTGATGCTGTGCAATGTGGCTTCACTGCCGGCATGAAGGTCGAGCCGGCTCGCCAGCTCCTGCGAGATGACGGTGCGTTCGGAGCCGGTGTCGACGATGAAGCGATAGGGGCCGCGTCCGCCGATGCTGACCGGCACCGTCATGCGGTCGCTCTCGTCCTGCTCGAAAGCGACGACGTCGCGGGGGTCGGCGATTGGGGCAGTCGGAGGCGGCGCCTGCTGGCCTGCGGCGGCGGAGGCCAGGCTCGACGCTGCGGCGATGGCGATCCCGAGCAGACGGCGGTTCATGCGCGCACTCCCATCCTGGATGATGGTACGCGCATCGGAGCAGCGGCGCCAGCCGTCGCCTCCGCTTCTGCCAAAGGGCGGCTCGCTTCGACCAACCGCCCTGGCCGGCGCGCGCAGGCGCCGGATCAGCCGAAGAAGCTGAGCGCGTAAGGCTGGACGTCGTGCCAGCCTTCCCAGATCATCTTGCCGGCGACGTAGACGATGACGGCAAGGCCCAGCCAGGCGATCCAGCGGTATCGCTCGATATATTTGGCCAGGATGTTGGCGGCGACGCCCATCAGCGCGACCGACAGGACAAGGCCGATCACCAGGATGCCGGGATGTTCGCGGGCTGCGCCGGCGACGGCGAGGACGTTGTCGAGGCTCATCGACACGTCGGCGACGGCGACCGCCCAGGCGGCCGCGGCGAAGCTCTTGGCCGGCCTGAGGCCCGAATGTTCGTCGCCCGAGACCTCGTCCGAGCCCGGCGACTCGCCGGCATGGCGCAGGTCCCGCCACATCTTGAACGCCACCCAGAGGAGGAGCAGGCCGCCGGCGAGGACCAGCCCGACGATGCCGAGCAGCCACGTCACCATCAGTGCGAAGACGATGCGCAGCACCAGAGCCGCGATAATGCCGATCAGGATGACCTTGCGGCGCTGCGCGGCGGGCAGGCCCGCGGCGAGCGCACCGACCACGATCGCATTGTCGCCGGCCAGCATGATATCGATCATCAGCACCTGGCCGAAAGCCGCCAGCGCCGACGGATCGCCGAGGTTCGAGAAATCGTGGACGATCGACTGCCAGATGCCGGCCGGGCCGGCGACCGCGCTTGAAGCGTTCAGGAGGAAATCGAGCATCTGGCGAGCGGTCCGTGTCGGTTACTGGTTCATCGAGGCGAAGAAATCCTCATTCGACTTGGCATCCTTCATCTTGTCGAGCAGGAACTGCATCGCGTCGACCGTGCCCATCTGCATCAGGATGCGGCGCAGCACCCACATTTTCGACAGCTTGGCGGCGTCGACCAGCAATTCCTCCTTGCGGGTGCCGGATTTGCCGACATCGAGCGCGGGGAAGATGCGCTTGTCGGCGACCTTCCGATCGAGCACGATCTCGGAATTACCGGTGCCCTTGAACTCCTCGAAGATCACCTCGTCCATCTTGGAGCCGGTGTCGATGAGCGCGGTGGCGATGATCGACAGGGAGCCGCCTTCCTCGATGTTGCGCGCAGCGCCGAAGAAGCGCTTGGGCCGCTGCAGGGCGTTGGCGTCGACGCCGCCGGTCAGCACCTTGCCCGACGACGGCACCACCGTGTTGTAGGCGCGCCCCAGCCGGGTGACCGAATCGAGCAGGATGACCACGTCCTTCTTATGCTCGACCAGGCGCTTGGCCTTCTCGATAACCATTTCGGCGACTTGCACGTGGCGTTGCGCGGGCTCGTCGAAGGTCGAGGAGATCACCTCGCCCTTCACCGAGCGCTGCATGTCGGTGACTTCCTCCGGCCGCTCGTCGATCAGCAGCACGATCAGGAACACTTCCGGATGGTTGTCGGTGATCGCCCTGGCAATGTTCTGAAGCAGCACGGTCTTACCGACGCGGGGCGGGGACACGATCAGCGCGCGCTGGCCTTTGCCCTGGGGCGAAACGATATCGATCACCCGCGCCGACTTGTCCTTCTGGGTCGGATCGGCGCTGTCGAGCGTCAGCTTCTCATCCGGATAGAGCGGCGTTAAATTGTCGAAGTTGACGCGATGACGGACCGCCTCGGGATCATCGAAATTGACCACGCTCAACCGGGTCAGCGCGAAATAGCGTTCGCCGTCCTTGGGACCGCGTATCTCCCCTTCGACGGTGTCGCCGGTGCGCAAGCCGAATTTCCGGACCTGGTTGGGCGACACATAGATATCGTCGGGCCCGGCGAGGTAGTTGGCCTCGGGCGAGCGCAGGAAGCCGAATCCATCGGGAAGCACTTCGATCGTCCCCATCCCCATGATCTCCTGGCCGTTCTCGGCCTGGACCTTGAGGATCGAGAACATCAGCTCCTGCTTGCGCAGCGTCGAAGCGCCCTCGATGCCGAGCTCTTCGGCCATCGCCACCAGGTCTGCGGGGGATTTCTGCTTTAGATCTTTGAGGTGCATAGGGGTCTCGGAAAGCTGGATACGGTCGTCCGGAGCGCGAGGATCGGCTATCGGTGGGGATTGCCTGCACAGACGGCGGGCTAACGACCGGGCTCGGGTTAGGCTCCACCCTGAGCCGAGTCAAGCAGGCTAAAAGGGCCGAACTATCACCAAAATCACGATGAGCGCCGTCGCGATTCCCGGGATCTCGTTCATGATCCGAAGCGCGCGCCCATGGACCGGCCGCTGACCCCGCGCCAGCTTCCTGCCGTAACCGACCATGTAGCCGTGATAGGCCGAAAGCGCGAGGACCAATGCGACCTTGGCGTGAAACCAGCCTTGCGCCCACGCATCGGTAATCGAGGCGAGGGATAGACCAAACGCCCATACCAGCAGCATCGCCGGCGTGATGATGATGGTACGGAGCTTGCGCTCCCGTTCCACCCACCTTTGCTCCTCGATCGATCCCGGTGTCGCCTCCTGATGATATACGTAGAAACGCGGCAGCATGAACAGCCCCGCAATCCAGAAGATCACGAAGATCACATGCGCGGCCTTGATCCACGCGTAGGTCAAGGAAAGGGCCGTTTCGAGGTCATCAAACGTCACTGGCGCACCAAGCGAAGGAGCTGCTCGACGTGCGCGATCGGCGTGTCCGGCAAGATGCCATGCCCCAGATTGAAGACGTGCGGACGGTCTTCGAACGCTGATATGATGCGGCGTACCGCCTTTTCAAGCGCGTCGTCCCCGGCGATGAGCGCGAGCGGATCGAGGTTGCCCTGGACCGGAAGCCCAGGCGGGAGCTCGGCCGCCGCCCATTTCGGATCTACCGTCTCGTCGAGGCCAATAGCATCCACACCCGTCTCGCGCGCGTAGGCGGACAACTTGCCGCCGGCGCCCTTCGGAAAGCCGATGATCGGCACCTCCGGGTGTCGCGACTTCAGCGCCTGGACAAGCTGCGCGGTGGGCGCGATCACCCATTGCTCGAACTGTGCTGGCGCCAAGCTGCCGGCCCAGCTGTCGAACAGCTGCACTGCTTCGACGCCCGCGTCGATCTGGCCGCACAAATATTCGACGGTTGTGGCGACCAGCGCCTCGATGAGAGCGGCGAATGCCGGCGGATCCCGATAGGCATAGCGCCGCGCCTCGCCCTGGTCTTTGCTGCCCCGGCCAGCAACCATATAAGTCGCAACGGTCCACGGGCTGCCGGCAAAGCCCAAAAAGGCCGTCTCAGAGGGCAAAGCCGACTTGACCTTATCCACCGTCCGGAAAATGGGCGCAAAGCGCTGTGGGACGGCTGCCAGCGCCTCCAGCGCCGCATCCATCAGGGGGGGAGAAAGACGCGGTCCTTCGCCAGCCTCGAAATGCAGGTCCTGGCCGAGCGCGTGGGGGACGATGAGGATGTCAGAGAACAGAATTGCGCCGTCGAACCCGAAGCGGCGGATCGGCTGGAGGGTGATCTCGGCTGCAGCTTCGGGATCATAGACCAGCTTGAGGAATCCGCCTTTTGCGGCCCTCAGCGCCCTATATTCGGGCAAATACCGACCGGCCTGACGCATTAGCCAGATCGGAGTTTTTCCCGGATTCTCGCCGTTTAGGACGGTTAGCAACGGCTTGGTGGAGGAATCCATCGAAGCTGGCTCGGCTCCACTCCCTTATCTGGAGATCTTATTATAAGAGAGTCTGATGAAGGTTGCAGAAGGGCGGATGCCGGGGTTTATTGGCTCCGCCTGATTTTGCAAACAGCTTGACATTGGTGCGGCGGCGGAGGCCCGCGGATTCGCGAAGCTTGTCCCCGCAATCCACAGCATGGAAGCGGAACTTTTTCCCTCTTCGTGAAACTGTGGACCGAAGCCGGAAAGCGGGGGCGAAACCTTTTCTTGAAAGCGCCCCGAAGGTTCAGCTAGCCCTTTCAACATGGTTTTCCACAGGCATTCGCAAGCATGAGCCAGCTTCATCTGCACCTGCTTTCGGACTCTACCGGGGAGACGTTGGAGGTGGTCGCGAAGGCGTGCCTGGCGCAGTTCGACGGGGTCGACGTGTTGCGTCATTTCTGGCCGATGGTGCGGTCCGAAGGCCATCTCGACCGGGTGCTTGACGATATCGAGCGGCGGCCGGGACTGGTCCTCTATACACTGGTCAACAACAATATCCGTCGTGAACTGGAACAGAAATGCCGCCGCCGCGGCATCCATGCGGTGTCCGCGCTCGACCCGGTGGTCGACGCACTTTCGGCGGTTCTGGGGCAACAGGCCAAGGCGCGGCCGGGCCGGCAGCATGCCCTCGACGCAGCCTATTTCGCTCGCGTCGACGCCATTCAATTCACGATCGCGCATGACGACGGGGTTGGCGCCGACAATTGGGAGGAAGCCGACATCGTTCTGGCAGGGGTTTCGAGAACGTCGAAGACGCCGACTTCGATCTACCTCGCCAATCGCGGATTCAAGGTGGCCAACATCCCGCTCGTGCCGGAATCGCCGCCGCCGGCTTCGCTGTTCGACCTTCAGCATCCGCTCGTGGTCGGGCTCACGACCGGCTCGGACCGGCTCATCCAGATTCGGCGCAACCGGCTCCTGTCGCTCAACCAGCCCGCGGAGACGGATTATGTCGACGTCGACGCGGTCAATGCCGAGCTCGCCTTCGCCCGCCGCATCTTCGCCGACAATGGCTGGCCGGTGATCGACGTCACCCGCCGGTCGATCGAGGAAACCGCGTTCGCGATCGTGAAACTGTGCAACGAGCGGGGCGACGAGGCGAGGGGCGCGGCGTGAGGCTGCTGCTCGCGTCGCAGAGCCCGGCCCGGCAGCAGATGCTGCAAGCGGCCGGGGTGCCGTTCGACACCGTCGATGCCGGCTTGGACGAGGCTGCGGCGAAGGCAGCGCTCGAGAGACAGGGGCTTGATGCGCTCGGCACGGCCGAGGCGCTGGCCGAGCTCAAGGCTCTGAGCGCTGCCGCCGGCGAAGCGGATCTCGTCCTCGGATCGGACCAGACGCTGGAACGCGAGGATGGCGGCATGCTGAGCAAGCCCGGCTCACGTGAGGAGGCCCTCGAGCAATTGCGTTCGCTGGCGGGCAGGACGCACCGCCTCCATTCCGCGGCAGTGATTGCGGAGCACGGCAGGCCGGTCTGGCACGAGGCCGAAAGTGTCGCCCTCACCGTCCGCCCACTGAGCGATGCCTTCCTGCGGCAATATCTCGACCGCGAATATCAGGCGATCCGCTGGAGCGTGGGCGGTTACCGCATCGAGGGGCTGGGCGTGCAACTGTTCGACCGCATCGAGGGCAGCCACTTCGCCGTCCTTGGCCTGCCGCTGCTGCCGTTGCTCGCCTTCCTGCGCGAGCGAGGGGTGCTCGCTTCATGACAGTGCGGCGGTGAGGGCTGATGGGCGTCCCCTATGCCGAAGTAATCGGCGACCCGATCGCTCACAGCAAATCGCCGCTGATCCACAAATTCTGGCTGGATAAGCTCGGGTTGGAGGGGCATTATCGGGCCACCCTCGTCGCGCCGAAAGAGTTGCACGAATATCTCCACCGCCGCCGGCGCGATCCTTCGTGGCGAGGCTGCAACGTCACCGCTCCCCTCAAGCGCAGTATCGTCCCCTATACGAGCCGGATCGACTCGAACGCGGAAAAGACCGGCGCCGTGAACACGGTGATTCCGGTGGAAGGCGGCTCCCGCCGCGGCTTCAATACCGATGTGATGGCGGTCGCGCGCCTGCTTCCGCCGGCGCAACACCGCCGCTATCCGACCCATGTTGCGATCTACGTGCAGATCATCGGCGCGGGAGGGGCGGCTCTGGCTGCCGTGATCGGAGCGGTGCAAGCGGGCTATGTCGACTTCGACTTCTTCAACAGGACGATCGAGAAAGCGCGCGGAATGGCCGTCTGGCTGAGCCTCAATCCCGATGTCTATGTGGCGTCGCTCGAGGGGCTCGGGCCGATCCGCAATCCCCACGACGGCCCCGAGGATCAGCGCTACAGCCATGTGGTCGTCAACGCGACACCGATGGGAAGGGACGGGTATCCCGACGTGCCGATCGACCTTGCACATTATTATCCCGACACGTTCGTCCTGGACATGGCCTATGGGAAACGGCCGACGCGGCTCGTTGGTCAAGCGGAGGAGCTTGGAATGCGCTTCGCGGACGGGCTTCAGATGCTGGTCGAGCAGGCGGACGAATCCTTCCGCTTATTCTTCCGCACGTCGCCGCCGCGGGAGCATGATGCCGAGCTTCGGGATATTCTGAGCCGATGATCGTCCTCGGTCTCACCGGCTCGATCGGCATGGGCAAATCCACCGTCGCGGCGATGTTCGCCAATGAAGGCGTGCCGGTGTTCGATGCGGACGCCGTCGTTCACCGGCTGCAGGGGCCCGAAGGGGAATTGGTGGCGGAGATCGAAGCGCGCTTTCCCGGGACGACCGGACCGGAGGGGGTGAACCGCGGCGCGCTGGCGGAGCGAGTGCTGGGCGAGCGCGAGGCGCTGCAAAATCTCGAAGGCCTCATCCACCCCGCGGTGGCGCGCGAGCGTGAGGCTTTCCTCGCCGCCCATCGCGGCGCGCCGCTGGTCCTGCTCGATATCCCGCTGCTGTTCGAGGCCGGAGGGCGGCATCAGGTCGACAAGATTGCCGTGGTCTCGGCGCCCGCCGAAACGCAGCGCGAGCGGGTCCTCGCGCGCCCTGGCATGACCCAGGCGAAGCTCGATCGGATCCTCGCTCGGCAGCTGCCGGATGCCGAGAAGCGGGCGCGAGCGGATTTCGTCATCCCGACCGGCGGCTCGATGGCGGAAACGCGACGAGCGGTTCGCCGCATCCTCGCTTGCCTGTCCGGAGGCGGCGATTCATAACCCTGTCATGCGGGAGATCGTTTTCGACACCGAGACCACGGGGCTGAGCCCGCTGGGTGGCGACCGGCTGGTGGAGATCGGCTGCGTCGAGCTGGTCAACCGGGTCGAGACGGGCCGCACCTTCCATGCCTATTTCAATCCGGGCCGGCCGATGCCGACCGAGGCGCAAATGCTGCACGGCCTGTCCGATGCGTTCCTCGCCGACAAGCCCGGCTTCCACGAACGCTGCGAGGAACTGCTCGAATTCATCGGCGACAGCCCTCTTGTCGCCCACAATGCGAGCTTCGACTTCGGCTTTCTGAACCACGAGCTCAGCCACTGCGGGCGCGCCCTCGTCTGCCTGTCGCGGATGATCGATACGCTCGCCATAGCGCGGCAGCGGCATCCCGGCGCCAAGCACAGCCTCGATGCCTTGTGCACCCGGTTCGGCGTGGACCGCAGCCTCCGCGTCAAACATGGCGCGCTGATCGATGCCCAGCTGCTCGCGCAATGCTATATCGAGCTCACCGGCGGCCGGCAGATCGGCTTTTCGCTCAGCGCGGAGGCGGTGCAGACCGGCCTTGCCGCTGTCCCGCACGGGCGCCAGCCGATCGCGCCGACCATCGCCATGGTACGCCCGCCGCGGCGGCACATGGCCTCTGAGGAAGAGCTCGCGCGCCATGCCGCGTTTGTAGCGGCGCTTGTCGATCCGATATGGCTTCGGCTGGAGGGCCGCGGTTGACGGGAAACGAGGACCGGGCCTAAGCCGCCAGCCAATCAGGTCCACTGGAGAGTAGAATGGAGATCCGGGTCTCTGGTCATCAGGTCGATACCGGCGAGGCTCTGCGCGCCCATGTCCAGGAACGGATGGCGGCGATCGCCGACAAATATTTCGCCCGCGCGATTTCCGCGACGGTGACCTTCGGCAGGGGCCCCCACGACCATGCGTTCACCTGCGACATCGTCGCCCATGTCATGCAGGGCGTGATCCTGAAAGGCTCGGGCCAGGCGGCGGACGCCCACCCGGCGTTCGACCAAGCCGCCGAGCGGATCGAAAAGCAGCTGCGCCGCTATACGGGCAGGCTCAAGGACCGCCACGGGGCGGCGTCGGTGGAGGCGCTGGCGGAGGTTGCCGCGGATGCCGCCTACCGCGTGTTCGACGTCGGCGACGAGGACGGACAGCCGGCTGACAACCCGCCGATCATCGCCGAGACGCGGGTGGATATCCCGGACGCGAGCGTCTCCGATGCGGTGATGCTGCTCGATCTGAGGAATACCAACGCCTTGCTTTTCCGCAACAGCGGCACGGGCAAGTTCAACATGGTCTATCGACGAGGCGACGGCACGATCGGGTGGGTCGAGCCGCAGCGCGACTGACCGCGCCGTTCGAGCTTTTTCAGTCTTAGCGGGGGGCCGCTGCGCCTCCCTGGCGGTGCAGCAAATGAGTGAACTTTCCGAAATTCTGGCTCCTGACGCGATCGACGCCGGCTTGAATGTCGCCAACAAGAAGGGCCTGTTCCAGCAGCTCGCCGCAGCCGCCTCCCGCCGGACGGGGGTTGCCGCCAAGGACATCTTTGCCAGCCTCAGCGACCGGGAGCGGGTCGGCTCCACCGGATATGGCGGCGGCGCCGCCATACCGCACGGCAGGATCGAGGGACTGGCCGGGGTGTTCGGCTATTTCGCCCGGCTGAGCGCACCGATCGAGTTCCAGTCGGTTGATCGCCTGCCGGTCGACCTGGTTTTCCTGCTGCTGTCGCCGCCGGATGCCGGCGCCGACCACCTGAAGGCGCTGGCCAGCGTCAGCCGAGCGTTGCGCGACCGCGACACGGTGGCGAAGCTGCGCGGTGCCCGGTCCAAGGATGCGCTCTACGCGCTGCTGGCGGGCGCCGAGGCCCGCAATGCCGCCTGACGAGCAACCCGCCAGTGACCTTGGGGTCTCGGCAGGCGCGGCCGCTCACTTTCGGGCGCTGGAATCGCTCTACCGGCACGCGCCGGTGAATGGGCTGTTCGATTCGAAGCTCGAAATCGTCGAGGAAGGCCTGGCACGCATCCGCTTCCACGTTGACGGGCGCTTCTTCCATGCCGCCGGAGCCGCGCACGGCACGCTCTATTTCAAGATGATGGACGACGCCGCTTTCTATGCCTGCAACAGCCTCGTCACCGATCGCTTCCTGCTCACCACTGCCTTCAACCTGCTGTTCACCCGGCCCCTGAAGGAGGGTCCGGTGACCGCCGAGGGTCGATGGGCGAGCGGCAAGCGCCGGGTGTTCGTCGGCGATGCGCGGCTGATCGGGGCCGACGGCGTGGAAGCGGCCCGCGGCACCGGCACATTCATGCGTTCGCACATCCCGCTCAGCAGCCTCGACGGCTATCGCCGCTGATGGAGCCGCGGCTCTCTTCATCGGTGCTTGTGAGCGCGCTGATGCGGCAGGCCGAGGCGGATGGAGGGTTTGCCACCGTCATCGCAAGAGGCGATTCGGACGCCGGGTCCGTGCTGGTGATTCTGTCGGAAAGAGGCAGAAAAGCGCGGTTTCTCGAGCGGATCCTGCAGCCCGACGGCCGCTATCGGTGGCAGGAAACGGGGCCCCAGACGGCCGCGAACGACGAAGAGGCGGCAAATTTCCTCGGTCGGAAACGCCGATTCGACCCGGATCTATGGGTTTTGGAACTGGACATCGCGTCAGCCGAACGGTTCGCCGACGAAATGAACAGCTTCGATTGACTCCTCAAGGTGCGCCCAACACCCCTGTGCGCGGCAATTGGGGATGAGAGCGGGGGCCGCAGCACACGCCTAGGTCGGCGTCGCGGCGCAGCGAGACGGGGGAATGGCCGGGAAGCGTTCGAGCATCCAAACGGACCAGGCAACCGCCAAGATTTGAGTGTAGATGTTCCGTTTGATTCGCGCCGGCGGTTTTACCGCGGCCGCTGTGTTGGTCGCCAGCGCGGCTTTCGCCGATCCTTCCGTCGCCGGGGAACTCGTCCCCACGCCGACGAGCTCACATTTCATGGATCATGCCGCCGCCGTCGTGGCCGAGCCGCCGCAGGACCGCGTGGATGCGGCGATGCCTGCGCCGGAGGTCGATCTATCGATCGCATCCATGGATCATGCGATCGCCACCGTCGAGGCCGCCACGGCCGAAATCAGCCTGAAGCATAAGGCCCAGTCGCTGGGCGCGCTGGTCGAGGCCTATGCGGGCGCCGACGCTGCCGACGCTGAACTGGCCTGCCTCGCCGGAGCCGTCTATTTCGAATCCAAGGGCGAGCCGCTCGCCGGCCAGCTCGCGGTCGCCGAGGTGATCATCAACCGCAGCAAATCCGGTCGTTTCCCAGCCTCGCTTTGCGGCGTGGTCAAGCAGAAGAGCCAGTTCTCCTTTGTGCGTCGCGGGCACATCCCCGCGATTCCGGACAATGCGGCGTGGCGCAAAGCGGTGGCGATAGCCCATATCGCGCAACAGGACCTGGCCGACAGCGAAGGCTCGGAGGCCCTTTTCTTCCACGCGGCCTATGTCCGGCCCGGCTGGCGCGGCCTGACCCGCGTGGCCTCGGTCGGCAACCACATCTTCTACCGCTGAGCCGCGGCCGGACCGCCCGGACGGCAAGCCCTTTCCTCTGTTCCCTTTTCATTCTAGCGTCGGCCCATGGCGACGGTCCCGAGTCTTCCCGACAATTGCTTCGTCGACGCTCCGCTGGCGGCGCAGGACGTCGCGCGCGGGGTGACGCGGCTGTTCTTCCGTCAGGATCTGTTCGCCCTGTGCGAAGTGCCCCTCCCGAACGGCAGGCGCGCCGACATGATGGCCATCTGCGGCAAAGGCATGCTGACCATCGTCGAGATCAAGATCTCCAAGACGGATCTGCTCGGCGACCACAAGTGGCCCGCTTATCTCGATTATTGCGACCGCTTCTTCTGGGCCGTCCCGGCCGGCTTCAGTCTTGATCTGCTCGACGGCGAGGCCCTGCAGCCGCAAGCGTCCGGACTGATCGTGGCCGATCGCTACGATGCGGCGGTGGTGCGCGAGGCGCCGCTGCGCAAGCTCGCGGCAGCGCGGCGCAAGGCGGAGACGCTGCGCTTCGCAAGGCGGGCGGCTCGACGGCTGGTCGGGGACCTGGACCCGGAACTGGACGGTTTCGGCTAAAGGACGGGACCCGCGGCTTCGCGCAGCGGCTTTTCGGCACCGGCCTCGAGAATCTTGACGATGGCGGCGGCGCGGCGGTCCTGTTTCGCATAATCGAGCGCGGAATAGCCCGCTTTGCTGTCGGTGCGCCTGGGATTGGCGCCGGCGTTGAGCAAAAGCCGGACCATGGCGAGATCGCGCCTGTGGACGGCGTGGATGAGCGGCGTTTCGCCGCCGCTGTTCGGAAGATCGACCGCGGCCTTGCGCCGAAGCAGCAATTGCGCGCCTTCAACCCAAGCGACCTGGGCCGCGAGGGCCAGCGGAGTGTTGCCGTCATTGTTCTGGAGATCGACATTGGCCCCCTTTCCGAGCAGGAAGGAGAGCCAGGTGAGGTCGCGCTCGCGCACCATATAGTGAAGGGCGCCGCTGCCGTCCTGATAGTCGCGGGCGTTGATCACGGTCGAGCCCGCTTGAGTGACGAACTCGGAGGCTTTGGCACCGTCCCTCTTTTTGACCGCCTCGAGGAATTGGGTGCTGCTTGTCAGCTGGGCAGCCGCCGGGACCGACGCGAACGCGATGGCCACCGCCCCGATATATGCGCTCGATCTGCGGATCACTTCGGTGCCCCCTTGTCAGTCCTGGCTTGATCGGGCGCTTCTAGCAAAGCATGGCTGCCACCGCCATGAACGAAAAGGGTCCAGTCGCAACTTTCGCGCTGTCGCTGGCGCTGCTGCTCGGCGCGTGCTCGCCGTCCGCGGACGAGGCGCCGCCGCTGCAGGGGGCCACGATGGGTGGCGCCTTCACGCTCACCGACCAGGATGGCCGCAGGGTAAGCGACCGCGACTTCGCCGGCCGCTACCGGCTGATCTACTTCGGCTTCACCTACTGCCCGGACGTTTGCCCGGTCGATCTGCAGCTGCTCAGCCAGGGTCTCAGGCGGTTCGAAGAAGGCCATCCTGCCCGTGCCGCCAAAGTGCAGCCGATTTTCATCACGGTCGATTCCGAGCGCGACACGCCGGCGGTGATGAAGCGCTATGTCGCCGCCTTCCATCCGCGCCTGATCGGGCTCACCGGCTCGGCCAAGGAAATCGAGAATGTGGCGAAGCGCTTCGCGATCTACTACAATAAGGAGGACAAGGCGGCGGCGAGCGATTATCTGGTGAACCATTCGCGGATAGCTTTGCTGTTCGGGCCCGAGGGCGAGCCGATCGCGATCGTTCCGCACGACCGGGGAGCCGAAGCGGTCGCCGGAGAACTCGTACGTTGGGTGAGATGAGCGCGCCATTCTGGGAGAAGCCGCTGCATCAGCTGACCCGCGCCGAATGGGAGGCGCTTTGCGACGGCTGCGGCAAATGCTGCCTTCATAAGGTCGAGGACGACCATACAGGCGAGATTCAAGGCACTAACGTTGCGTGCAAGCTGCTCGACCGGCACAGCTGCCGCTGCTCAAATTATCGCGGCCGCAAGGCGCTGGTGCCCGATTGCGTACGGCTTACCGCGGACAAGGCCGGAAAGCTGAGCTGGCTCCCCTCGACCTGCGCCTACCGCCTCCGGGCCGCCGGAGAGCCGCTTCCGGACTGGCATTATCTGATCAGCGGCGATCGCGAGAGCGTCCACCAAGCGGGCATGTCAGCGCGGGGCTGGACCGTCGCCGAAGCGGAGGCGGGGGATCTGGAACATCATCTGATCGACCGTGAGCTCTGATCTGCGGTTCGAGGGCGGCGGCAACAGCGCCGTCCTGACCGTGAAGCCGTCGAGCACGGCGCGGGTGATGCGGCTGCGCGTCGATCACCGCACCGGCGCCGTCGTTCTGACCCTGCCCAAGCGGGCATCCCGCCAGAAGGCGCTGCAATGGGCGGCCGGACAGCGCGACTGGGTGGAGGCGACCCTGGCGGGGATGCCGGCGAGGACGAGCATCCGCAATGGCGGCGTCGTGCCGCTCTACGGCGTTCCGCACGTGGTGGAATGGCTTCCCGGACGTCCGCGGTTGCCGATCGTCGAGCCGGGCCGCATCTCCCTAGGAGGGCCTGAGGAGACGCTCGAGCTGCGCCTCGCGCGCTGGCTGAAGCAGCATGCCCGGACGTTGCTCGACCGGGAGACGCGCGAATTCGCTGCCAAGGCCGGGGTCGCCGTGAGCAGGGTGGGCATCGGCGATCCCAGCTCGCGCTGGGGAAGCTGCTCTTCGTCCGGGGCGATCCGCTACAGCTGGCGATTGATCCTGGCACCGGAATGGGTCCGCCGCGCGACGGTGGCGCATGAGGTGGCGCACCGCGTGCACATGAACCATGGACCGGCTTTCCACGGGCTCGTGGCCGAGCTGTTCGAGGCCGATCCCGCCCCCGCGCGCCGGTGGCTGCGGCTAAACGGCGCCGCGTTGCATCGAATCGGGCTCGTCTGACGGAGGCTGCTCCGGCAGCGTCGCCGATTCCTCCCGTCCGCGCGGCGGCATCTCGCGCGGCGGCGGCGGCGGCCGATCGCGGCGCACAGCCCGATCGAGCCAGTCCTGGTCGAGCCGTTCCTCGCCGGCCGCTCCGGGGCCGGGCGGGGGCGCACCCACCTGAGGCTCCGGAATTGCGTTAGGATCGGCGGGATCGATGCCCGGCTGAGCTTCGACCGGATTGCCGTCGGCATCGACCATCATTCCCTGCTCAGGGTCGCCGAACCATGCCTCCTCGTCCGGCTCGAGCTCCCAATCCGGCAACGTGACTTGAACGTCGAATGCCTCGACCGGGCGGCGGGCTACCGCCGGCACCATGAAGTCCCTGAACGCCTGGGCCGGCGCGCGGCCGCCCTGAAGGCCCGGGATCGGCCGGGCATCGTCGCGGCCCATCCACACCCCGGTGGTGAGCCCGCTGGAAAAGCCGATGAACCAACCGTCCTTATTGGAGCTGGTGGTGCCGGTCTTGCCGGCCACCGGCCGTCCGATCTGCGCCGCCCGGCCGGTGCCGGTGAGAACCGCGGACTGAAGCAGGTCCGTCATCTGGGCCGCGACCCAAGGCGCGACCAGCACCCGCGATTCATCCACCTCATGTTCGTAAAGCAGCTCGCCGCTGGATGTGGTCACGCGCCGGATTCCATAGGGCACCACGGCGGCACCCTTGCGCGCCACCGCCGCGAAGGCTCTGGGCATCTCGACCAGCCGCACGGCCGAGGGGCCGAGCACCATTGAGG
>DASZDE010000071.1:0-47960 GCA_035942355.1 Allosphingosinicella sp. | reverse complement strand
CCGTCACGGTCGACGAGAAGGAGGATTATGACGCCGACGACATGAAGGTGCTCCGCGACGGGAGCCGTTTGCTCCGCATCGGCAAGGCGCTGGAGCCTGGCGAGTATAACGCCGAATCGATCGGCCTGCTCGCCTTCCGCGGCGATGGCGGTCGGCTGTTCATCGACCAGGTCGAGCGCATGATGCGCACGTCCGAAGGCACCCGCCGCTGGTATCTTCGCGCGATCGACGCGCTCGCCACCTCCGGAATCGACGTGCAGACAGTCTCGATAGAGGGCGAGGCATGGCAGGAAGTCGATTTTCCCGAGGATGTCGAAAAAGCCGCGGCGCTCACTGCGCGCTGGGCCAGCGGCCGCTGAGCCAGCCGGTGAGAGCGGCGATCCGGCGCCCGTCCAGTTCCACCGCCTCGCCGAGCGCGGGCGCCTTCGGCCAGCCCTTGTCCGGAAAGGAAAGGCCGTCGGCCTCGCGCACCCCGTCGTAGCGCGGGATGACGTGGAAGTGGACGTGCGGATCGACCATCATCAGCATCAGGTAATTGATGCGGGCATAGCCGACCGCCTCGCCCAGCGTCCGTTCGATATCGGCGATCGCCGGCTGCAGCCCGGCAAAGGCCTCCGGCGCCAGCTTCGAAAAAGCCTCGGCGCCGCTCTTGGCGGCGAGGACGAGGCTGCCGAGCGTCGGCTGCGCCGGTCGCAGCAGCACCAGCCAATGCTCATATTCGGCGACCAGAGTGGCCGGATAGCCGAACTTCTCGATGGTCGGGTTCATCCGCGGTCTCCTCAAGCAAGCCAGGATTGTATCGTCCTCCCCCGCGCCCGTCCGCCCATCGCCTGGACCAGCTGCACCGCGTGCACCAGCAGCGAGACCAGCGTCCAGGCCGCGACCGCCACCAAGCCCCAGTCGGGCCGCCCCGCCGCGAGGAAGACGAGCAGGATCACCATGTTCGGGTTGCGCCGGGCGGTGATCAGCCGGAACCGGCTGTCGAACCGCCGCCACACATGGATGTGCATGCCGAACAGGGCGATGAACACGCCTTCGATCAGCCGCTGCACGACATAGCCGCCGACGATCACCGCCAGCACCGCCCAAAACAGGGTGTCCTCCAGCGGCCGGCCATAAGCGACGAGCCCGACCGCCCAAGCATACCACCAGAAAGGCGGATGGACGAGGTCGATGCCGTGATCGAACACCTCGCCCCATTTGGACGAGGTGATCGTGCAGCGGGCAAGCTTGCCGTCGACCGTGTCGAGCACCATGAAGCCGAGCCCGACCGCAAGCCCGGTCCAGTACCAGCCATGATAGAAAGCGATCGTCGCCGCGACGCACAGGATCGCACCGGCCAGCGTCACCTGATTGGGCGTTATTCCAGCCCTCGCCGCCCAGCGGGTCAGCACCAGCGCCCATTCCGGCCACAGATATTTGGTGAGGAGGTCGGTCACGCCCTTATAGGCGCCGAAATAGCTGGCCCGCTCCAAGCTGCGCACCGTCCCCGGCTCGATCCGGCCCAGGAACGGCCGCTCGCGCTTGCGCAGCTCGTCATTGGCGATGCCGTCGCTCTCCTCCCAGGGAATGAGGGTGAGGCCGGCCGCGTCGTCGATCGGGCGCCCGCCCGCCATCGCCTCCGCTACCCGCGCTCGGTCGCGCGCATCGGTGCAATGGGCCAGCGCCGGCACGCCGCCGAGGGTGACGACGTGGTGCGGCCGGCCCGCGACGAAGCGGAGCCAAGCCGGGTCCCACACGAAGTCGAGATTGGCGAGCAGCTCACCGCCTTCCGCCAAAGCGTGCCCCTGCACGGCGGCGATGCGGGCGAGCCGCTCGCGCGGGCTCATCCCCCAGAGCCGCGTGTCATTGGCTCCGACCGGCGTGACGTTCACCGCCGCAGCTCCGCCGAGATCCGGTCGGCGGTGCGGAGCGCCAGCGCGACGATGGTCAGGGTCGGATTGGCCCAGCTTCCGGTCGGGAACAGCGACGATCCCGCCACCCAGAGGTTGCCGATGCCGTGCACGCGGCCGTGGCCGTCGGTGACGCCGTTGCGCGGGCTCGCCGCCATCCGCGTCGTGCCCATATGATGATAGCCGCCGATCGGGTGCGACGAGATGAGCGGGTCGGTCTGCCAGCGCGAGCCGCCGCTTTGCAGCCATTCCGCCGGCTCGACCCGGCCCAGGCCGAGCCGTTTCAGCTCCCGCCCGAGCGCATCGACCAGGACGGCGACGCTGCGCACGTCGATCTCCGACAGCCGCCAGTCGAGCGCCGCCCGCGCTACCCCGGTCGCATCGGATTCGCCGGTCAGCGTCACCCGGCTGGCGGGGTTGGGCGCCTGCTCGGCCCGCACCAGCAGAGCCACTTCGAGGCTGCCGAGCTTGTGCAGCGCCCACGGCCGGGCCGGGTCGACGTGCCGCTGCGCCCAGCCCGCCGCCTTCTTGGTCGCCATCCACAAAGCGCGGCCCCCCTTGGTCGGCGCCATCTTGTGCTTGAGGCCGGTATAGGCCTTCATGCCGAAGAACTGCCGCCGCCCGTGCGGCTGGCGCGCGGTGATGGTGAGCGAGGTGTTGAGGATGCCCTCGCGCCGCTGCAGCGCCTCGCCCGGCGTGATCAAAGCCGCCAGATCCTGCCCGTCGATCCGGTGCCGCCGCCCGAACGCCTTCAAGAGCCGCCACGCCGCGCCGTCGACGATCCGTCCGCCGCGCGCGTGCGGGTGCTCCATGAAATAGCGGCCGACCTGGTCGTGCGCGTTGCCCAGCCCCGCCGGCATGATCGAGCGCGACGCGAGCAGCAGGCGCGGATTCTCGATCCCGCCCGCGGCCAGGACGAAGGCTTTGGCGGCGACGTTCAGCCGGTGCCCGCCGAGCGATCGCGCCTCGACCCGCCCGATGCCGCGGCCCGAAGGCTCGGCCTTGATCTCCGTCACCGTCGCATGAGTGACGATCCGGCATCTGGGGTGCTCGCGCAGGTCGGAGCAGCTTGCGAAGGTGAAGCGGTTGAAGCGTCGGTCGAACGTCCACAGCGGCGTCCGCAGCTCGTCACCGTCGAACGGCGGGAGCGCGATTCCGGCGCGGCGGAACAGCTCCGGCTCCGCCCGCCGCCGCGGGATTCCGAACAGCGGCCGCGCCTCCTCATAATAAAGCGCGAGCTCCCGCCAATCGATCGGCCAGCCCGAATGCGGCACGTAGGCGCGCGCCTCGAGGTCGATCGGGTCGAGCTCGGCGCAGCGCCCGCCCCAGATCGCCGTGGTGCCGCCGAAGAAGCGCAGGCGGCTGTCCTCGAGCGCGTAATAATCCTCGCCGATATTGTCACCCGCGTTGAGCGCCGCGACGTCAGGCTCGTAATCGGTTCCGCCGCTTTCGAGCAGCGCCACCTCGTGCCCCGCCTCGAGCAGCTTGCGGGTCAGGCTGATCCCGGCCGCGCCCGCCCCGATCACGCAAATCTCGGTCTCGAATTCGGCGTCCGCACCGGCCTTGGCGAGGTCGAGCATCGGCTAGAAGAGCTCGCCGGGTACCGGAGACGCGAGCGACCCGTCCAGAACCGCCTGCTTCGCCCATGCGAGCTCGTCGGCGAGGTACCGATCGGCGGAATGATGCGGCACGGCGGCGCGAACCGCGCGATGGGCCGGGTCCAGCGCGGGCGACGTCTGCAGCGGCGCGTGGAAGTCGATCCCCTGCGCGGCGGCGAGCAGCTCGATGCCGATCACGCCGGCGGCGTTGCCCGCGATCCGCCGCGTCTTGAGTGCGCCGTGGGTCGCCATCGACACATGGTCTTCCTGGTTTGCGGAGGTCGGGATCGAATCGACGCTGGCCGGGAAGGCGAGGCTCTTATTCTCGGCAACCAGCGCCGCTGCCGTCACCTGGGCAATCATGAAGCCCGAATTGACGCCGCTGTCAGGGATGAGGAAGGGTGGCAGGCCGCTCATATTGGGGTCGATCAGCACCGCGACGCGCCGCTCGGCGATCGAGCCGACCTCGCACAGCGCCATCGCCAATATGTCGGCCGCGAACGCGACCGGTTCGGCGTGGAAATTGCCCCCGGAAAGCGCCTCGTCGCCGAACAGGACCGGATTGTCGGTGACGGCATTGGCCTCGATCTCGAGCGTCCGCGCCGCCTGGCGCATCAGGTCGAGCGCTGCGCCCATCACCTGCGGCTGGCAGCGGAAGCTGTACGGGTCCTGCACCCGTGGGCAGTCGGCATGCGACGCGCGGATCCCGCTCCCGGCGAGCAGCCGCTTGAGGATGGCGGCGACCGCGATCTGCCCCGGCTGGCCGCGCGCCTCGTGGATGCGCGGATCGAAGGCGACGTCGGTGCCCTTGAGCGCGTCGAGCGACAGCGCTCCGCTCACCAAAGCGGAGGTGAACACTCGCTCGCCGGTGAACAGGGCGTCGAGCGCGATCGCGGTCGAGACCTGGGTGCCGTTGATCAGCGCCAGGCCCTCCTTGGGTCCGAGCACCAGCGGCTCGAGGCCGAGCCGGGCGAGCGCCGCCGCGGCCGGCATCGCCTCGCCGGCCAGCGCGATCCGACCCTCCCCGATCAGGGCCGCACCGAGGTGGGCGAGCGGCGCGAGGTCGCCGGACGCGCCGACCGAGCCTTGCGACGGCACCACCGGCAGCGCATCGGCGTCGAGCAGCGCCAGCAGCCGCTCGATCACGATGCGGCGGACGCCCGAATGGCCGCGGGCGAGGCCGGTCGCCTTCAGCACCATGGTCATCCGCACGATCCGCGGATCGAGCGGCTCGCCGAGCCCGCAGCTGTGCGACAGGATCAGGTTGCGCTGCAGGTCGAGCAGGCGGTCGTCGGGGATGCGGGTCCGGGCGAGCAGGCCGAAGCCGGTGTTGACGCCGTAGACGGTACGGCCCGATTCGACGATCCGTGTGATGCTCTCGGCGGCCGCCTCGATCGCCGACCAGGCGGCGTCGGCGAGCACCACCGCCGCTCCCGCCCAGACCGCGCGCAGATCGGCGAGGGTTACGGAGCCGGGGCGAAGCAGCACGGAGGTCAACGCTCCCCTCCGTTCGGCCTGAGCCTGTCGAAGGCCTCTCCTTCGCTCCGACAGCAGGACAGGGAGTGGACTTCGACAAGCTCAGCCCGAACGGTGTTTTTCGTCCCCAATGTCATACCTCCACCATCGGCAGGTCCAGCCCCTGCTCGCGGGCACAGTCGAGCGCCTCCCGATAGCCGGCGTCGGCGTGCCGCATCACCCCGGTGCCGGGATCGTTCCACAGCACCCGCTCGAGCCGCCGCGCCGCCGCCTCCGTCCCGTCGGCGACGATCACCATTCCGGCATGCTGCGAATAGCCCATGCCGACGCCGCCGCCATGGTGGAGCGACACCCAGGTCGCGCCCGAGGCGGTGTTGAGCAAAGCGTTGAGCAACGGCCAGTCGGAGACGGCGTCCGAGCCGTCCTTCATCGCCTCGGTCTCGCGGTTCGGGCTGGCGACCGAGCCCGAATCCAGATGGTCGCGGCCGATCACCACCGGAGCCTGAAGCTCTCCCGAGGCGACCATCTCGTTGAACGCGAGGCCAAGCCGGTGCCTCTGCCCGAGCCCGACCCAGCAGATCCGCGCCGGCAGCCCCTGGAAGGCGATCCGCTCCCTGGCCATGTCGAGCCAGCGATGGAGGTGGGGATCGTCGGGAATGAGCTCCTTCACCTTCTCGTCGGTGCGGTAGATGTCCTCCGGATCCCCCGAGAGCGCGCACCAGCGGAACGGGCCGATCCCCCGGCAGAAGAGCGGCCTCACATAGGCTGGGACGAAGCCGGGGAAGTCGAACGCGTGCTCGATGCCCTCGTCCTTGGCCACCTGGCGGATGTTGTTGCCGTAATCGAAGGTCGGCACTCCCTGCGCGCGGAAGGCGAGCATGGCCTCGACATGGACCGCCATCGATGCGCGCGCCGCCTGCTCGACCGCCTGCGGGTCGCGCTCGCGCATTTCCACCCACCGCTCGACGCTCCAGCCGATCGGCAGATAGCCGTTGACAGGGTCGTGCGCCGAAGTCTGGTCGGTCAGCGCGTCGGGGCGGATGCCGCGCCTGACCAATTCGGGCAGGACCTCGGCCGCATTGCCGAGCAGCCCGACCGAGGTCGGCTCGCTCGCCGCTCGGATGATTTCCAGCGCCTCGTCGATGCCCGTGGCGCGGCAGTCGAGGTAGCGCGTCTCCAGCCGTTTCGCGATCCGGCTCTCCTGGCATTCGATGGCGATGCAGTGGGCGCCGGCCATCACCGCCGCCAGGGGCTGGGCGCCGCCCATGCCGCCCAGGCCCGCGGTCAGGATCCATTTGCCCTTCAAGTCGCCGCCATGATGCTGGCGTCCCATTTCGACGAACGTCTCGTACGTGCCTTGGACGATGCCTTGGGTGCCGATATAGATCCAGCTGCCGGCGGTCATCTGGCCGTACATCGTCAGCCCCTTGCGATCGAGCTCGTGGAAATGCTCCCACGTCGCCCATTTCGGCACCAGGTTCGAATTGGCGATCAGCACCCGCGGCGCATCGGCATGGGTGCGGAACACGCCGACCGGCTTGCCCGACTGGACCAGCAGGGTCTCGTCCCCCTCGAGCCGCTCGAGCGTCTCGACGATCGCATCGAAGCTCGCCCAGTCGCGCGCCGCCCGGCCGATGCCGCCATAGACGACCAGCTCCTCGGGAGCTTCGGCCACATCGGGGTCGAGATTGTTCATCAGCATCCGCACCGCCGCTTCGGTGGCCCAGCTCTTCGCGCGGATCTCCGGCCCGGTGCGGGCGCGGATGATGCGGCTATTGTCGCGGCGTGAAAGCATCGGCGGTGTTTAGGGGGTGACGAGGGACAAGTGAACCTCCGTCACCCCAGCGAAGGCTGGGGTCCCCGCGCGAATTCCTGCCCGGGCTGCCGGCCTCAGCTGGCATGACCTGCTTCATGCGTCCTCCCCCGCCACCATCCGCCGCTCGGGACCCGGCTGCCCGATCCAGTAGCAGAGCTCGGCCGGACGCTCGATTTTCCATACGCACAAATCGGCCGCCTTGCCCGCGCTGATCGTGCCGATCTCGGCCTGCAGGCCCAGCGCCCGCGCGGCTTCGCGCGTCATCCCCGCCAGCGCCTCCTCAGGGGTCAGCCGGAACAAAGTGCAGGCCATGCTCAGCATCAGGGTCGGCCACAGCACCGGCGAGGTGCCCGGGTTGCAGTCGCTTGCCACCGCCATCGGTACGCCGTAGCGCCGCAGCAGGTCGACCGGCGGTTTTCGCGTTTCGGCGAGCGCGTAATAGGCCCCCGGCAGCAGCACCGCGACCATGCCGGCTCGCGCCATCGCCGCGACGCCCGCCTCATCGACATGTTCGAGATGGTCGGCTGACAGCGCGCGATATTCCGCGGCCATCGCCGCGCCGCCGAGGTTGCTGAGCTGCTCGGCGTGGAGCTTGACGCGGAGCCCGTGGCGCGCCGCCGCCTCGAACAGCTCCCGGGCTTCCTCGAGGGTGAAGCCGATCCCCTCGGTGAACGCGTCGACCGCCTGCGCCAGCCCTCGCCCAGCGACCGTCGGAATCGTCTCCTCGATCACGGAACGGACGAACTCCGCGCGGCGGTCGGCGAAATCCGGCGGCACCGCGTGGAGCGCGAGCAAAGTCGCCACCACCCGCACCGGCAGGCTCCGTCCGAGCGCTTGCGCCGCCTCGAGCATCTTGACTTCGCCGTCGGTGTTGAGCCCGTAGCCCGACTTGATCTCGACGGTGGTGACGCCGCCCCGCATCAGGGCCTCGAGCCGCGGCCGCGCCGCCCGCACCAGCGCTTCCAGCGACGCGGCGCGGGTCGCCTTGACGGTCGCGAGGATGCCGCCGCCGGCGCGCGCGATCTCCTCGTAGGTCGCGCCCTGGAGACGCAGTTCGAACTCGGCGGAGCGGTTGCCGCCGAACACGATATGGGTGTGGCAGTCGATCAGCCCCGGCGTAACCCAGGCGCCGCCCAACGGCACCACCTCCTTGGCGCGGTTGCCGGCCAGCTCGGTGCGCCGCCCGACCCGGACGACGCGCCCGTCCGCAATCCCGATCGCGCCGTTCTCGATCGCCCCGAACGGTGCGGCAACGGCCGGGTCCATGGTGGCGATGTTGCAGTCGATCAGCAGGCGGTCCCACATGGCTCGCCCTTTGGCACGAAGCCGGTGTAAGGCAAAGCCATGAACCAGGCATGGCCGCGGATTACCGACCTGATCTTTGCCGGGGGCATCGCCGAGGATGTCGCCGAAGTCGCGCTCCTCGGGGCGCCGATGGAGGCCAGTTCGGTCAGCCCGGGCCGCTACGACCTCGCCCCCGGCGTGATCCGCGACACGCTGCGGCGGTTCAGCCTATACGACGTCGAGACCGGCGAGGAGCTGGCCGTGCGCATCCGCGATGCCGGCGACGTGCCGGTGGCGGGAGTGACTCCGGAAGCCGGCTTCGCGCCGATCCGCGACGCCGTCGCGGCCTGCACCGCGGCGCACCGGCTGACCCTCCTGCTGGGCGGCCACAATGCGGTGACGCGGCCGGCGGCGCACGGCCTCGGCGTGCCGCTCGACCGCGTCGGACTGATCACTCTGGACGCCCATTTCGACCTTCGCGACACCAGCCACGGCCTGCTCAACGGCAACCCGATCCGCGCCCTGCTCGAGGACGGGCTGCCCGGCCGCAACATTTGCCAGATCGGCCTCGCCCCCTACGCCAACACCGCCGTCATGCACGCCGACGCGATGGCGGCCGGGATCGGCGTCTGGACGATCGGCGACTGCAAACGCCGCGGCATCGTCCCCATCCTCGGCGAGGCGCTGGCCCGGCTCCGCCATGCCGAGGCCGTGATGGTCGATTTCGACATCGACGTGATCGACCGCTCGCAATGTCCCGGCGCCCCGGGGGCACGCCCGGGCGGCATGCCGGCCGACATGTTCTTCGAGGCCGCCCGCCGCCTCGCCGCGCAGCCCCGGGTCAAGCTGGCCGACCTCACCGAGTTCGACCCGGCGCTCGACCTAAGCGCCATCACCGCCCTCACCGCCGGCCGCTGGGTGTGCGAGATCCTCGCCGGATACACAGCGAGGCGAGGGGCTTAGCGGCTTGCCGAGCCGCGCCGCCCGGTGCATCACTCCGCCACCACATGGAGGGACCATGCGCCGCATCATCCTCGGCTTCGCCTCGCTTGCCGCCATCGCCGCTTCGGCCGCGCTCGCCGCGCAGCAGGCGCCGCCGCAGCAGGCTGCGCCCGCGGGCAAGCCCGAATGGGGCACGTTCGGCGTGGACTTCGCCTCGATGGACCGCTCGGTCCACCCCGGCGACGATTTTTGGTCCTACGTCAACGGCAGCTGGGCCCGCACCGTCCAGATCCCGCCCGACCGCGGCGCGTTCAGCCAGGTCGCCCGCCTCAACGACCTGTCCTCCAGCCAGGTCCGCACGATCCTCGACGAGCTCATCGCCCGGCGCGACCGGCTGGCCGGCGACGATCTCCGCGTTGCCGATTATTACGCGTCGCTGATGGACCGGGCGGCGATCGACGCCCGCGGCGCGGCGCCGCTGCTGGCGGACCTGGAGCCGATCCGCGCCGCCGGGTCGCACGCGGCGCTTGCCGGCGAGATGGGGCGGCTGGTGCGCGAATGGCAGGGGACGCCTCCGCTCGGCCGCATGCCGCGCTACTTCCCGTCGCCCTTCGCCACCGGCATCGGCCAGGACAGCAAGAACCCGGACCGCTATGTCGCCTTCATCAGCCAGGACGGCATCGGGCTGCCGAACCGGGACTACTTCCTCAAGTCCGACGAAAGCTCGCTCAAGACCCAAAGCGCCTACCGAGCCCACCTCGCGGCGATGCTCAGGCTGACCGGCGCCGCCGCCGCCGACTCGGTTCCGCGCGCGGCCGCGCTTTACCAGTTCGAGCGCCGCGTCGCCGAAGCGCACTGGCCGCTCGCCGACAGCCGCGACGCCGACAAGACCTACAATGCGTGGACGCTCGCCGACCTTGGCGCCAAGGCGCCCGGCTTCGACTGGAGGGCCTATCTCGCCGCCGCCGGGCTGGGCCGGCGCGCCAATTACATCGTCGGCGAGACCAGCGCGGTCACGGCCATGGCGAGGCTGTTCGCGGCGACGCCGCTGCCGGTGCTGAAGGACTGGCTCACCGTCCGCCTCGCCAAGGACCGCGCGCTGGTCCTGCCGGCCGCCTTCGCCGCGGAGGAGTTCGCCTTCTCCGGCGGCGTGCTCGGCGGCGCCACGGAAGCCCCGGCGCGTTGGCTGCAGGCCGTCGAGCTCACCGCCACCGCCATGACCGACGCGGTCTCGAGGCCCTATATCGAGCGCCATTTCCCGCCCGCGACCAAGGCGGCGATCGACGAGCTCGTCCGCAACGTGCTCGCCGCGATGGACCGGCGGCTCGCCAGTCTCAGCTGGATGTCCCCGGCGACCAAGGTCAAGGCGCGCGCCAAGCTCGCCGCTTTCACGCCGATGATCGGCTACCCCGACACCTGGCGCAGCTATGACGGCCTCGCGGTCGTCCGCGGCGATGCCTATGCCAATCTCAAGGCCGCCGGCCGCTTCGCCTGGCAGCGCGACCTCGCCCGCATCGACCGGCCGGTCGACCGCCGCGAATGGTGGATGATGCCGATCACCGCCAACGCCTATGCCAGCTTCGCCAACAACCAGATCGTCTTCCCGGCCGGCTATTTGCGGGCCCCGCATTTCGATCCGAACGCCGATCCGGCCGTCAATTACGGCGCGATCGGCTATGTGATCGGGCACGAGATCAGCCACCATTTCGACGACCAAGGCTCGAAATACGACCCCGCCGGCCGGCTCGAAAAATGGTGGACCGACCAGGATTTGGCGCGGTTCAACGAGCGCAAGGCAAAGCTCGTCGCCCAATATGACGCGTACGAGGCGCTCCCCGGCCTCACCATCCGCGGCGCCCAGACCTTGGGCGAGAACATCGCCGACAATGCCGGCCTCGCCATTGCCTGGGACGCCTACCAGCTGTCCCTCGGCGGCCGGCCGGCGCCGGTGATCGACGGCTTCACCGGCGCTCAGCGCTTCTTCATGGGCCGGGCCCAGGTCAACAAGGTCGCCTTCCGCGAGGCCGAGCTCAGGAAAGCGATCCTGTCGGGCGTCCACTCGCCGAGCAAATGGCGGACCTGGTCGGTCCGCAACCACGATGCGTGGTACGACGCCTTCGCCGTGCGGCCGGGGCACAAGCTTTATCTGCCGCCGGCCGAACGGGTGAAGATCTGGGAGTGATTTCGATTGCCAGCGCGGCGCCCCGCCACCATGTCCCGGGCGTGACCGGAACCGGAATCGCTCTGGCGGACAGCTTCAGGCAGGCGATGCGCCGCGTCGCCTCCACCGTCAACGTGATCGCCATCTGCGCCGACGGCGAGCCGATGGGGATCACCGCCACCGCAATGTCCTCGCTCGCGATCGAGCCGCCCAGCCTCCTGGTCTGCATCAACCGCGCCGCGGCCATGCACCGCTCGATGGAGGAGGTCCCTCAGTTCAGCGTCAACGTCCTCCATCGCGACCAGGCCCATCTCGCCCGAATGTTCGCCGACCGCTCGCAGCACAAGCTGCGCTTCGCCGACGGCTGGCAGCTCGACCGCGGGCGCCCGCCGCTTCTGCTCGACGCCCAGGCCGCGCTGCTGTGCCGCCGCACCGACCATCATCGCTTCGGCACCCACAGCATCTTCATCGGCGTGGTCGAGGACGTCATCGTCCGCGCCGAGACCGACCCGCTGCTCTATCTCGACGGCGGATATCGCGGCGCGAACTGAATGGCCCTGCCCTTCGAGGGAGGGGAGGCTAGCCGCGGATGAATTCCTCCAGCGCCTCGTAGGCGGCATCGTCGGTCATCTGCACCGGCGGATGCTTGCAGAAGAAGGCCGCGGCCGGGTGGATCGGGCCGCCGAGCCCGCGGTCCCGGGCCAGCTTGGCGCAGCGGATCATGTCGATCGCCACTCCGGCGCTGTTCGGGCTGTCCTCGACCGAGAGCCGCAGCTCGAGGTTCATCGGCACGCCGCCGAACAATTGCCCCTCCATCCTCAGGAAGCAGACCTTGTTGTCGTTCTGCCACGCGACATAGTCGGACGGCCCGATATGGATATTCTCGTCCTCGAGCCGATGCTCGGCGACCGACTGCACCGCCTCGGTCTTGGAGATCTTCTTGGAGGCCAGCCGCCTGCGGTTCGCCATGTTGAGGAAGTCGGTATTGCCGCCGGTGTTGAGCTGGTAGGTGCGGTCGAGCTTGACGCCGCGCTTGCGGAACAGGTCGGTGAGCACGCGGTGGACGATGGTGGCGCCCAGCTGCGCCTTGATGTCGTCGCCGATCAGCGGCACCCCCGCCTCGGCGAAGCGACGCGCCCAGCCCTCGTCGCTGGCGATGAACACCGGGATGTTGTTGACGAACGCCACGCCGGCTTCGAGCGCGCATTCGGCGTAGAATTCGGTCGCCAACTGGCTTCCCACCGGCAGATAGTTGAGCAGCACATGCGCGTCGCTCTCCCGCAGCGTCCGCACCACGTCCGCCTTGTCCGGTTCGGGCGAGTCGGCGATCAGGAAGGTGCGCTCGTCCGGCCAGTCGGCCATATGATCGGACACGCCGTCGAGCACGCGCCCCATCGCCACCGCCACCCCGGACTCCGGGACATGGTCGCAGAAGATGGCGGTGCAGTTCGGCCGGGCGAAGATCGCCGTGGCGACATCCTGGCCGACCTTGCGGCGGTCGACGTCCCACGCCGCGACCAGCTTGATGTCCCTGGGCCGGTAGCCGCCGAGGTCCCAGTGCATCAGGCCGATCTGATCGTTGGCCCCGCCATTCTGGTAATGCGCGATCCCCTGGACGAGCGAGCTCGCACAATTGCCGACGCCGACGACGGCGACCCTGATGTCGCCGGGCTGGGGGTCGCGGAGGCTCATGCGACCGCCTTCCTGCGCTCGGCCGGCGCATAGCGTTCGATCATCCGGGCGCAGAAATCGGCGAAGTACAGGGGGTCTTTCGGCGGGCTGGTATGGTGCGGCTGGATACCCTCGCAATCCGGCGTGAAGCAGAAGGTGACTGTCGTGTCGAATTCCGCCAGCGCGTCCATCTGCCGGTCGAACCAGCTTTCCCAGCCGGGCCGGTAGCTGTCCCACCAGCTGAGCCCGGTGCGCAGCCTCTTGACCCCGAGCCGCCGCATCCAGGCGACCGCGTCGTCGAGCCGGTGGTCCTCATAATGGAACCATTGCATGATCCCCAGCTCCGGCGTGTGGCGGGCGAAATGGTCGAGCGCGAGCTTGGGCGTGCCGTCCTCGCGGATCAGGCCCATGTAGAAATGGCGGTAATAGCTCGATCCTTCCGCCTGCTTGTGGCGGGTGGTCGCCTCCCACGCTTTGGGCAGGTCGAACAGGCTGTACCAATAGACGCGCGGCACCCGGCCGAGCAGCAATTCGGCGGTGCGGTCGAGGCCGAACACCTGCACTTCCTCGGCGCCGAAGCTGCCGACGCCCACCTCGGTGGCCCAGATTTCGTGGTCCGGCGCGACCGCCTCGATTTCGGCGATGCGGTCCGGCCATTCCTGGATCGGCCACAGGTTCCAGTCGAGCGGGAAGCCGTGCACGGCGATCACCTCGAGATGGTCGAGCACCCCCATCTCCTTGAGCCGCTCGATGAAATGCGGATCGATCGGCGAGATGCCGCCGAGCACCCGTTTGACGTCCGGGTTCACCGCCGCGATCGCCCCGGCGGCCTCGGTCACGGTGGCAGCGAAGATCGACCAGTCGGGATCGAGCTCCGGGTCCCAATGGGACTTGTTGTTGGGCTCGTTCCAGATCATCGCCGCCTCGATCAACTATTCTCTCCCCGTTGCCGCGCCCGCCGCCGGGTAGACGGCGCCCGTCTTCCCCCAGTCTGCATAGGGCATTTCCGCCCGCCGACAAACGTACACTTCATCCTCCGCCCTGACTTCAATGGCAAATCCAGCCGCGCGCAGCATCGCTTCGGCGCAGGCGCGGTTCGGGATCCACCAGTTGGTCCAGTCGTGGGCATATTGGCGCTCGACGAAGTGCAGCTTCGGATAGCCGCTTTCGAAGAACATCTCCGTCTCCTCGAACTCGTAATCCTCGTCCAGCTCCAGCACCCGCTTCGACCCGCGCTGCATCGACTGGAAGATGAGCAGGTCGCCGGCGACATGCTCGCGGATGAGGTCGAGCGCCAGCAGCGGATGGCGCAGGTGGTAGAGGACGCCCATGAAGATGACGACGTCGAACCGCTCGCCGAGCGCGCCGACATCGTAGACCGACAGGTTCCGGAATTCGACATTGTCGCAGCCGAGCGTCTCGCCGGCGAGGCGAGCCTGGGCGAGGTAGCGCTCGTCGCTGTCGATGCCGAGCACGCGGCGGGCGCCGCGGCGCTGCATCTCGATCGAGTAGAAGCCGGCGTTGCAGCCGATGTCGAGCACCGTCTTGCCGCTCAGATCGGCAGGCAGGTGGGCGGCGAACCGCCGGAACTTCTGGTTGGGATAGTCGCCGAGAAAATGGTCGGGCGCGGTCCACACGCCGCCCAGGTTCATGTTGTGGAACCACGGGCCGAGCGCCTCGATCCGTTCCTTGAGGCGGCCATCGCCGGGAGCAATCGATCGGGGGGCAAAGTTCATTGGTACAGTCTCTCGTTGATGCTGATCACCCGCGCCCCCCACGTCCCGATCGCAATGCGCGAGACCGAGGCCGGATCCACGTCGAAGCGAAGCAGATTGTCGAGCGGCAGCCCGAGCAGATGGGCGATCACGCCGCGGATGACGTCGCAATGGCTGACCGCGGCCACCTTCTGGTCCGGATGCTCGCCCGCGATCATCGCGAGCGTCTCGACTGCCCGGGTCGCCGCCTCGGCCATGCTCTCGCCGCCGGGCGGGCGCGCGGTGCCGCGTGCCTCGTTCCAGCCGTGCCAGTCGGGCTCGCCCTCGAGCGCGTCGAAGCTCATCCCGGTCCAGCCGCCGAAATCGACCTCATCGAGGCCATCGGCGATCGACACCTTAAGCTCATGCGCGTCGGCGATCTCCCGGGCGGTGTAATAAGCGCGCTCGCGCGGGCTCGAATAGACCGCCGCCAGCGGCTCGACGCCGAGCAGGTCGGCGACGATCTCGGCCTGCTCCAGCCCTTCCTTGCTCAACGCCACCTCCCGTCTCCGTCCGGATAGAACGCGGCCCAGCTCGACATGTGCTGCATGACGGATGAGGAGAATGGTTGCCGTCACGCTGAAATCGATACCGACATGAAACGACCTTGGCTGTGCCTGCCCAACCGACAAACTCAGGCTGCGGTTCCGGAGCCGCAGAACATCTCCGGCGGATGATCCGCCTACGGAACAAAGCCGGGAATATCGGGTTGGGCGAGCAGGCAGGGATGATGATGATGATCCTGGTAACATAGATTAAACAGTCTACTGCCGCGTCCAATTAAGCACTCGTGACGGGGAAATTGCTTGGCGGAGAAGGTTCTTATCACCGGCGGGGCCGGATTCATCGGCCGCGCGGTTGCCAGGGAGCTATTGAAACGCGGCCACCGGGTCCGCGTCCTCGACAGCCTGATCGAGCAGGTTCACGGCGATAGCGCCCGGCCCGAGGATCTTCCGGCGGAGGTCGAGCTGGTGCGCGCCGACATCCGCAATGGCGACGCGGTCGCCAGGGCGGTCCGGGGCGTGGACAGCGTCGTCCACCTCGCGGCCGAAGTCGGCGTCGGCCAGTCCATGTATGCGGTCGAGCGCTATACGTCGGTCAATGACGTCGGCACCGCGATCCTGTTCGAGAAATTGATCGAGCATCCGGTCCGCCGCATCGTCACCGCCTCGTCGATGAGCATCTACGGCGAGGGCCTGTACGCCGACGCGGACGGCAATCCCGTCGAGGATGCCCGCCGGCAGCCGCGCACCGCCGACGGGCAAAGCTGGGATCCGCTCGATGCGCAGGGCCGGCCGCTCCGGCCGGTGGCGACCCCCGAATGGAAGCGGCCCGACCTCGCGTCGATCTACGCGCTCAACAAATATGTCCAGGAGCGCACCACCCACATCCTCGCCGACGCCTACGGGATGGAGGGGGTGTGCCTCCGGCTGTTCAACGTCTACGGGCCCGGCCAGGCGCTTTCCAACCCCTATACCGGCGTCCTCGCCATCTTCGCCTCGCGGCTGCTGAACGGCCAGCGGCCGATGATCTTCGAGGATGGCGAGCAGCGCCGCGACTTCGTCCATGTCGGCGACGTCGCCCGCGCGTTCGGCGAGGCGCTCGAGCTGCCGCAGGCGGCCGGCGGAACCTTCAACATCGGCTCCGGCGACGACCGTTCGGTGACCGAGGTCGCGCGCGAGCTCGCCCGCGCCATGGGCCGCAACGGCATCGATCCGGAGATCGTCGGCAAGTCGCGCGTCGGCGATATCCGCCATTGCTTCTGCGACACGGCCGAGACCGAGCGGACGCTGGGCTTCCGGGCGACCAAGGACTTCCGGGAGGGGCTTGCCGAGCTCGCCCAATGGGTCGCCGTCCAGACCGCCGACGACCGCGTCGAGCAGGCCCGCGCCGAGCTCGAGGCCCGGGGGCTGGTCGCATGACGGGGTGGGCACCCAATCCTCCCCTCGATTTCGAGGGGAGGGGGACCATGCGGAGCGTGGTGGAGGGGCGGCGGGCGCAGCCCGCCGTCTGCGACGGCGGCCCCCCCACCGCACGTCGTGCGGTCCCCCTCCCCTGCAAAGGCAGGGGAGGAAAGAGATGAGCCGCCTCTCCCCCGCCCCCACCGATACCCGCCCGGTCCTCGTCACCGGCGGCGCCGGCTTCATCGGCTGCAACATCGCCGACCGGCTCGCCGAGGAAGGCCATGAGGTGCTGGTCTACGACGCGCTGTCGCGGCCGGGAGTCGAGGCCAACCTCGCCTGGCTCGAGGAACGGCACGGCGCGCAGGTGGCGCGCATCGTCGCCGACATACGCGACGAGGACGAGCTTGCCCGCGCCGCCCGCGAGGCCAAGGCGGTGTTCCACATGGCCGCGCAGGTCGCCGTCACCACCTCGCTCGCCGATCCGCGCGAGGATTTCGAGGTCAACCTCAAGGGCACGATCAACCTGCTCGACGCGCTCCGACTCAAGGGCGGTCGGACGCCGGTCGTGTTCGCCTCGACCAACAAGGTCTATGGCGACCTCGCCGACCTCGATTTCGGGCTGGAGGGGCAGCGCTACGTGCCCCGGGATGCGGCGGTCGCGGCCCACGGCATCGGCGAGGCCCGCCCGCTCGACTTCCACACCCCCTATGGCTGCTCGAAGGGCGCCGCCGACCAATATGTGCTCGATTACGCCCGCAGCTTCGGCCTTCCGGCGGCGGTGATCCGGATGAGCTGCATCTACGGCGTCCGCCAGATGGGCACGGAGGATCAGGGCTGGGTCGCCCACTTCCTGATCCGGGCGCTCGAGGAGCGGCCGATCACCCTCTACGGCGACGGCTGCCAGGTGCGCGACATCCTCGACGTGTCGAACGCGGTCGAAGCCTATCTCAAGGCCTGGACCGCGATCGACCGGATCGGCGGCCGCGCGTTCAACCTCGGCGGCGGCCCGGCCAATGCGGTCTCGCTGCGCGAGCTGATCGCCTACATGGCCGAATTGCTCGGCCGCGAGATCGACGTGCGGTTCGACGACTGGCGCGCCGGCGACCAGCGCTATTTCGTCGCCGATACGCGCGTCATCCGCCAAGCACTCGGCCTGGCGCCGGAAGTCCCGTGGCGCGAAGGGGTCGCGATGCTCGCCGAATGGCTGCGCGAATCGCGCGGCCTCGGCCGCGGGACGCCCGCTCCGCAGCAGGCCTTGGTCTCGTGAAGCCGGGCATCCGCGTGCTGATCACCGCCGACGCGGTGGGCGGGGTCTGGCAATACAGCCTCGACCTGGCCCGCGGCCTGTCGCGACTCGGCATCGATGCGATACTCGCCGTGCTCGGCCCGTCGCCGTCGCCCGCCCAAGTGAAGGCTGCCGCCCGGGTGCCCCGGCTCGAGCTGATCGACACCGGCCTCGCGCTCGACTGGCTCGCGGACGACGCGCTCTCGGTGATGGCCGCCGGCAAGGCCATCGCCTCGCTGTCGGAGAGCCGCCGGGCCGACCTCATCCATCTCAACGCGCCGGCGCTGGCGTCGGGCACCATTTTCACCGTGCCGGTTGTGGCCGTGCAGCACAGCTGCGTCGCGACCTGGTGGGAGGCGGTGAACGGCACTCCGCTGCCCGACGATTTCGCGTGGCGGACCGCGCTCGTCCGCGCCGGCCTCGATGCCGCCGATGTGGTCGTCACCCCCACCGCCGCCTTCGGCGAAGCGACCCGCCGCACCTACCAATTGGCGGAGCCGCCGCGCACCGTCCATAACGGCCGTAGCCCGCTGCGCCTGCCGGCCGGCGCGTCGCACGATTTCGTGTTCACTGCGGGGCGGCTTTGGGACCGGGGCAAGAACCTGGCGACCGTCGATGCCGCGGCGGGCCGGGTCGCCGTGCCGGTCCACGCCGCCGGGCCGCTCCGGGGCCCTAACGGCGCCGCGGTGATGTTCGACAACATCCACTGCCTCGGCAGCCTGGAGGAGGGCGAGCTCGGCCGCTGGCTCGCGGCCAAACCGATATTCGTGTCGGCGGCCCTCTACGAGCCGTTCGGCCTCGCCGTGCTCGAAGCCGCCGCCGCCGGCTGCCCGCTGATCCTGTCGGACATCCCGACCTTTCGCGAACTGTGGGACGGCGCCGCCACCTTCGTGCCGCCGCGAGACGAGCGGGGCTTCACCGCCGCCATCGGCGAGGTCGCCGGCGACGATTTCGTCCGCGCCGAAATGGGCCGGGCCGCTCAGGAGCGGGCCGCGCTCTACACCCCCGATGCGATGGCCGCGCAGATGGCATCGATCTACCGCGAGCTGCTTCCCACCGTGCATCGTCCCGTGCTCGCCGCCCGGGTCGCGGCATGAAGATCGTCTATTTCACCCACTCGCTCGCCTCGTGCTGGAACCACGGCAACGCCCATTTCCTTCGCGGCGTGCTGCGCGAGCTGATCGCCCGCGGCCACGAGGTGCGGGTTTACGAGCCGGAGAAGAGCTGGAGCCTCGCCAATCTGCTCGAGGACCATGGCCCCGAAGGCCTCGCCGCGTGGCGCGCCGCCTATCCCGAGATCAGCTCGCAAAGCTACGCCCCCGGCGCCGACCTCGAGCAGCTTACCGACGGCGCCGACCTGGTGATCGTCCACGAGTGGAACGACCGGGACCTGGTTGCCGCGCTCGGCAGGCTCGCCGGCCGCTTCACTTTGCTGTTCCACGACACCCACCACCGCGCCGTCAGCGACCCGGAGGCGATGCGGGCCTACGACCTGTCCCGCTACGACGGCGTCCTCGCCTTCGGCGAGGCGCTGGCGGAGGTCTATCGCGGCTGGGGCTGGGGTGACCGGGTGTTCGTGTGGCACGAGGCCGCCGACATCCGCCATTTCCATCCGCCCGCCGAGGAGGGCGAGCGCGAGGGGCTGGTCTGGATCGGCAATTGGGGCGAGGGCGAGCGGACGAAGGAGCTGAGGGAGTTCCTGTTCGAACCCGCGCGCACCGCCGGCCTGGCGCTCGACGTTTACGGCGTCCGCTATCATGCGACCGCCAAGCGGACGGTGCGCCGCTACGGCGGCCGCTATCACGGCTGGCTCGCCAACGCGCAGGTTCCGGACACTTTCGCGCACCATCTCGCCACCATCCACGTACCGCGGCGCTATTATGCGCACTTATTGCCGGGCATTCCGACAATCCGGGTGTTCGAGGCCCTGGCCTGCGGCATCCCGCTCGTCTGCGCCCCCTGGCAGGACAGCGAGGGCCTGTTCCGCCCCGGCGCCGACTATCTCATGGCCGCCGACGGCCCGGAAATGACCCGTGCTCTGCGCCACCTTCGCCACGATCCGGAGCTTCGCGCCGCGCTCGCCGCCAGCGGTCTGGAGACGATCCGCGCCCGTCACACCTGCGGCCACCGCGCCGACGAGCTGCTCGCGATCGTCGCGCGTCTCGCCGCTCCGGCGCCGCTGAGGAGCGTGGCATGAGGGTCGCCTTCTACGGCTCCAGCCTGCTCTCCTCCTACTGGAACGGGGCGGCGACTTACTATCGCGGCCTGCTCCGCGACCTTGCCGGCCGCGGCTACGACATCACCTTCTACGAGCCCGACGCGTTCGGCCGCCAGCAGCACCGCGACATCGAACCGCCCGCTTGGGCCCGCTCGATGGTCTACCCGGCCACCACGGACGGGCTCCGCTCCGTCCTCCACGAAGCCCGCGCCGCCGACATCGTGGTCAAGGCCAGCGGCGTCGGCCTGTTCGACACCGAGCTGCTCGAGGGCATCGTCGCCCACAGCCGCAACGACGCGATCCGCATCTTCTGGGACGTGGACGCCGCCGCCACGCTCGACGAGATGCGCGCCGACGCCGGCCATGTCGTGCGCCGGATGCTGCCCCAGCTCGACATGGTGCTCACCTATGGCGGCGGCCCGCCGGTGGTCGAGGCGTATGAAGGCTTCGGCGCCCGCCGCTGCGTGCCGGTCTACAACGCGCTCGATCCGACCACGCACCACCCGGTCGAGCCCGATCCCGCCTTCGCCGCCGACCTCGCCTTCCTCGGCAACCGGCTCCCCGACCGCGAGGCGCGCGTCGACGAATTCTTCCTGGGAGCGGCCGCCATGCTGCCGGAACGCAGCTTCCTGATCGGGGGCAATGGCTGGGAGACCAAGCCGATGCCGGCCAATGTGCGCCACCTCGGCCACGTCTATACGAACCAGCACAACGCCTTCAACGGCTCACCCCTAGCCGTTCTCAACGTCGCCCGCGACTCGATGGCGCATATCGGCTTCTCCCCCGCAACCCGCGTATTCGAGGCCGCCGGCGCCGCCGCCTGCCTGATCACGGATGCGTGGGAAGGGATCGAGCAGTTCCTGAGCCCCGATGCGGAGGTGCTGGTCGCCCGCGACGGCCAAGACGTCGCCGACCATGTCCGCACGCTGACCCCGGGGCGGGCGCGGGCGATCGGCCAGGCCGCCCTCCGCCGCATCCTCGCCGAGCATACTTACGCGCATCGCGGCGAGCAGGTGGATGCGCTTTTCCGAGAAGAAATGTCACCCCGGCGAAGGCTGGGGGCCAAGCTGAGCTCGGGTCGCCAGCACCGCTCGGATGCCAGCCCGCGCTGGCATGACGGGAGGGCAACGGCATGAGGCTCGTCGTCCTCGGCCTCAGCCTGTCCTCCTCCTGGGGGAACGGCCACGCCACGACCTTTCGCGCGTTGCTGAAGGCGTTCGCCGCCCGCGGCCACGACATCCTGTTCCTGGAGCGGGACGTCCCCTGGTACGCTGCCAACCGCGACATTGCCGACCCCGATTACTGCCGGCTCGAATTCTATCCCGATCTCGCCGGCCTCGATCGCTGGCGGCGGGACATCGCCGATGCCGACGCGGTGGTGGTCGGTTCCTACGTGCCGGAAGGCGTCGCCGTCGGCCGCCTGGTCCAGCAGATCGCCCGCGGCGTCACCGCCTTCTACGACATCGACACCCCGGTCACGCTCGCCAAGCTGGCGCGCGGCGATTTTGAATATCTGGCACCCGAGCTCATCCCCGGCTACGATCTCTATCTGTCCTTCACCGGCGGCCCGACGCTCGAGTTCATCGAGCGGCGGTACGGATCGCCCGCCGCGCGCGCGCTCTATTGTTCGGTCGATCCCGACGCCTATCCGATGCTCGAAGCCGCGAAGCGGTGGGACCTTTCCTATCTCGGTACCTACAGTCGCGATCGCCAGCCCACGCTGGAGCGGCTGCTGATCGAGCCGGCCCGACGTCTGCCCGGCCACCGCTTCGTCGTGGCCGGGCCGCAATATCCGGACGCCATCGCATGGCCCGCCAATGTAGAGCGCATCGATCACCTCCCGCCCAGCGAACACCCAGCTTTTTACGCCAGCTCGGTCTTCACCCTCAACGTCACCCGCGCCGACATGATTGCCGCCGGCTGGTCGCCATCGGTGCGGCTGTTCGAAGCGGCCGCGTGCGGCGTTCCGGTCATCTCCGACGCCTGGGACGGGATCGACGCCTTGTTCGCGCCGGGACGGGAGATTCTCCTCGCCGAGACCGCTGAAGAGGTCGTGCAGGCCTTGACCGGCCAGAGCGGGGACCGCGCAGCAGCCATGGGCCGCGCCGCCCGCACGCGCATCATGCGGGGTCACACCGCCGCCGACCGCGCTGCCGAGCTGGAATCCTATTTTGCCGAAGCCGCCGCTGTTCCGGCAGGTGCAGCGAAGCAATTGATTAACATGAGTTAATTGGACGCCTCCGGAATGAACCAATGCGAGCCGCTCGTGTTCATCCGAGGTTGGGTTGATGAAGAAGCGCGACAAGGGAGCAGCCCGTGAAGAATGGCAAGACCAAGATTGCTCTGGTAGCGGGAGGCGCAGGCTTCATCGGTTCTCACTTGATCGACACGCTGCTGGCCGACGGCGCCACGGTCGTCTGTGTGGACAATTTCCTTACAGGGCGGCCTGCAAACCTTCGGCATCTCAAGGCCGAGAGCCGCTTCGAGCTCCTCGAAGCCGACATTATCGAGGAGCTCCCTGCCGAGCTGGCGCAGCGCGGCTTCACCCATATCTACAACCTCGCCTGCGCCGCATCGCCGCCGCACTATCAGGCCGATCCCGAGCATACGATGCTGACCTGCGTGCTCGGCACCCGCAACCTCCTCCGCCTCGCCGAGCAGACGGGGGCTCGGTTCCTGCTCACCTCGACCAGCGAGGTCTATGGCGACCCTGAAATGCATCCGCAGGCCGAGGATTATCGCGGCTCGGTCAACTGCACCGGCCCGCGAGCCTGCTACGACGAAGGCAAGCGCGCCGCAGAAACGCTTGCTTTCGATTTCGCCCGCACCGGCCGCGCCGACGTCCGGGTCGCCCGCATCTTCAATACCTATGGCCCGCGCATGCGGCCCGATGACGGCCGCGTCGTCTCCAACGTCATCTGCCAGGCGCTGGCCGGGGACGACATCACCATCTACGGCGACGGCTCGCAAACCCGCAGCTTCTGCTACGTCAGCGATCTGGTCGAAGGGCTGAACCGGCTGATGGATTCGGACGGCGCGATCGACGGGCCCGTCAATCTCGGCAATCCGGTCGAGCTCACCGTCAGCGATCTGGTTGACCGCGTACTTGCCCTGACCGGCTCGCGATCCCGGACGGTCTACCTCCCGCTGCCCGTCGACGACCCGCGCCGCCGCCGCCCCGACGTCAGCCGCGCGCTGGATCTGCTCGCCTGGAAGCCGCGCATCGATCTGCAGTCGGGCCTCGAAGCCACGGCGGGCTGGTTCGCACAGCAGAAGGATGTCCTGCCCGAGCGCTGGCGCGTGGCCGCGGGCCACCCTGGCGTCGGCGACCGCAGCCTCATCTTGGGCATCGCCGCGGAATAATCCCGTCATCCCCGCGGAATAATCTCGTCATCCCAGCGAAGTAATCTCGTCATCCCAGCGAAAGCTGGGATCTCAGGTCGGAAGCGCGCTAACTTGGCTATTTCGCGAACAAATTCTCCGGCCTTGCCATCGCCTTGATCTCCAGCGCATTGCCGGATGGGTCGAGGAAGAACATCGTTGCCTGCTCGCCCGGCTGGCCGGCGAAACGCAGGTTTGGCTCGATCACGAACTCGGTGCCGGCTGACGTGAGCCGCTCGGCGAGCGCGCGCCACTCCGCCATCGGCAGCACCGCCCCGAAATGCGGCACCGGCACGTCATGTCCGTCGACCGGATTGTGATGGCGTCGCGGCTCCATTCCTGCCGCGAGATGAGCGACGATCTGGTGCCCGAAAAAGTTGAAATCGATCCAATGCGCCGCGCTGCGCCCCTCCGGGCAGCCGAGCAGGCCTCCGTAGAAGGCGCGGGCGGCACCGATGTCGTGGACGGGAAAAGCGAGGTGAAAGGGCGGCAGCGGGTCCATGAGCGCCCTTTATCCCAGGCCCGCAGCTGCGCAAATACGTAAAGCGATCCGCGCCGTTTCAGAGTGCTCGTCAGCGGAGCAGCCCGGCTGCCTTCAGCGCCTGCTCGATCACCGCCCGCACCCCGTCCGCCGGCTCGGCTGCCGCGCTTTTGCCGCCGCGCCGCCGAGTCGGGACCGCTGGTCCGGTCGTGGACGATTTCGCGCGGCGCGGCGCCTTGGGCGCGTTCGCCGGCTGCGGCGCGATGCCGAAGAAAGCGGCGATCCGGTCGGTCGAGCTGAGCCCGACGTCGAGCATGTGGGCGCCCGCCATGCCCGACTCGCCGTCACCGGTTCCCGGCCTCAGCGGCGTGCCATGGCCCATTCCCGCGACCTGGTAATGCTCGATCAGCTCCTCGCCGTCCGCCCCGAGCCACACCCGCCGCGGGTGCCCGTCCACCATGTCGATCCGGTGCGGTGCCGGAGCGACGCCGTGAAGCCCCGCCCATTGCACAATGATCGACTGGGCGTTGCTCGGCACCACAATGGGGTCGGCGCTCCCCTGCCACACCGAGATGCGGGGCCATGGACCCTGGTGCGGCGAGGCCCGGCGCACGCTTGCCGACAGCTCGCCGGCATCGGCGCCGGCGCGGCCGGCCATGCAGTCGAACGCCTCGGCCGCTCCGCTCGCGCAGCCATAAGGGATGCCGGCAATGATCGCGCCGCCGGCGAACAGCTCCGGATAGGTGGCGAGCATCACCGAAGCCATCGCCCCGCCCGCCGACAGCCCGGTGACGAAGACGCGGCGGGGATCGAGCGCGTGACGCTTCACCATCGCGTCGACCAGGGCCTTGATCGACGCCGCCTCGCCCCTGCCGCGCTGGCTGTCGCCGGCCAGGAACCAGTTGAAGCAGAGGCCGGAATTATTGGCGCGCTGCTGCTCCGGAAAGAGCAGCGCGAAGCCGTGGCGGTCGGCCAGGCGCGACCAGCCCGTGCCGTGGTCGTATAGGGCCGCATCCTGGGTGCAGCCGTGCAGCACGACCACCAGCGGCGCCCCCGCCGCGAGACCTTCCGGAATGTGGCAGCGACCGCGCAGGTTGCCGGGATTCGGGAGGACGGCAGCGAGGTCGCGCAGCCGGTCGATCGCGGGAGCCGGCGGGGCTAGGCCATCCAGCTCTTTCCGGATCCGGCTCAGATTCCGGATGGTCTTGGACAGGCGCATGCGATTTCCTTTAGCTCAGAGGCAGCGTGGGTAGCGAAGCTCAAACCCGGTACCGGCACAATCGTTGCTGCACTGCAGCAATTTGTTGTCGGATGGGTTCAAATCCAGCCGACAATTTTGCTGAAACCAGCGGTGCCGCCGCCCTCAACCTTGATCCTGGCCCCAGCTGCTGTATTGTAGAGATAATACACGAACGAGGTCCCCATGCTGATAGCGCTTGCGCTCGCCGCCGCGGCCCCTGCTGTCGCCATCCCGGAAGGGCAGGCGCTGACGGACGCCATCGCCGCCCGCGACGCGGATTTCTTCCAGCTCCTCTTCGAGGGCTGCGACCCGGCGCGGGCGCGGGCCATGCTGGCCGTTGACTTTGAAATGTATCACGACAAAGGCGGCGTCGTCGCGCGCTCCGCCGACGGCTTCATTGCGGATTACGCCAAGGACTGTGAGGCGAGGAAGCGGCCCGACGGCTGGCGGTCGCGGCGGGAGCTGGTCCGAACCAGCCTCAACGTCCACCCGGTGCCGGGCTATGGCGCGATCGAGGATGGCGAGCATCTCTTCTACGAGCGCAAAGGCGACGGCCCCGAGAAGCTCGTCGGGCGCGCCCGCTTCACCCAGCTCTGGGCGCTGACGCCCGACGGCTGGCGGCTGGCGCGCGTGTTCAGCTACGCGCATCGGCCGGCGGGATAGGCGCCGCCGCATCCTTGCGGGGGGCAGGGCGTTCTGCCTCCGAAAGGATCGGATCGTGAGCCGCGCCTTCGTCCGGGAAGACAGCGATGCGCCGCCGGCGCCGCCGCTCGAGCGGGCGGTGAGCAGCGCCCCGAACCGGGTGACACCGCGCGGCGCGCGGCTGATCGACGAGGCGATCGCCGCGCTCGAGGCGCAGCTCGGGGCGGATCCGGGCGACGAGGCGGCGGCTTCGATCCGCCGGGACCTGCGCTACTGGAGCGCGCGGCGGGCGACGGCTCAGCTGGTGCAGCCGGACCGGGCGGCGGCTGCGGCCGGCTTCGGCGTCCGCGTCCTATTCCGTCGCGCCGGCCGGAGGAGCGCCGTCAATATCGTCGGCGAGGACGAGGCCGACCCGGCCGAAGGGCGGATCGCCTGGACGTCGCCGCTGGCGCGGGCCCTGGACGGCGCCGGGGCCGGCGAAACCGTGGAGCTGGTCGCCGGCGGCCGGGCCGAACCGGTTGAAATCCTCGCGGTCGAGCCGATCGGCGGCGACTGATGCCGTCCACCGTCATCAGCGGGTTCGACTATCGCCCGGCCGAGCGCGAGCTCGAGATCCGCTTCGTGACTGGCCGCCGCTACCTCTACCACGGCGTTCCGCCCGCCGCCTTCGAGGCTTTCCGCGCCGCGTTCAGCAAGGGCCGGCATTTCAACGCCCATATCCGCGGCCGCTACCGCTTCACCGACTGCACTCCGCAACTACGCTGCGCCGGGCAAGATCGGCGCTGAACCGGCAGGCTCAGCCGGCTCCGATCACCATCAGGATCAAGCCGAGGGCGATCAGCGCCAGCCCCGGCAGATCGGGCTTGAAGCTGAGCCGGCGGCCGCGGCCGGTCGGCTCCAGCGTGTCGCGCGGCTCGTGCGAAACCGGCTCCTCGGCCTGGCTGAGCCGGCCGCCGCGCCGGACGTTGGACCTCGCCGCCACCACGACCCCGACGACCACCAGCAATGCACCGATAATGAGAAATGCCATGTTCGTCTCCGCCTGGCTTCGAGCCGGGCCACCCTAGCGCAGCCTCGCCGCCGAAGGAATGCCCAGCCTCGGCCGGCTCACTCCGGCCTGAGATCCACCGCAGCCCGGTAGCTGCCGTCCATGTAGAAAGCACCGAACTGTGGCCGTGGGCGATCTTCCACCTGTCTTCGATCTTACGCAGGCCAAGCGTGGATTGCATCCACATGTCCACACGACTTCCGTCGACCTTGGTGCCGCGGAGCCCCACACCCGCCGGCCAGCGGGCGTTAGGAGACGGGGCCTTCAGCGTCGGCGAAGCGCTGGTTGTCGATCAGCCCCAGCCGCTCGATGCCGGCGCGCTTCACCCTGGCGAGCACCTGGTCGACCACCACATAAGGCGTGTCGCCGTGGGCGCGGAGGTGAAGCTCGCCGTCGGGCTCGCGTCGCATCGCCGCAAGCAAGCTCGGCAGCCGGGCGTGCGGGACGGGGGTGCCGTCCCAGCTCAGCCGGCCCGCGGCGTCGAGCTCCAACCGATGCACGACCGGCTTGACGGGCTTTACATTGGGCGGCCCCTGCGGGAGGTCGACGGCCACCTTGTGGGTGGTGATCGGGATGGTGACGATGAACATGATCAGGAGGACCAGCATCACGTCGATCAATGGCGTCGTGTTGAGGGTGCCGATCGGCTCCTCGACAGGGGCGGCAAAGGCAGGAACCCGACGCGCTAACTTTGCCATCTCAGCCTCCTTGGGAAGGAGATGTTGTACCATCACTCAGAAAAGGTCTCAAGTCCCATGGAGCGCTCCGCGGGCGCACCAGCTAGGGGAGACGAAAGGGCCGAGCCGAGAGTCATGCGCGGATCAAACCCCTTAGTTTCAACAATAAAATTGTAACGATGGCGCAGGCTGAAATAACCAAATCCGGGGCCGAACAAGTCCGTGCACCGCTCGGGTGTCCAGCGGTGAACGGCGCGTAGTCGGCAGTTCAGGCAACCTACTCGACAGCTGCTCGTTAGTCGCGGAGGTCCCGATCCACCGGGCTGTTAGAGGAGTACGTGATTATGAAGAGTATGTTTTTGGCCGCGACCATGGCTGCCGTCGCATTGCCGGCCGCGCCGGCGCTCGCGCAAACCCCGAACGAAACCAACCGCGACTATCGTCAGGACGTGCGCGAGGCGGAGCGCGAATATCAGCGGGATCTTCGCCGCGCCGACGATCCGGAGGATGTCCGCGAGGCGCGCGAGGAATATCGCGAGGAGCGCCGCGAGGCGCGCGAGGAGCGTCGCGAGGAGCTGCGCGATTGGCGACGCTACCGCAATTTCGACTACAACCGGCCCGAGCCGGGCCAGCAGCGCTACTATGCCGACCGCTACTACCGGAGCGGCAATTATTACCGGCCGCGCCGCCTCGCCCGTGGCGAGCGCATCTACCGCGGCTATGACGGCCGTTACTATTGCCGCCGCGACGACGGCACGACCGGCCTTATCGTCGGCGGGCTCGCCGGCGGCGTGATCGGCCATGAAATTGCGCCGGGCGACAGCCAGGTGCTCGGCACGATCCTGGGCGGCGCCGCCGGCGCGCTTCTCGGGCAAGCGCTCGATCGCGAGGTCACCTGCCACTAAGCGCGGGCGGTCGTTACGAAAGGAGGCCCGGCGGCACCGCCCGCCGGGCCTTCTTCATGACGGTTCGAAGCGGCACGCAGGCAGGCCGAGTTGTTGCACATCGGCGCAGTTGCGCACCTGGACGTCGGCGTTGGGCGCGATGAACACGGCCCAGTCTCTGCCGTCCGAGCAGCGCGCGGTCCACATCGACAGGTTCTTGTAATCTTGCTGGTAGCCGGAGCTGTCGACCTTCTTGCACGCCTCGCCCGAATCCTGGATCGCCCGCCGGAGCGCCAGCCCGCGATTCATGTCGTTGAGGGCGCGGAGCTGCTCGACATAGGGGTTGCCCGCCTTCATCTTGGTGGTCTTGGCCGGCTCCTGCGGGCCGCCGTCGCACCCGGCCACCGCCAGCAGCAGCACCGCGCTCGCTCGCTTCAGCATCGTCGCCTCCATCATTTGCCGGTATAGATACGCCATCGGCGCTGCGCGCCCGCGGCGCCCGGATCGCCGTCCGGCCGCCTCATCGTGACCGTGCCGGCGCTGCTGAACGGGCTTCCGTCCCTCTTGCGCCCGTAGGTCTGTACGGGAACCTCGACATAAAGCGAGCCGGCCGCGCGCGCGACCTCGGACGGCGCGCCGACATTGGCATGATATTCAGCATAATCGGCGAAGCCCGCGGCCAATTGGCTGGCGGTCGGCGCCCTGGCGCCGGGCTCCCGAAGCCGCCATGCATCCTCATATCTCTGCTGCGCGATCAGCGAATAATAGTTCTTCAGGATATCGGCCGCGGCTTGTGAGCTGGTGAGCCCGTGCGGCGCCTCGGCCGCCGGCCGCGGCCGCTCCCGTGGACTCGCCTGCTGCCCGGCGGCGGGAGGATCCGCCGCCGCCATCGCGGCCCGTGCCTCCGTCTCGACCGGCTGCGCCGGCCGCTCCGCGCCGGAACAGGCTGCAAGCACCACCGTGGCGAAGGCGGGCAAATGCTTCATCGGCTCACGCCCCGACGCGGCTCCCGGCTGAGCCGCGTCATCAGGAGGGCGGCGCGCTTGGCCTGGCGGGCGATGCTCGGCAGGTCGACCGTCTCGCCGGGTGCGTGCGCGCCTTCGCCATTGGCGCCGAGCCCGGCCAGCCCGTCCACCTCATGGGCGACGAAGCCGATATCGCCGGCGCCGCGCTGCATCGGATCGAGCTCGCCCATCGGCGCCAGTCCCAGGTCGCGATTGACCGCGTTGAGCCGCGCGAGCAGCGCCCTGTTTCCTTCGGTCGGCGCCATCGGCGGATAGGAATCGGCGCCGAAACTGATCTCCGCGCTGGTGCCAGGGAGGTGCCTCGCGACGATCGCCCGCATCCTCTCGCGCACGCGGGCGTCCTGCTCCAGGGTCAGCGAGCGGATGTCGCCGCGCGCGATCGCCGTCTCCGGGACGATGTTGGTCTTGCCGGTGGCGGTGCCGCGGATGCCGGCCTGGTCGGTGGCCGCCGTCGCGCCGCCGAGGATCAGGCCGACATTGAACGTCAGGCTGGGCTCGGGCAACTCGGCGCGGAACGAGGCCAGGATCCGCGCCAGCTCGTAGATCGCGCCATTTCCCAGTTCGGGACTGAAGATGCGGCTCGAATGGCCGCTTCTGCCCTTCGTCCGCACCTCCCACGAGCCCGAGCTGCGCCGCGCGATCGTGCCCATGTCGCGCCCGTCCTCCTGCGCCAGCCCTTCGAAGTCGAGCGCGACGTCCGCGCGCCGGCCGGCCGCGATCAGGTCGCGCCGCGCCACCTCGAGCGGGTTGCCGACATCCTCCTCATCGCCGGTGAGCACGATCTCGATGTCGGCCTCGCCAAGCGTGCCCGCCGCCTGCATCGCCCGCATCGCCGCCACCATCACCACCATGCCGCCCTTGTCGTCGCCGATGCCGGGCCCCTGGGCGGTGTTGGCGTCCTTGCGCGCGAAGCGCTGGAAGGGTGAGTCCGGCTCGAAAACGGTGTCGAGATGGCCGATCAGCAGCATCCGTTTGCCGCGGCCGTTGCCCTCGTGGGTGGCCACGATGTGTCCGGCGCGCCCGGCTTCCTTCATCGGCACCCAGCGCACTTCGAAGCCGAGCGGCTCAAGCTCGGCCCGCATCATTCGCCCGACCGCCTCCACGCCCTGCAGATTCAGCGACCCGCTATTCTGGTTCACCAGCTTTTCGAGCAGGGCGATGGTGCGCCCGTGCTCGCGTTCGACGGTCTGCACCATGCGCTGTTCCGCATCCGTAAGGCGGGCCTCGGCCGTCGACGGAACGGCCAGGACGGCGAGCACCGCCAGCAGCAAGCGCTTCATCGGGTCCTCCGTGGCAGGCCGGGCAGCAACTTCGATAGTGCCGAAATCGAGTTCACCGGATCATGCCTTCTCTACCACGGCCTTGGCTGCCTCGAGCGGGCGATCCAGGTCGAGCGCTTTCGCCACTGCAACCGCGTCGTCGAAGCCGACGCCGCAGAAAGTGGGGATGCCGCTCGCCGCGATGCCGGCCAGCAGCTCGGCTTTGGCGCCCTCGCGGCACGCCCCGGCGACGTCGCGGATGAAGACGGCGCCGATGCGGCCCGGATAATCGCGCACCGCGCGGGCGTAGATCTCGACGTCCTTCTGGCCGTTGTCGCCGATCAGCAGGAAGCGAAAGCCGGGATAGAAAGCGAGCACCGTCTCGATCGCGGCGAGCTTGTGCTCGTCATGTCCTTTCCTGATCAGCTGCTGGTCGTCGATCCCGTAGTCCTTGAGGAACATCGGCCCGTGCGGAATCCCGTTCAGCTCCATGAACTCGGCGATGAAGCCGTACAAGTTCCACGGGCTGGAGGACACGTAGAAGAACGGCCGGACCGGTGCGACATGGTCGCCGGCGATCATCTTATAGAGGGTGGAGGCGCCCGGCACGGCGAGCCGGTCCTGCGGCCGTTCAACCAGCACGCGCCGCCAATTCTTGACGAAGTTCGTGGCTCCGGTCTCGACGACGGTGTCGTCTATGTCGGAAATGACGCCCCAATGATCGTCGGTGCCGGGTGCGATCACCGGAACCTTGATGTCCGGCGCCTGCGCCGGCCGGCCGGGGCTGGAGAGAGTCACCTGTTCCCATCGGGTCTTGTTCGGAAGGGGTCCGTCGGGCTCCAACTCGAACGTGAAATATCCCTCCTCGTCGGTGACCGTATCGGCGCTTTGCCCATATCCGTCGCAATGCACCGCCACCCCCGGCAGCTCGTGGCTGTTGTAGATTTCCATCATCGCCCGCAGCCGGGTCACCATGCCTTCCCCCGCGTCGAGCGGCTTTTCGTAGCGGACGACACGTCCCCTGAGCCGTGCGATCTGATCGTTGCGATAGCCGGCATAGGCCAGCAGCCGCACCTTGGCGTCGTGACCCTCGCCGGCCGACAGCAGATCTTCGACACGGTCGATGCCGCGCTCGAAGTCGGCAACCGCGGCATGGATGAACCGGCGCAGCGGCGAAGGAGCCTTGCCCATGCCTGCCGAAACGGCGGCCTGCGCCGCGCAGTTCCCTGTGGCCATGGCCGCCGGCGATGCCGCCCCACCGAGTGAGAAATCGGCAACGGCGCGGACTGGGCAGCTGAACCGATCCGGGGCCTGTCGCGCGAACCAACCGGCAGTCAGTCGTCGCGTTCGCCCACTTTCATCGCACGGTCCCAGGCGGCCATGTTGCGCCGTCCCTCCTGCACGAAGGGGGAGCGGCGGATGCCGGCCAGGAAGAGCTCGGCGACCTGCTTTCCGGGCGCCCGGAGCGGGCGCTTCACCTGAACGAGCAGGATGACACGCGGGCTGTCACCCTCGTGCCAGACCTCGTGCCGGTAGGTATCGTCCCAGATCAGGCATTCGCCCTCGCGCCAGCCGACCATCCGATCGTCGACCATCATGCGGCAACCTTGCGGCACCATCAGACCGAGATGGCAGGTGAGCAGCCCCTTGGTCGGGCCGCGGTGCGACTCGATGTGCATGCCGGGCAGCAGGATCGAGAAAAACGCGCTGTTGAGACCGGGAATTTGCGCCGCGAGGGCCGCCGTGCGCGGGCAGCGCAGGCAATTGTCGTCGAGCCGGTAGCCGTAGCCGTAGAGGAAGAAGGACTTCCACAGATCGGTCGGCGCGATCCGCCGGTGGTCGGGCGAGACCGAGCGCAGGCTGGGAACCTCCTCGATCCGGGGCAGCAGGGCCGCGGCCTCATCGCGGATGACGGTCCAATTGTCCTCGAGCATCCGGGTCCACGAAAAGTCGGTCGAAGCAAGGATCGGATCGTTCGGAACCAGCGATGAGCGGGCGATCACCCGGTCGATCCGGCGGCGCATCTTTTTGGCCGCGCGATAAAGCCACGGCCGCCTGGGTAGCGCGGACTCCTGCTCTGCCGCTCGCATGGCCACGCTACCTTTCCCGGCTGCGTCTAAAGCACGTACTTACTCAAATCCGTGTTCCGCGCCACCTCCGCCAGCTGCCGCTCGACATAGGGGCCGTCGACCAGGATACGGTCGCCGCGGCGTTCCTCGGCGTCGTAGCTGACGTCCTCGAGCAATTTCTCCATCACCGTCTGAAGCCGGCGGGCGCCGATATTCTCGATCTGGCCATTCACCTCGGCGGCAATCCTGGCAATAGCGCGAATGCCGTCGTCGCTGAACTCGACCTCGACTCCCTCGGTGGCGATCAACGCACGATATTGCTCGGTGAGGCTCGCCTGCGTGTCCTTGAGGATACGGACGAAGTCCTCCTCGGTCAGCGCCTTGAGCTCGACGCGAATGGGAAGGCGGCCCTGCAGCTCGGGCAGCAGGTCGCTGGGCTTGGCGATGTGGAACGCGCCCGATGCGATGAACAGGATGTGGTCGGTCTTCATCGGCCCGTATTTGGTCGCCACCGTTGTGCCTTCGATCAGCGGCAGCAGGTCGCGCTCGACGCCCTCGCGGCTGACCGAGCCGCCGCGGCCGTCCGACACCGCGATCTTGTCGATATCGTCCAGGAACACGATGCCGTTGGCCTCCGCGTCGGCCAATGCGGCGCGGTTGACGTCGTCGGTGTCGAGCCGTTTGTCGGCTTCCTCCTCGACCAGCCTCGGCCAGGCTTCGGCGACCTTGAAGCGCCGGCGCTTGCGCGGCTGCTGGCCGAGCGCCTTGCCCATCAGGTCGCTCAGATTGATCATCCCGACCTGGCCGCCCATGCCCGGGATCTCGAACGGCGCGGCCGGCGTGTCGTTGACCTCGACCTCGATCTCGCTGCCGGCGAGATGGCCGTCGTGGAAGCGCTGCCTGAAGCTTGCCCGGGTCGCCTCGCTCGCGCCTTTGCCGGTGAGCGCATCGAGCAGCCGCTCCATCGCGGCTTCCTCCGCGGAAACCCGCACGGCGGTGCGCCGGCGCTCCTTCTCGAGCCGCACCGCTTCTTCGACCAGGTCCCGGGCGATCTGCTCGACGTCGCGGCCGACATAGCCGACTTCGGTGAACTTGGTCGCCTCGACCTTCACGAACGGCGCGTCGGCGAGCTTGGCCAGGCGGCGGCTGATCTCGGTCTTGCCGCAGCCGGTCGGCCCGATCATCAGGATGTTCTTCGGCGTCACTTCCTCGCGCAGCTCGTCGGATAGCCGCTGTCGGCGCCAGCGGTTGCGCAGCGCCACCGCGACCGCGCGCTTGGCGTCCCGCTGGCCGACGATATGGGCATCGAGCGCCGCGACCACGGCTTTGGGCGTAAGACCATCGTTCATGCCCGCCATATCGGTAGCTTGCTACTGCCGATCAAGCGGAGTAATTTACAGCGCGCCGGCTGCAACATGTGATCGGCGCATCGCCTCGGGGGGTAATGATGGCGACTAGTCCGACGGCGCAAGAGCAATTGATGGTTGAGCTGATCAACCGCTTCCGGATGGATCCGGACGGCGAATTCGATCGGCTGCTGGGTGCGGACGCGTCCGCCGACATCATCACCGCAATGCATTTCTTCGGGGTTCTGAGCGCGGCGCTCCGAACCCAGCTCGGCGGCTTGGCCGAGGTCGCTCCGCTCGCCTGGAACAGCGCGTTGGCGGATGCCGCGCACGGGCATAACGCGGCGATGATCCGCGCCGATCAGCAGACCCACCAGGCGCCGGGCGAGCGCACCCTCGGCGACCGGATCAAGGCCGCGGGCTACATCTACTCGACGGTGGGCGAGAATGTTTCCGCTTTTTCAAGCAACATCTTCCAGGGGCATGGCGCCCTCGTCATCGACTGGGGCTATGATCGGGAAGACCTTAGCAACGGCAGGCTCCTGTCCGATTGGCGGGCGCGCGGCGACGGCATGCAGGATCCGGCGGGTCACCGCAAAAACCTGATGAGCGGCAATTTCACCGAGATCGGCATCGCCGCCACGGCGGAGGACAATGGCGCCACCGAGGTCGGCCCTCTGGTGATCACCCAGGATTTGGGGAACCGCTTCGACTACCAGCCGCAGTTCGTGGGGGTGGTGATCAACGACCTCGACAATGACGATTTCTACGACGTCGGCGAGGGGTTGGGCGGCGTCACCATCACCCTCGAGGGGGAACGCACCACCTACACCACCACCAGCTGGGCGTCGGGCGGCTGGCAGATAGCAGTGCCTGCGGGCACCTACACGATCACTTTTTCGGGCCGCGGCCTGGGCGGCACGGTCACCCAGACGGCCACTCTGGGAAGGTCGAACGTCAAGGTCGACGCCGAAGCTGCCGACGCGACGGGCGGAGTGCCGACCAGCGGTAACGACGCCCTCCAGGGCACGAGCGGCGCCGACCGCATCGCCGCGCTGGGCGGCAACGACGTGGTCCGCGGCCTGGCCGGCAACGACCAGCTGCTCGGCAGTGCCGGCGACGATCGCCTGTACGGCGAGGCGGGGCACGACACGCTCGACGGAGGTTCCGGGGCGAACCGCCTGTGGGGCGGGAGCGGCGACGACATTTTCGTCCTGCGCAGCTCGGCCGACGCGATCACCGAGGCCGCCGGCGAAGGCACGGACACGGTGCGCGCCTATGTCGGCCACACGCTCGGCGCGAATGTCGAAAACGGGGTCGCGATGGTCGGCGGGCTGACGCTCAACGGCAACGAGGCGGACAACGGCTTGACCGGGAGCAGCGGCATCGACCGCCTGAACGGCCTCGCCGGCACCGACAGCCTCATCGGCAATGCCGGCGCGGACACGCTTCGCGGCGGCGCCGGGCTGGACCGGCTGACCGGCGGCACCGGCGCCGACCGCTTCATGTTCGACGATGGCGAAGCCGGCGCGACGGCGGCCTCGGCCGATCGCATCCTCGACTTCGACCGCGCCGAAGGCGACCGCCTCAACCTCGCGGGCATCGACGCCAACAGCAACACGGCCGCCGACGAGGGCTTCACCTTCATCGGCGGCGAGGCGTTCCACGGAACCGCCGGCGAGCTGCGATACGTCCAGACCGCCGGCGGCGTGACCCTGATCCAGGGCGACCGTGACGGCGACGGCGCGGCCGATCTCTACATTCGCGTCGAAGAGCTGGTACGGCTCGTGGCTACCGATTTCGTCCTTTAAGGCGGCGGCATGCCCGCCAGCCGTTAAGCGGTGCAGCGGAAGCCTTCGAACAGACGCCGATGCGAAGCGATAATGCCGGCGATCGCCGCCGGCTCCGGCTGGGTTGACCATTGGTCGAGCTCGAAGGTGCCGCCGAGGATGATGCCGTCCGGCCGCGGGAACATGTAACCGGCCTGGCCGGTGAAGGCGTAATCCACCTCGGGTTGCGGCAGCAGGATGGCGAGTTGGCCGCGCGCCGGGCGCAGCTCCTGGTCGCCGAACAACTGTCGTGATCCCAGGCCCGTGCAATTGAACGCCAGCCGCTCCGGGAGCGCGGCGATCTCGGCCGGGCTGGCGAAGCTCCGGACCACGATCCTCGCGCCCGCCAGCTGCACGTCGCGCAGCATCTGCCGGAGGAAGCGGCCGGTCTCGACATACAGGGTCTCGAAGCTGACGAGGCCGGCGACCGGGAAGGGGTGGTCGGCCTGCCTCAGCGTGCGACCGGCGGGATGGTATCTTGCCATCGGGTCGCTCGCAGCGGGGTCGCCGTCGCCTTCGGCATAGGTGGTGAGCCAGCGTATGCCGTAATCGTCGCCGACCATGATCTGAAAGCGCCGCCAGCTATAATCGAGCGCCGCCGCGAACTGCCGGCGCCATTCCGGCGTGACGGCGCTGTCGCGAAAGTGGCCGAACGGGCTCCACTGGCCGCCGGCGATGTTCGACGTGGTGTCCGGCGGCAGCGCGGCCGCGTAGAGCGTGACGGGAAAGCCGGCCTCCTGGACCAGCCGGGCGGTGGTCAGCCCCATCACGCCCGCGCCGATCACCGCCACCGGCCCGCTATGGCCGGGCAGGCCGAGCTGCGCCGCCAGCCTGGAGGTGCCCCAGCTCAAGGTGATGCCGGCGCCGCCATGGCCGTAATTGTGGACCAGCCGCGCGGTGCCGATCTGCTCGGCGCGGACGACGAAACCGGCGGCCCGGTAGGGACGCAGGCCGGCTACGGTGCGGATCACCCGGTCGCCGGCAACCTTGACCGGCGGCAGGCACCCCGAGCCGCCCCCCGAAGCGGCGGGGACGCCGCGGGCGGCGGTGGTCGCGCAGCCGGGAAGCGCGATGCCGCCCAGGGCCAGGGCCGCGGAGCCGATCAGGCGGCGGCGGTCGATGCGGGCTGGGATCGTGGCCACGGCCGCACCCTAATCCGGCCGCTCCGCCGCGCAAGCGTGGCGGTCAGCCGGCGGTCTCGATTTTTTCCAGGGTCAGGCTGTCGTTGGTGTACACGCAGATTTCGGCCGCGATCTTCATGCCCTTGCGGGCGATCGTCTCCGCATCCTGTTCATAGTCGAACAAGGCGGTCGCCGCCGCGAGCGCGAAATTGCCGCCCGACCCGATCGCCGCCACTCCGGAGCCCGGCTCGAGCACGTCGCCGTTGCCGGTGAGGACGAGCGTGATGTCTTTGTCGGCGACGATCATCATCGCCTCGAGATTGCGAAGATATTTGTCGGTCCGCCAGTCCTTGGCCAGCTCGACGGCGGCTCGCATCAACGCGCCGTGATGCTGTTCGAGCTTGCGTTCGAGCCGCTCGAACAGGGTGAAGGCGTCGGCGGTGGCACCGGCGAAGCCGCCGATCACGGATCCGTCCCCGAGCCGCCGCACCTTCCTGGCATTGGGCTTGATCACGGTCTGGCCGAGCGTCACCTGGCCGTCGCCGGCGATCACCGCCAGGCCGTTCTTGCGCACCGCCAGGATGGTCGTGCCGTGCCAGCTCTCCATGGTCGCTCCCGCTCTTGCCGAGAGCTATGTGGGAAAGGCCGGGAGCGCGCGCAATCCCGGCCTCGCCCGCTTCGGCTATTGCTCGCCGAGGATCGGAGGCGTCGGCGTCTGGTTGCCGACATTGCCGCGGAAGCCGTTATTGCCGAACGAGAAGACGCTGCCGGAATTGATCTGGAGCCCGTCGGTGGTGCTTCCGGTGACCACGGTCCGGTACAGCCGCGTGGTGGGTGCCCCGCCGGCAAGGCCGCTCGTTATTCCGAACTGGTTGTTGGAGAACAGGCTGTCGTTGACGTTCGCGACCGCGGTCGACTGGTCGAGGGCGAGGCCGCCGCCCGTGAAGTGGCCCGTAACCACCGATCGGGAGATTGTCGCTTTGGTCAGGTTGCGGATGTGGATGCCGTGGCTGCCGCCGCGCGCCACCCTGACATTGTCGATGTCGAGCACGACGTTGCCGGCGCTGGGGACGGAGGCGATGCCGACATTGCCCATGTTCCACAATTCCGAATTGGCGATCGCCACGCGCACATTGGCGGTGCTGGTCTCGATCGAGACGCCGCGGCCGACCGAGCCGGTGCCGGTGAAGTTGGCGATCCGCACGTTGTCGATGTTGACCGAATCGGCATTGAGGATGCGGATCCCGCTGCCGGCGGTGGACGCGGCGGCGTTGATCGACAGGTTGCGCAGCGTCACCACGACTCCGGCGCCGTTGATGATGATGCCGGTGGTGCCGACGGCGAGGATCGAGGATTGGGGCCCGTAGCCGTCGATGGTGATCGACTTGGTGATCGTGACCGCGCCGAAGCCGCCTGGATCGATGACATTGATCTCGCCGTTGGTTGCCGTCTTCGAGATCGCGCCGGCGAAGGTCTTGCACGGAGCCGTCCGGCTGCACGGATTGGCGTCGTCCCCGACGCCCGAGACCCAGGTCCGGGTGGCCTGGCCGTAAGCGGGCGCTGCCACAGCCAGGGCCGCCACCAGGGCAAGCGAGAATATCGTTCTGCTCATTGATCCCTCCCCTTGTTGAACAGGGTTCTGTCGGTACACACGCCAATATCCGGCCTGGTCAGACTCGGCCCTCGCCCTGCCGCGCAAAGTTACCGATTTCCCTCCGTCGCGTCCACCGGCCGATCGGTCCGTTCTGAGTGACAATCCACCACGCGGATTCAAGTCTCCCGCACGCCTTCTTCGTCCTGCGCATTGTTACTCATGTACTTCAATTCATTCCAAACATTCTCGACCTTGGCACCGACTTGCCGGGTCTCCACCCGTCAGCCGCGCAATCCGGAAATAAGTTCCTCCGCGGAAGCAGGGTTGGATGGCCTGACCCCCGCATCGGCGGCTTTGCGTCCTGCCGGCGAGGAGCCGAACTCGTAACTCACCACGGTGCCGCCCCACCCCAGAACGAGGCCGAGCGCGAGCAGGAGCGGCTCGCGATTCCCTTCCGGAATAGGGATGAAGTACAGCCCGCCCAGCCCCAACAAACCGCCGGTAAGTGCCAGCATTCCGAGCAGCGCGCGATACAGCGGATGCTCGCACCCGAGGGGGGGCTCGACCTTGTGTTCGTACATGCCCGTCAAAGCTCCTTCTTCGAGTCGTAGAACATAACTGGAACAAGACGATGTAGGAAAGCTCTTTCGACGCCCCCTACTTGGCCGGTGACAGAAGCGGCTGCGCCCTCTAGCCTCTGCCGTCGTGGGATTGCTGCTCGTCATGCTGCTGGCTGGAGGGGCGTTGCTCGCCATCAGGCTGGTCCGGCTGCAGGACCGGATCGATCGGCTTGAAGAGCAGGTGAGTGCGCTCCTCGCGGATTCGGGAGGGACGGCGCGCGGGCGGTCCGATGCGGCCTCGGCGTTGCCGCCAGCCTTGCTGCCTGATGAACCGGGCCGGGATCGAACCGGCCTGACCGAGCTCCCGCCGCCGCGCGAGGCAGCATTGGCCGAGGCAATGCCGGAAGCGGGGGAGGCGGAATCGGAGCCGGCGTGGGAGCCTGCCTCAGCAGCGCCAGCCGAGGCATTGTCGGCGCTGTTCGAGCGGCTGGTGGGCGGTCGTCTGCTGATCTGGGTCGGCGGCATCGCGCTTGCCGTCGCGGGCATTTTCCTGGTCCGCTTTTCGATCGAAATCGGCTTGGTGACGCCCACCGTTCGCATGGCGGCGGCCGCCCTGTTCGGCCTGCTGCTCGTCGGCGCGGGCGAGGTATCGCGCAGCCGGCCTGCGCTGCTGGGCGATCCTCGTACCGCCCAGGCCCTGGTCGGGGCAGGCATCCTCGTGCTCTACGCGGCCGGTTACGGCTCGCACGCGCTCTACGGGCTGATCAGCCTCGGCGCCGCGTCGGCCGCGATGACCGCCGTCACGGGCGCCGCGCTCATGCTGTCGCTTCGCCATGGGGCGCCGACCGCAGTGATGGGGCTGATCGGGGGGTTCGTGACGCCGCTGCTGGTGGGCGATCCGGACAGCAGGGCGGTGCCGCTCCTCACCTATCTCGCGCTCCTGGATCTTGCCTTGTTCACCATCGCGATGCGCCGCGGATGGACCTGGCTCGCCGCCGCGGCGGCGTTGCTGAGCTTTGCCTGGACGGCCGCCTTGCTGGTCGCGCCGAGGCCGGACGATGCGCTGGCCGCCGGCGCCTTCGTGGTCGGCCTCAGCCTCGCCGCTTCGCTCCTCCGGCCGCTGCAGGGACGGTGGCTGCGCATGCTGCAGCCGGCGGTGATCGGCATCGTGCAGCTCGCCCTGCTGGTCGCGCGCACCGATCTCGGCCTCGCCGCCTGGGGCTTGTTTGGGTTGCTCTCGCTGGCGGGGCTCATCCTCTCCATTCGTGATGGCGCCTTTCGCCTGCTTCCGCCGGCGGCCCTGCTGCTGGCGCTGCTGCTCCTGTTCGGCAAGGCCGCCACGTCGGACGACCCGCTGGTGCCGTGGGTGGCGGCGGCGATCACCTTGCTGTTCGGCGGCTTCGCTTTGGCTCGCGCCAGCGGCGCCGGGCGGATGCTGTGGACCGCGATCGGCTGCGCGGCGACCGTCGGTCCGATCCTGATCCTGCGAGTCACCACGCCGGCGCTTGTGGTGCCGGCCGGTTGGGCCGCCCTGATGCTGCTGCTCGCGCTCGCCCCTGGCTGGCTCGCCTGGCGCCATCGCGGCCATGCCGGGGAGGACCCGCCTGACTGGGCGCTGGCCCTCGCCGCCGCCGCCGCCATCCTGCTCGCCCTCGTCGCCGCGTCCGACCTGGCGCCACTGCGCTGGCTGCCGAGCGCGTGGCTGCTCGTTGCCGCCGCGGCAGCCTGGTGCGCCGGGCGGGTGCAGGACCGGGGGCTGATCCTGCTCGCCGCCGCAATTGCCGGGCTGGCGGTGCTTCGCGCGCTGCCGATGGTGCCTCAGCTGTGGGAGACGCTGGGCGGCTCATTGATCGGGCTGCCGGCGCTTGCCTCAGGCCTTCCCTCGCCGATGCGCGCCGTGCAGGCGCTGCTGGTGCCGGGGGCGCTGCTGGTCGGCATCTGGCGGCTGCTGCCGCCGATGGGCACCGGAGCCAGGCGAGGCATTGCGGGCGCGGCGGGCCTGTTCCTCGCGGCTGCGACCTATGTCCTGTTCAAGCAGCTGTTCGGGCTGCGCGACGCCGAGGATTTCATCGCCCGCGGGCTGGCCGAGCGGACGCTCCTTACCCAGGCGTTGTTCGCGGCGGGCTGGGTCGCGGCTCGATCCCGCGCGGGATCGGGCCGCCCGGCCGAAGCGGCGGCCTTTCTTGCCGCCGCGCTCACCGCGCTCGCGGCGGCGCGGTTCCTGTGGTTCGATCTTCTCCTCCACAATCCGGCCTGGTCGTCGCAGCGCGTGGGGCCGCTGCCGGTGGTGAACCTGTTGCTGCCGGCCTGCCTCGGCAGCGCCTTCTGGCTGTACGATGCCCGCCGCCGCGCCGCGCAAGCGGCATCCCCGGTCTGGCTGATGCTGTTCCTTGCGGCGCTCGTCGCCGGCGTCATGCTGATGGTTCGGCAGCTGTTCCACGGAAGCCTGCTGACCGGCGGATCGCTGCCGCGGGCGGAATTTTACGGCTATTCGCTGGCCGGGCTGATGCTTTCGGTGATGCTGCTGATCGGCGGCGTGCGGTTCTCGGACCGCGCGCTGCGGATTGCGGGGCTGGCGCTCCTCACCGGCACGGTGTTCAAGGTGTTCCTGGTCGACGCCGCCGCGCTCGCGGGCGTGCTCCGCATCCTCTCGTTCCTCGGTTTGGGCATTGCCCTGATCGGCGTCGGCAAGCTCTATGCCAAGGTCCTGGCCGGCGAGCCCCGTCACGGGGATGATATCGCTCCCGAAGGTCGCGGCCGGCCTGGGCCCCGCGGCGGCGGCTAGTCAGCGCAAGCTGGCCAGGGTGGCGGCACGGCCTTCCCGCTTGCCGATGAAGTAGAGCGAGCACGTCTCACGCAGCGCGGCCGCCTCGCCGGTGCCGAGCTTATAGCCGTGCGCGAACGCAGCGAGGAAATCGGCCGCGTCGCGGGCCTCGCCGGCCGCGCGGCAGACGGCGGTGATCGAATAAACCGGCGCCGCGACCTTGGCCGGCCGCTTCGGCTGCGGCTTGGCGGCGGCCGCTTTGCGGACGACGGGCCGCTGCGCCTCGGCGCGGGCCTGGCGGTCGAGCGCCGCCCGGTCGATCTCCGGAAACACGCTGGCTCCGGCAAGGAGCAAGACGATCATGCTGGTCATGGCTGGTCCCCACTATTTCCCCAGCCGCGAAGGTAAACGGGAATGGTGAAAGGATCGTTAACCCTGTTCCCGAAACGCCGGTGCGTCGCCGGAACCCTGGCGGCGGGATCAGGCGGTTTCGGCGAGCAGGGTGCGGACCTTGCTCGAGATGGCCCGCCACCTTTGCGCTTCGTCCAGCCGCCCTTCCCGCTGGCAGCGGTCCGCCTTGAGCGCCGAGCGCAGCGGCGCATCGAGGCCATGATCGCGCAATTGCTCGCCGGCGCGGGCGAGCAGCTCGCGCTCGGACAGGATCTTGCTTCGAAACATCAGCGGCAAGTCACGCTCCCGGTACGGCTGTCCCGCTATCAACGCGGCGAAGCGCGGCTGGTGCCACGGCGGAAGTCGGGCTGCCGTCCGGCTGCCTCCGGATGTCGTTCGTCGAACGGGGTTTGTCGGCGCATCGGCCGCCGCTATCGTGGCACTGCATGGCGCTTCGCGCGCCGGCAGGGGGAGGAGATATGACGGCCAATAGCGTCTCGGGCTGGCGGCGGCTGGTGCTGCTTCCGGATCTCGCCCGGTTCGGCAACGTCGGGTTGCTGCTGCTGCGCTGGGTGACCGGGGCGTTCCTCATCTACCAGAGCCACGACAACATCTTCAGCGCGGCGCGGATGGATGAGTTCGTGACGTTCCTCACCCAGTTCGGCTTCGCCTGGCCCGAGCTGATGGCGCCGCTCGCGGTGTGGCTGCAGTTCATCGCCGGGATTGGCTTCATCCTCGGCCTCCTCACCCGCTGGCTCGGCCTGATCACCATGGTCCAATTCATGATTGCCTGCCGGATGGTGCATTGGCCGCAGGATTTCGCCGGCTGGTGGCCGGCGCTGATCCTCGTCTTCCTCGGCCTCTATTTCGGCCTGCGCGGCGGCGGCCGCTATGGGCTCGATTCGCTGATCCTGCGTCGCGAAACAGACCCGCGCTGAACGCGCGCCCCCGCTCGCAGCCGAAGCAGGCGAAGGCCGGGCTGCGGTGGACCGCTAGCCGGTAATGCCGGGCATGATGCCGCCGTTGAGGCTGCGCATCCTGTCGAGGTGGAGCGAGGAGAGGCCGAAATGGGCCTTGGCCGCGGGCACTGACCGGGCGCGCAGCGCCAGGTCGAGCTCGTCTATCGCCCGCTCGCAATGCTCCCTGATGCGTTCGTCGGTGGTCATGGGAAGGAATGTCCTGCGCGGGGATTGCCGGGTGGCGTACCCGCCTGAGTCGCCCAAATCGCGCCGCTCCGCATTAAGCAATGTTAGGAGCCCCGCGATTTCCCCTTAACCGAGGTGAAGGTTCAGTCCGGTGCAGGCCAGCTGCGGCAGCAGGGCGACGAGGCGGTCGGGGGCCGCTCGAGAAACAGTTCGTCCTCGATGATCAGGATGCTGGCTCCGTCGAGGCATCCGCTTGCGGCTGCTTGCCGAGATATCCCCAGGCTATTGGCGCTCAGCCTCATTTGTTCGGCCGCGGCCGCCGCAGCCATAACATAGTTAAGTAGACCGGTCGGAAAGCGAGGTTAACTGGGGGCAGCAACGCTTGTTAGGGTGATTCCCGTGCCCCTCCGCCTTCACGCCTTTACGAGGCTCTCGCGAGACGATGTCGCGGCGATCGAGGGCCTCTCGTCGAATGGACTGCGTGAAATAGGGGCGCGCCGGGACCTGATCCGCGAGGGCGACCGCCCGCGTTCCGTGTTCGTGGTCCTCGACGGCTGGGCGTGCCGCTATAAGACCTTGCCGGACGGCCGGCGCCAGATCGTCGGCTTCTTCATTCCCGGCGATATCTGCGACCTCAACGTCTACATCCTGAGGCAGATGGACCACAGCATCGGCGCGATCACCCAGCTCAGGGTCGCCGAGATCGCAGCTGAGGACTTCGACCGGCTGATGATCGAACATCCGCGGATCACCCAGGCGCTCTACTGGGATGAACTGGTCACCGTCTCGATCCAGCGCGAATGGACGCTCAACGTCGGGCAGCGGACCGCTTACGAGCGCCTTGCGCATCTGCTCGTCGAGCTGTTCGTGCGGCTCGAGGCGGTGGGGCTTGCCGACCGCCACAGCTGCCATTTTCCGCTCACCCAGTCCGACCTAGCGGACGCGACCGGCCTCACCGCCGTTCACGTCAACCGGACGCTGCAGGAGCTGCGCCGGGATCGCCTGATCGAGCTGCAGGGGAGGACGCTGACCATACCTGACATGCCGGCGCTGAAGGCTGCGGCCTTGTTCAACGACAATTACCTCCACTTCGACCGTGAGGGCGCCCACCTGGACGCCAATGATTGACGACGGGCCTCGCCGGCATCGGGATGATGTTTCGGCCGGAGCCTTGCGCTTCCCATGACGGCGCCGCTCCGGCGCGGCTGCTGGCGGAGCAATGATTTCTCTCTCGTTTCAGCGGCAAGGGATCGATGGTATAGGAGAGGGGACTCGACGGTGGGGGAGCCGGCCCGAGTTATCGGCCCCGCCGCGTCTCCTTTCCGCGGTGGGGCCTTTGGCGTCTAACCCGCTGCGCTCCGCTCCGCCGCCCCCTCGGTGGCGACGATCAGGCTCGCATATTCCTCCGCCAGCCGCTTATGGCTTTCCGCCGCCTGCGGATGCGCCGCGCGTTGCGCGGCGATCTCCTCGGCGGCGATGCGCGCGCGATAATATTCCAGATCGGACTCGTTCATTTAGCTCATCCCCCCCGGGACTCGGACTGAGCTGCCAGCATGGCGGCGTCGGCGCCGAGAGTCTATCAACTAGATCAATCGTGCGTCTGTCGACCCGGCGGAAGCATCTGCGGGTTCATCTGGCGATCAGTTGCAAACGCATAGTGCGACCCGGAAAGGAGTGGATGATGCGGATGGTGATCCCCGGCGCGCTGCCGCTGCTGCTGCTGTCGGGCTGCGTCAGCACGGCGCTCGAGGTGGTGACGCTGCCGGTCAAGGCGGCGTCCGCTGCCGTCGGGGCGGCCGGCAAGGCGGTCGATGTCGCCACGACCAGCCAGGCCGAGGCCGACCAGAAGCGGGGCCGCGCGCTTCGCCTGCGCGAGGAATGTATCGGCCAGGAGGAGCGGCGGGCGAGGCGGGAGAATCGCCAGCCGGCCTATCGGCGTTGCGGCGGCTGAACTCCGGTCTTTGCCCGCCTTGCCTTTGCTCGCGGAAGGTCGAGGTGATTGATTTCCGCGCCGAAACGGCTTCAGATTGAGCCGAGCCGCCGATTCGGGGACTCGCGCGAAGCTGAATCCACGTTCATCTTCCACATCTTCATAGCTCGGGCGGGGAGCGCTGTAGGCTCCCTGCACCATCACATTGCGAGTGGATGCGTGCCGCGCCGGTGGTCCGATTGACGGGCCGCGTGGAACTGGAACCCGAAGGAGGCCGGTAATGCTGACTTATGCGCTGAGGCTTGCCGACCGTTATGACGGCATGGTGATGGCCACCTGCCCCGACGTGCCGGAGGTGCTGGCGCTCGGCCGCGATTCCGAGGAAGCGCGCGACGAGGCGGTGCGGGCGCTCGAGGCGGCGCTCGAGACCTACGCCGCCGAAGGCCGCCAGTTCCCGCTGCCGCGGGCGACCGGCAAGATCAGCATCACCACCACCCGTTTCGGCGCGCTCGCCACCGCCTGACCTGGAGGAGCGCCCCGCGCTTCTCGAGCCCCGCCTTGCGAGGAGGCGGGGCTTTTCTTTGGCGGGCGGCTACAGCGCGATCGCGACCGTCTTGAGCTCGGTATAGGCCTCGATGCCGTAACGTCCCGATTCGCGGCCGAAGCCCGATTGTTTGTAGCCGCCGAACGGGAGGGCGGTGTCGGCGGCGGCGGGGATGTTGCCCCACACCATGCCGGCGCGGAGCTTGGCGGCGAGCTTGTGCATCGCCGACACGTCGCGGGTCCAGACCGAGGCCGCAAGCCCGTAGGTGGTGTCGTTCGCCGCTTTCGCCACCTCGTCGAGATCGTCGTAGCGCTGGGCCGCGAGGACCGGGCCGAAAATCTCCTCGCGCACCACCGACATTTCCGGTTTCACGTCGACCAGGATGGTGGGGTTGACGAAATAGCCCCCTTCCGCGCCGGGCGCGTCGCCGCCGTGGAACACCGAAGCGCCGGCTTTGCGGCCCTGATCGATATAGCCCATCACGCGCTCGCGCTGCTCGTCGGACACGAGCGGCCCCATCACCGTGTCGGGCGCCAGGCTGGGACCGACCTTGAACTGGGTCGCGGCCTGCGCCACGCCTTCGAGCAATTGATCGAAGATGTCGCGATGCGCATAAAGGCGCGAGCCGGCGATGCAGACCTGGCCGGAATTGGCGAAGATCGAGCGGGCGGCGCCGGCGGCGGTCTTGCCGATGTCGACGTCGGGAAGGACGATGACCGGCGATTTGCCGCCGAGCTCGAGCGTCACCCGCTTCAGCGTATCGGTCGCGGCCCGGTTGATGATCTTGCCGACTTCGGTCGAGCCGGTGAACGCGACCTTGTCGACCAGAGGCGAGCGGACCAGGCGCTCGCCGCAGGTTTCGCCGAGGCCGGTGACCAGGTTGAACACCCCGGCCGGGAAACCCGCTTCGGCGACCAGGTCGGCGAGGCGGAGCGCGGTCAGCGAGGTCTGCTCGGCGGGCTTGAGGACGAGCGTGCAGCCCGCGGCAAGCGCCGGGGCGATCTTCTGCACGGCCATCATCAGCGGGAAGTTCCACGGGACGATCTGGACGGCGACCCCGACCGGCTCGCGGCGGACATAAGCGTGGATCGCGCCGGTGGGGAAGCTCGACGGCTCGATATGCTCGCCCGAAATCTTGGTGGCCCAGCCGGCCATGTAGCGCAAAGTCTGGACGCATCTGGGCAGGTCGAACCCGGCCGAGGCGGCGCGCGGCTTGCCGTTGTCGATCGATTCGAGCTCGGCCAGCTCGTCGAGATTGGCTTCGATCAGGTCGGCGAGGCGGTTGATCGTGCGGTCGCGCTGATAGGGGGACAGCCCGGACCAGCGGCCGTCGTCGAACGCCGCCCGGGCGGCTTCGGCGGCGCGGTCCGCGTCGGCGTCGGATGCGTCCACGATCGCCGATATCTCGCGGCCGGTCGAGGGGTCGTAAACCGGCAGGCGCTTGTCATGGCTCGAATCGACCCATTCGCCGTCGATGAACAAGGCGGGCTCCCGCTTCAGCAGCTTCTGGACGCCCTCGGAATAAGCGGGCTGGGCGGCGATCCTGGTCATCTCGTTCATGCTGTGAATCTCCTTGATCTCCCCCTCGCGGGAATTCCGGACGGGTCGAGGATGGGGCTGAGTCGCTCTATACACCCGGTGTGAAGGCAACCCCAGCCCCAGCGCCGACGAGGTCAGCGGCAGCTTTCACACCAGCAGGCTGCGCGCCCGCTCGATCCGCGTTTCGTCATCCTCGGTGCGCGGCGGCACGGCGAGGCCGCGCTGCACCGCCGGGCGGGCGGCGATCGCGTCCATCCAGCGCTTGAGATGGTCGAGGCCGGCTATATCGACGCCCGGCCATTCATATATGTGCGCCCACGACCAATTGGCGATGTCGGCGATCGAATAGTCTCCGGCCAGCCACTCATGGTCCGCCAGATGCCGGTCGAGCACCTCGAACAGGCGCCGGCTCTCGCGAAGATAGCGGTCGATCGCCGCCGGTATCTTCTCGGGGAAATAGCGGCTGAACACGTTGGCCTGACCCATCATCG
>DASZDE010000070.1:0-9144 GCA_035942355.1 Allosphingosinicella sp. | reverse complement strand
CGTGACGGTGATGGCGCCGCCGTCCGCGGCCAGCACCCGTTCCAACAAAGGCGGGGAGACCAAGGTGTCGCCGTTCAGGAGCAGGGTGTCGCGGTTGAACTCCGCCCGCGCCAGCCACACCGAACCGAGATTGTCGGCCACGTGGTAGAACGGGTTGAACAGGGTGCGGACCCCGGCCCGCCGCTCGGCCACGGCGTCGACCAGATCGTCGCGAAAGCCGGTGACGACCACCGCCTCCCGGATGCCGCTGGCGGCGAGCGCGTCGAGCTGCCATTCGAGCAGCGGCTTGCCGGACAGCTCGATCAGGCATTTCGGGCGCTCGGCGGTGAGCGGCAGCAGGCGCGAGCCTTTGCCGGCGCTGAGGATGATGGCTTTGTCGATCGGCATTGACGCCCCGCGCGAATTCTGACTGGAGGCGTTGCGCCCGCGCCTCGCCCTAATGCTGGAATCCGGCCTCGTCACTCGTTTCGTGACGCGCTACGGCACCGGCATCGACACGCCAGGCTGCGGGGAAATCGATTGAGGGCGGAGCGACCATGGACGGCGATCATCCTCGCCGGGCAGCGCCCGGGCGAGAATGATTTCGCGAAGGCCAATGGCGTCGCCCTCAAGGCGCTGATTCCGGTGGCGGGCGAGCCGATGCTCGGCCGCGTCGCGCGGACCCTGCTCGCCTCGCCCTCGGTGGGCCGCGTCCTCTTGCTCGCGCAGCAGCCCGAGGCGCTCGTCGAGGGCAGGCTGGCGTGGCTCGCGGCCGAACCGCGGGTCGCGCTGGCGCGCGGCGGCGACGGCATCTCGCGCAGCATCATGGCGGTGGCGGGCGAGCCGGCCGCGCCGTGGCCGGTGCTGATCGCCACCGCCGACCATGTCCTGCTGACGCCGGCAATGGTCGAGGAGTTCCTTGCCGGAGTGGGCGGGGCCGACGCCGCGTTCGCGGTGGTCGAGCGCCGCACCGTCGAAGCTCGCTACCCCGAGACCCGGCGGACCTGGATCCGGTTCAGCGACGGCGCCTTTACCGGCGCCAACCTGTTCGCCCTGTGCGGACCCGCCGCGCGAGCGGGCCTGGCAATCTGGGCGGAAGTGGAGACCGATCGCAAGAAGGCGCTGCGGCTGCTGCTGCATTTCGGCCCGTGGCTGGCCTTGCGCGCGCTCACCCGCACGATATCGCTCGACCGGGCGCTGGCGAAGGCGGCGGCCAGGGCGGGGCTCGGAATCCGCGCCGTGCGGCTCTCGGACGCGGAGGCCGCGATCGATGTCGACAAGCAGCAAGATCTTGAGCTCGCAACCGAAATTCTGAGGCGATGGGGAGAAAGTTCCGCGCTTTGAGACGATCGGGCGCTGGGATCGCTCATCCTGTCCTGATTCAGGTCCGTTACGGGGGAAAACATGCTTAACAATTTGACAGCAAACATTTTAGCCGCGAGGTTTCGCGGCGCCGGGCGGGGGTGGGGGTGATTCGTTTTCCCTCGATTACGCGCGAGCAATTCAGCAGTGATCCGAGGAGAGGATTGTGAAAACTAAGAACATCAACGAGACGGTTGCCGACCTTGAGGTAACCGTCGGCGACATCGCGGCCGTGTCCGGCCCGATCGCGGACGCGACCGATTTCAATGCGACCTTCCCAGAGCCCGGCACCGGCCCCGGCCTTCCGGACCTCGCCGAGCCTGGCGAAACGATCCGGGGCAAGCCCGTCCTTCCGCTTGGCGAGAACGTCCCCGGCACCGTCAACTGGCAGATCGATTCCGGTCGCGCCCAGGACGTCTCCGACAACGTCATCACCTTCGGCTTCCTCTCTCAGAAGCACGCCACCGGCCTGAACAACAATCCGTATTACGGCGAGGGCCGAGGATATAGCGAAATGACCGCGGCGCAGAAGGCCGCCGCGCGCCTTGCGGTCAACAATTGGGACGAGCTGATCGCCGCCCAATTCGTCGAAGCTCCGGCGCAGAAGGGCTCGAGCGCCTGGGCGCAGAACGCGGCCGACATCTGGCTCGCGAACACCTATACCGGCCCTGCCCAGGCTTGGGCTTATTACCCGGGCTCCTCGAATTCGGGCACGCGCGTCTCGGGCGACGTCTGGGTTGCCGATCCGCGCTTCAACGGCAGCAACAACGACCTCTTCGCCGGCGGTTACGGCCTGCAGACGCTGAACCACGAGCTCGGCCACTCGCTCGGCCTCAGCCATCCCGGCGACTACAATTTCGGCGACGACCAGGACGGCGACGGCGAGCCCGATCCAATCACCTATGAGGGTGACGCCTTCTACTTCCAGGACAGCAACCAATACACGATCATGTCCTATTTCGACGCGTTCGAGACGGGCAGCGACCAAATCGACTGGAACCTGATGCGCTTCATCTACCCGTCGACCCCGATGGTCCATGACATCGCCGTCATCCAGAACAAGTACGGCGCCGACATGACCACCCGCACCGGCGACACGACCTACGGCTTCAACGCCACGGCCGACGTCACCAACCCGGCGATGAGCTTCGTTTCCAATGAGCGTCTCACGATGTTCAGCATCTGGGATGCCGGCGGAAACGACACGCTCGACCTGTCGGGCTACAACAGCAACTCGGTCATCGATCTGCGGCCGGGCGCCTACACCAGCGCCGGCGGCCCCGGCGAGCAGCTGACGCTGGCCCAGATCAACGCGAACAATGCGGCGGCCGGTCTCGGCAGCCGCACTGCGGCCTACGACCTCTACTTCGGCGGCCGCGAGGGCGCGAACGAGGGGATTCCGTGGTCCGAGATCGTCGACACCGACTTCGTCATGGATAACAATATCGGTATCGCCTACGGCGCGATCATCGAGAATGCCATCGGCGGCGGCGGTGACGACCAGATCAACGGCAACTCGGCGAACAACAGCCTGACCGGCAACGGCGGCGACGACACCTTCGTTTTCGCCGACGACAGCTCGACCGACACGATCACCGACTTCGACAGCGGGAACGACGTGATCGACCTCAGCGAGCTCGGCGCGGATGCTGGCGACGTCACCTTCGGCGATCACGAGATCTTCGTGACCACCGCGGATCACGTCGTGCACATCGTCTCGGGCGGCGACCAGATCCTGATGAGCGACATCTACTTCGGCTGATCTTCCGCCTAACGACCTATCGGGGCTCGCCGCTCGCGCGGCGGGCCCTTTTTTTGTCCGGCAAGCCGCCGGCCGGCTCTTCTCGGTCCGATTCGGGGACAATTCGCCGCTTCGATCAGCCTGACGGCCCGTACGGCCGCGCCGGGTCGTTCCCGGCGCAACAATCGAGAATGCGGTCGGCGGTTCGGCGCGCGACTATCTGGTCGGCAACCAGGTCGCGAACAAGCTGAGCGGCAATGGCGGCAACGGCGTGCTGAACGGCCTCGGCGGCAATGACGTCCTGACCGGCAACGCCGGCGCGGACCGGCTCCGCTTCACCAATGTCGGCGGCACCGACAAGATCGCCGGCTTCACCAGCGGCCGCTCAGCTGGAAGGATCGGAGGCGCTCCCGCCAGCCGGCGCGCCTCCTTTCTTGGGGCCTGCGCGAACCGACGGCTCGTTCGATGCGCCGCCCGCGGCTCACTGCTCGCGGAGCGCGGTCTCGCTGAGGCGGGTGAACGGGCTGAGGATGTAGCTGAGCACGGTGCGCTTGTCGCCGAGCAGGCTGATGTCGGCGATCATGCCGGGGCCGATCTCGAGCTGCTTGCCGGCCTTGTCGAACAATTTGTCCTCGGTAGCGACGCGGACCGTGTAGAAGCTCTCGCCGGTGCGCTCGTTGATCGTGGCGTCGGGCGAGATCGCCACCACCTTGCCGTCGAGCGCGCCGTAGACCGACGAATCGTAAGCGGTGATGTTGACCTTGGCCGCCTGCCCCATCCGCACCCAGGCGATATCGGCGGGACGGACCTGGACCTCGACGAGGAGGCTCTCGTCGCTGGGCACGATCTCGGCGATCGGGCCGCCGGGAGGGACGGTGCCGCCGACGGTGGTGACCAGCACGCGGTTGACGCGGCCGGCCAGCGGCGAGCGGACGATGGTGCGCTCGACCCGGGCGGACAGCGCCGGCAGCGCGCGGCGAAGCGCCACCATTTCCGCCTGCGCGGCGGCGAGCTCCTGGGCGGCGCGGGCGCGCCAGTCCTGGCGCTGCTGCGCCAGCGTGGCGCGAGCCTCGGCGACCGAGGATTGGGCGCGGGTCACCCCGGCCGCGGCGGCGGCGGCTTCGCTCGCCGACACCGCCGCCTGATTCTCGGCCTGGATCAGCGACAGGCGCGGCTCGATGCCGCGCTCGACCAGCGGCCGGATGAGGTTGAGCTCGGTGCGGGCGGCGGCGGCGGCCGACTGACGGGCGGCGAGCGCGGCCTGGGCCTCGGCGACGCTGCGCTCGGCCTGGACCACGCGGGCATTGGCCGCCGCAGTCAGGCTGCCGAGATCCGCCATCCGCGACGCGTGCAGCGAGCGCTCGATCGCGACCTGCTCGGCGAGGCTGCCACTGGTGGCGGGCGGGAAGCTCGGCGAACGTCCGGCGACCTCCGCCTCGAGCCGAGCGATGCGGACGCGGAGCGCATCGAATTGGGCCTGGTTGCTGCCGAGCTCGGAGCCGGTCGAAGTCTGGTCGAGCCGCACCAGCGGGGCGCCGCGCTTCACCATGTCGCCGGTCTTGACCAGGATCGCCTCGACGATCCCGCCTTCGAGGTTGGAGACGATCTGGAGCTGCGAGCTCGGAATGATCCGCCCCTGACCGCGCACGGTGCGGTCGAGCTCGGTCAGCGCCGCCCAGATCAGGAAGACCAGGATGAAGCCGGCGATCACCCACAGCAGGACGTTCGACGCCGTCGCCGGGCGCACCCGCTTGATATAGTCTTCGAGGGCAACTTCGCGATTCATACGGCGGCGACCTTCGGACGGTTGAGCTTGGCCAGGATCTGGTCGCGCGGACCGTCGGCAATGATCTTGCCGCGGTCGACGATGATCACCCGGGTGACGAGCCGCAGCAGCGGCGTCCGGTGGGTGATGACGAGGAAGGTGCGGTCCTTGAGCTCGCGCTCAAGCCGGTCGAGCAGCCCGCTTTCGGTCTGCTGGTCCATCGCGCTGGTCGGCTCGTCGAACACCAGCACGGTGGGCTTGGTCGCCAGCGCGCGGGCAATGGCGATCGACTGGCGCTGCCCGCCCGACAGGCCCTCGCCGCGGTCGGCGAGCCGGCGGTCATAGCCGTTGGCGATCTGGCCCATGAACTGGTGGGTGCCCGACAGCTCGGCGGCCGCGATCATCTCGTCGTCGCCGATGCCGTGGCGGCCGAGCGCGATATTCTCGCGCACCGAGCCCGAGATGAGGATGCTTTCCTGCATCGCGCTGCCGACCTTGCGGCGCAGGTCGAGCGGATCGAGCTGGCGGATGTCGGTGCCGTCGAGGAGGATGACGCCTTCTTCGGGCTCGTACAGACCGAGCAGCAGCCGCGCGATGGTCGACTTGCCGGAGCCGACGCGGCCGAGCAACGCGCAATGCTCGCCGGGCTGGAGGGTGAAGGTGACGCCCTCGAGCGCCTTTTCCGGCGAGCCGGGATAGCGGAAATGGACGTTGCGGAACTCGATCTTGCCCTGGGTCGCGGTCAGCACCAGCGGCTCGCCGTCCGGGCCTTCGGTGCCGGTGTTCATCAGGCCGTTGAGCTGGCGGTAGGCAGTCCGGGTCGCGGTCATGCGCGACAGCAGGGTGGCGATCTGCCCGAGCGGGGCGACCGCGCGGCCCGAAAGGATCGAGCAGGCGATGAGGCCGCCCATGGTGAGCGTGTTATCGGCGATCATGCCGACGCCGATGATGACCACGCCGGCATAGCTGATCGTCTGCGCCGAGCCGGCGATGGTGACGCCGATATTGGCGACCAGCCGCTGGCGCATGCTGGTGCCGCTATGCTCCTCGACCGCCCCGAGCCAGCGGTCGGTGAGGATCGGCGCCGCGCCGGAAGTCTTCACCGTCTCGAGCCCGCCGATCGTCTCGACGAGAACGGTCTGCTTGAGGAGCCCCTGGCCCATTGCCTGGGCGGCGAGCCGGTCCATCATCGGCTGCGTGACGATGCCCACCAGCACCACGAGCGGGATCATGATCAGCGGCACCGCCACGACCCAGCCGCCGATCAGGGCGATCACCCCAAGCGTGATGAAGATGAACGGCACGTCGACGACCGCGGTGAGGGTCGCGGAGGCGAAGAAGTCGCGCAGCGTTTCGAGCTCGCGGATCACGCCCGCAAGGGCGCCGGTCGAGCCCTTCTTCTGGTCGAGCCGGATTGCCAGCAGCTGGGCGAACACGGTCTCGCCTACCTCGCGGTCGATGCGGGCGCCGGCGACGTCGACGAAATAGGCGCGCAGCGTCTTCAGCGCGAAATCGAACAGGATGACGATGGCCAGGCCGATCGACAGCGCGATCAGCGACGAGGTCGCGTTGTTGGGCAGCACCCGGTCGTAGACGACCATCGTGAAAATCGAGGTCAGCAACGCGAACATGTTGATGAGCGCGGCCGCCAGCGCGACCTTGATGTAGATCCCCTTGTTGCGCCGCATCGGCTCCATCAGCCAGGGCGCGAAACGTTCCTTGGGGACCTCGACTATCCGCTCGTCGCTCATTGCGTCTCCAGTGCCGGCGGCTCAATGCTCAGCGTCGGCAAAAGCTGCCCGGTGCTCGACAGCAGCACATAGCGCGCCGCGTCAAGCTCCGTAATCGTGCGGATATAGGTTGCGGCGACGTTGAAATAGCCGCTTTCCGATTCGAGCAGGTCGAACAAGGTGCCGCGGGCGACGCGGAAACGCTCGGCGAGGACGTCGCGGGACTGGCGGCTGGCGATATAGCTGGCCTCGAGCGCGGCGAGCTGCTGCTCGAGCGCGCGCACGTCGGACCAGGCGATCGCGGCCTCGCGCTCGGCCTCGCTGCGCACGCGGGTGGCGCGGGCCTCGGCCGCGTTGGCGCGCGCCTCGGCCTGGTCGGCGCGGGCATCGCCGCCGCCGAGGAACCGGTGGCGGACGGTGACGCGGCCGCGCACGTCGTAATCGTCCTGGTCGAGCAGGCCGTATTTGCCGGCATCGATGCCGGCGGTGATGGTCGGGCGGGTGGCGGCGCGCTCGGCGCGGGCCTCCTGATGGGCTGCCCGCGCCGACGCCTCGGCAGCCTCCACTTCCGGCGACGAGCGCGCGAGGAACTGCGCCGCCTCCTTGGTCGTGGCCGACGTGTTCATCACCGGGGCGCGGCCCAGCCCGGGAGGCGCGGGCACGCCGAAAAACTCCTCGAAACGCGCTTCGGCATTGGCCAGCTGGCGGCGGTAGCGGGCGAGGTCGGCATCCGCCGAGGCGATATAGCTCTCCACCCGCGGCAGGTCGCCCGGCGCCGACACGCCCTGGCTGATCCGGGTCTGGATCGCGCTGCGCAACTCCTGCTGGTTCTCCATGAAGGCGGCGCCGAGCTCGACCAGCGCCCGGTAGGCGAAGACGTCGTACCAGGCGGCGATCGCGCGCAGCGCGACCTGGTCGGCTTGGGCCTCCGCCTGGAAGCCGGCCGCGCGCAGCCGGGCGCCGGCGGCGGCGATGCGCCGCTCGGTCGCGCCGCCGTCCCACAAGGTCTGCTGCAGGTTCAGGGTGAGATCGCTGCGGCCGCGCGCGCGCGCACGCTCGACGATGTTGTCGGGGTCGTTATCGTCGAAATTGCGGATGATCGAGCGCTGCGAGTTGAGCCCGACGTCGATGGTCGGATAGCGGCCCGAGCGGGCCTCCTCCTGCGCCGCCTCGGCCTCCTCGATGCTGGCGGTGGCTTCGTCCACCGCCGGGTGGCGGTCGACGGCCTGCTGGATCAGCCCGACGAAGGCGGCATCGGGGGCGCTGGTGCGGGCGAGGCCGAGCACGGGATCGGCATTGCGGTCGATCCGGAGCGGGTCCCGGGTCGGCTCCGGCAGGTCCCGCACCTGCGGCGCGACCGGGATCGGCACCGCCGGCGCAAGCGGCGAGCCGGCCGGCGTCTGCGCCTGAGCCATGGCGGCGGCAAGTGCGAAAAGCGATACGGGCATGCCCAACTAAGCCGATCCTAAGCAAGGCGGGAGGCTGACGCTCATCCAACCAGATTCGCCTGCCGCCCCTCGGGCCGGCCCGCGATACCGCGGCACCCCCCGCTGAATCGCCCCCAGGCCGGCGGACCCTAGCGGCAATGGCCTTGTTCCAAAAGCAAAAAAAACCGCCGGGCCTAGCGGCCGGCGGTTCTGTATTGGTTGCGGGAGTAGGATTTGAACCTACGACCTTCAGGTTATGAGCCTGACGAGCTACCGGGCTGCTCCATCCCGCGCCAATAAGGTCCCCGAAAAGGGGAAACATGTGAATGGGTTCTTGTGATCCGTGCCGTGCCGGAGCCGCCGGCGCTGGGCCTGCGGCTCCCCCCCATGCGCCGGCCGCAAAGCCTGGCGACGACCTACTCTTCCACTGCTTAAGCAATAGTACCATCGGCGCTGTCTGGTTTCACGGCCGAGTTCGGGATGGGATCGGGTGGGTCACAGACGCTATGGTCACCAAGCTATGAGGCCGGCGCATAGGGGCAAGGGGGATCACTAGAAATCGATGCACTGAAGTATCTGCTGAGATCCATTCGGACAGGATCGTCATGCCAGCGCAGGCTGGCATCCCAGCGAGAACTCTCTCTGGGGCCCCAGCCTTCGGACCACATCAAAGTATTACTTTGATGGGAACCCTTCGCTGGGGGGACGGCTTGGTCCAAAGGCCCAAGCCTGTCGTTGATGGTGGGATTCATCAAGCGCGAATAGAGCAATTAGGACCGGTTAGCTCCACAGGTTACCCTGCTTCCACATCCGGCCTATCAACGTCGTGGTCTTCGACGGCTCTATGATATCTTATCTTGAGGGAGGCTTCCCGCTTAGATGCTTTCAGCGGTTATCCCGTCCATGCATAGCTACCCTGCTGCACCACTGGCGTGATGACAGGTCCACCAGAGGCATGTTCACCCCGGTCCTCTCGTACTAGGGGCAACTCCTCTCAAATATCGACGCCCACGGCAGATAGGGACCAAACTGTCTCGCGACGTTCTGAACCCAGCTCACGTACCACTTTAATTGGCGAACAGCCAAACCCTTGGGACCTGCTCCAGCCCCAGGATGTGATGAGCCGACATCGAGGTGCCA
>DASZDE010000069.1:0-23903 GCA_035942355.1 Allosphingosinicella sp. | reverse complement strand
AGCCCGTCCCGTTCGGACCGCCGACGCCCGCGCCGTCCCCCGCCGGCGAGGCCGCCGCCCCTCCGCCGCGCGGGCAAGTCGCGTTCGGACCGCCGTCGCCCGCGCCCTCGCCGACGATCGCGCCAGCCGGCCAGGCGCCGGCGGCGGCGGTTCCGTTCGGCCCGCCCACCGCGGCTATCGCCCAGGCCCCAGTTCCGTTCGGACCGCCGACCCCGGCGCCCGTACCGTTCGGACCGCCGACGCCTGCTCCCAGGCCCGGCCTCGCCGATGTTGCGGCGAGCATCGCCTCGCTTCCGGCCGGCGAAGCGCCTGCCGCCCCGGCGCCTCCCGCAGCAAGGCCCGCTCCCGCCGCCGCGAAAGATCCCGCGCCGAAGGACGCTCCGGCGGCCAAGCCGAAGGAGGCCAGGCCGCCGCCCGCCGCCACGGCCAAGAAGCAGGCCGAGCCGGCCAAAGCGAAGGCGCCGAGCCGGATCTGGGTGCAGGTCGCGGGCGGCGCCGACAAAGCCGGCCTGCCGCGCGAGTTCGCCCGCCTCAAGGAGAAAGCGCCCAAGCTGCTCGCCGGCCGCACCGCCTGGACGACGCCGCTGCGCTTCACCAACCGGCTGCTGGTCGGCCCGTTCAAGACCGACAAGGAGGCGCAGGAGTTCGTCAACGAGCTCGCCAAGCTGAGCCTGACCGCCTTCAGCTGGACCAGCGCCGCCGGACAGGAGATCGAGAAGCTTCCCGTCAAGTGACGACGTTGGCTCGCTACGCCTCGGATCCGCCGCGCTCGCGCGGACGGTTGCACCGGCTGGGCGCAGGCGAGACCCGGGGCCCGCGCGACGCCTTTCAGCGCGATCGCGACCGCATCGTCCACTCGGTCCCGTTCCGCCGGCTCCGCCAGAAGACGCAGGTGTTCGTCGCCCCCGACGGCGACCATTTCCGCGTCCGCCTCACCCACAGCCTCGAGGTCGCCCAGATCGGCCGCACCATCGCGCGCGCGCTCGGCCTCAACGAGGATCTGACCGAAGCACTCTGCCTCGCCCACGATATCGGCCATCCGCCGTTCGGCCATGCCGGCGAGGACGCGCTCCAGGCGGCGATGGCGGAGGCCGGCGGCTTCGACCATAATGCCCATACGCTGCGGCTGCTGACCCGGCTCGAAACGCCTTACCCGCTTCACCCCGGCCTCAACCTGAGCTGGGAGACGCTGGAGGGGCTGGCCAAGCATAACGGCCCGGTCGCGCGACCGGGCTGGGCGCTGGCCGAGGCGGATGCCGAATTCCCGCTCGATCTCGCCAGCTGGCCGAGCCTCGAGGCGCAGGTCGCAGCCGTCGCCGACGATATCGCCTATGACAATCACGACATTGACGACGGCCTCCGCGCCGGCCTGTTCACCCTCGACGAATTGCTGTCCGTGCCGCTGGCGGCGGAGCTGTGGGCCAAGGTCCGTGGCCGCTATCCCGGCGTCGCCGAGCAGCGCCTGGTCCCGGAGCTGATCCGCGATCAGATCGGGCTGATGGTCAACGACGTGCTCGCCGAGACCTCGCGCCGCCTCGCCGCCGCCGGCGTCGCCAGCGCGGACGAGGTCCGTCAGGCGGGGGCGGCGCTGGCCGGCTTTTCGGAGGCCATGGCCGCCGGCGAGCGCCTGCTGCGGTCCTTCCTCCATCGCCGCATGTACGACGCCGCGCCGGTGCGCGAGGTTGCCGATCGGGCGCGGGCGGTGCTCGGCGCCCTGTTCGCCGCCTATCGCGCCGATCCCGGACGGCTGCCGCCGGAATGGCGCTCCGGCCCGTCCGACCCGATCGCGATCGACCGGCGCATCTGCGACTTCACCGCCGGCATGACCGACCGCTATGCGATCGCCCGCCACCGCGAGCTGGTCGGCCCGGTCGCGCTGCCCGAGGCCTTCTGATCGCCCGCCGCGTCATCGCCCGACCGCCCCCGTCGCACCGAGGCCGAACGGCCGGGCAGGACGAGCATGGTTCAACTCGGCCGAAAACTGCTCTAAGGCCGCGGCCTTCCCGATTGGCCGGATGACGATGTGACCCTCTACGCCCGCTTCGCCGCGCAGATCGATGCCGCCCTCGACGCGCTGGAAGCGGCGGGGCAGCTCGCGCCGGGCCTCGATCGCGGCGCCGTGGCGGTGGAGCCGCCGCGCGATCCGGCGCACGGCGATCTCGCCACCAACGCGGCGATGGTGCTCGCCAGGCGCGCCCAGGCCAACCCGCGAGCCCTTGCCGACCTGATCGCGCCCCGGATCGCCGCTCTGGACGGGGTCGAGGGCGCGCAAGTGGCCGGCCCGGGCTTCATCAACATCCGCCTCGCCGCCGCGCTCTGGCACGAGGAGCTGCGCGCCATATTGTCGTCCGGCGCGGATTACGGACGGCTGACCCTGGGCAAAGGCGTCCGGGTCAACGTCGAATATGTCTCGGCCAACCCGACCGGGCCCATGCACATGGGCCATTGCCGCGGAGCGGTGGTCGGAGACGCACTGGCCAGCCTGCTCGAACATGCCGGTTTTGCCGTCACCCGCGAATATTATGTCAACGACGCCGGGGGCCAGGTCGACGTCCTCGCCCGCTCGGCCCACCTTCGCTACCTCGAAGCGCTCGGGCGGCAGATCGGCGAGATCCCGGAAGGCCTCTATCCCGGCGACTATCTGAAGCCGGTCGGCGCGGCGCTGGCGGCCGAGTTCGGCGAGACCTACGCCGCCGCGCCGGAGGAAGCCTGGCTGGACCCCTTCCGCCGGCGAACGGTCGCGGCGATGCTGGAGCTGATCAAGGCGGACCTCGCCCAGCTGGGAGTCCATCACGACCTGTTCGCTTCCGAGCGCGAAATTCAGGAATCCGGAGCCGTCGACCGCGCCTTCGCACTGCTCGACGAGAAGGGGCTGGTCTATCGGGGCACGCTCTCGCCGCCCAAGGGCAAGGCCGTTGAGGACTGGGAGCCGACCGAGCTCATCCTGTTCCGGTCGACCGCATTCGGCGACGACCAGGACCGGCCGATCCGCAAGTCGGACGGCAGCTGGACCTATTTCGCGGCCGATACCGCCTATCACATGCGCAAGCTCGAAGCGTCGGACGAGCTGATCAACGTCTGGGGCGCCGATCATACCGGAACGGTGAAGCGCACCCAGGCGGCGGTGCAGGCGCTCGCCGGCCGGCCGGCGCTCGACGTCAAGATCGTCCAGATGGTGCGGCTCCTCAGGGCCGGCGAGCTGGTCAAGATGTCCAAGCGCTCGGGCAGCTTCGTCACGCTGGCCGAAGTGGTCGAGGAGGTCGGCAAGGACGTCGTCCGCTTCACCATGCTGACCCGCAAGAACGACGCCCAGATGGACTTCGACTTCGCCAGGGTGGTCGAGGCGTCGAGGGACAATCCCGTCTTCTACGTCCAATACGCCCATGCCCGCATCTCCTCGCTGATGCGCAAGGCCCGCGCCGAGGGACTGGACGTGTCGGCGCCCGCTGACCTCGCCCTTCTCGACCAGGATGAGATCGCCCTCGTCAGGATCGCCGCCCAGTTCCCGCGAATCGTCGAGGGCGCGGCCCAGGCCCATGAGCCGCACCGGATCGCCTTCTACCTGAACGACTTGGCTGCCTCCTTCCACGCCTTGTGGAACAAGGGTAACGACGATCCCTCGCGCCGTTTCTTATTGGCACAGAATCCCGATTTGACACGGGCGCGGCTGGAATTAGCGTCGGCAATCGGGCAAGTTATCCGCAACGGCCTCAGCATCATGGGCGTGGCCGCCGCCGAGGAGATGCAGTGATGACCGACATTCGCGCCGATGAGCCGACCCCGCTGGACGACGGCGAGCGCCTGCCGTGGCTCGAAGCCGTCGAGGATGACGAGGACGGCGACGGTCCGTCGACCGCCAAGCTGATCGCGTTCGTGGTGATCGGCCTGGTCGCGATCGGCCTGATTGTCGGCGGACTGTTCTGGATGGGCAATCGCAGCGGCACCGGCCCTGCTGCCGGCGAGCCCGAGCTGATCGCCGCCCCCAAAGGCGACTATAAGATTCCGCCCGGCGAGCCCGGCGGGATGAAGGTGGAAGGCGAGGGCGACACCGCCTTCGCGGCGAGCGAGGGCGCCGACCCCAAGGGCAACATCAACGTCGACGCGGTGCCCGAAGAGCCTCTGCTCAAGGCGCCGCCGCCGACCAATGCCCCCGCCGCCGCGCCCAAGCAGGCGCCCGCCGCGGCGGCTCCGGCGCCCAAGGCCGCGCCCGCCGCTCCGGCCGCCGCCGGCGGCGCCACCATCCAGCTCGGCGCCTTCTCGAGCCAGGCCGGCGCGAACAATGCGTGGAAGGCGCTGGCGGCCCGGTTCGGCTATCTCGCCCCGCTCAGCCACAGCGTGACGGCGACCGCCAGCGGCGGCAAGACGCTCTACCGCTTGCGGGCGAGCGGCCCGGATGCCAAGACTCTGTGCGGCCGCCTCAGGGTCGCGGGCGAATCGTGCGTGGCGGTAGACTAGGAGTAAGATGCAGGCGGCGATTTACGGGTTTTCCGGGCTCCGGCTGACCGCCGACGAGCGCGCTTTCTTCCGGGACGCCGACCCTGCCGGCTACATCGTCTTCCAGCGCAACTGCGAGAGCCCGCATCAGCTTCGCGCGCTCACCGATTCGCTGCGCGCCCTCCACGGCCGCGCCGATTTGCCGGTCCTGATCGACCAGGAGGGCGGCCGGGTCGCCCGGATGAAGCCGCCCGCCTGGCCGGAATTCCCCAAGGCGAAGCGGTTCGCCGACCTTTACGACAAGGCCCCGATCAGCGCGATCGAGGCGGCGCGGGTAAACGCCCAGGCGATCGGCCTGGTGCTGAGGGAGGTGGGCATCACCGTCAACTGCGTGCCCGTGCTCGACGTGCGCCAGGCCGGCGGCAACGACGTAATCGGCGACCGGGCCCTGGGCGCCGAGCCGATGCAGGTCGCCGCCCTCGGCCGGGCGGTGATCGAGGGACTGCGCGCCGCGGGCGTGGTCGGAGTCGTCAAGCACATGCCGGGCCATGGCCGTTCGCGCAGCGACAGCCATTTGGAGCTGCCGGTGGTCGATGCCTCGGCCGAGGAACTCGAGGCCGACATCGAGCCGTTCCGCACGCTGCGCCATGCGCCGATGGGGATGACCTCCCACATCGTCTACACCGCCTGGGACGCCGAGCGCTGCGCCAGCCTGTCGCCGATCGTCATCGACGAAATCATCCGCGGCCGGATCGGCTTCGAGGGCCTTCTCCTGTCGGACGATATCGGCATGAACGCGCTCAGCGGCGGGTTCGACGAGCGCGCGCGCGGCGTCCTCGCGGCCGGCTGCGACGTCGCCCTGCACTGCTCGGGCAAAATGGACGAAATGGTCGCGGTCGCTCACGGCGCCGGGGCGATCACGGCCGAGGCGGGCGATCGGCTCGCGCGGGCGATGGCGAGTGTGGCCGATGCCGGCGAAGCGGCCGCGTATGACGAGCTGGCGGCGAAGAGGGACGCGTTGCTGGCTTATGCCTGATCCCTTGGCCGCTGACTGAGAAGCGCGCGCGGCCGCCTAAATGTCGAACCGAAACAACGGCCTGCCGCGCAGGCGTCGGTCGGGGCCGGCGAGCGGCCGGGACGCGTTCACCAGCTTGGCGCGATAATCGGCGATCAGCGACCGGCTCCGCTCCAGGCTCTCGGTCAGCCGGCACTTGGCCGCCTGCGCTTCGGCCGCGCCGTCTGCTTCGTCAATCGGCTCCGGCTGCCGTCGATGCTTCATGGGTTAACCTATGTTATATCTCCTAAACGACTGGCGGCGGGACAGGTTGCAACCATTTCACCGCCGTTCCGTGTTTGGAAGATTTGCGGACCCGATCCTCAGGAGGGCGTCCCGGGCGGAAGCTGCCGTTCGAGCAGGCGCAGGAGGTTGCCGCCCATCACCTTGGCGATCTCCTCGGCGGTGAAGCCGCGGTCGATCAGGGCTTGAGTCACGTTGACCAGCCCGGCGGTGTCGAAGCCGGTGGTGACGGCGCCGTCGAAGTCGGAGCCCAAAGCCACGTGGTCGATTCCGACGAGGTCGCGGACATGGGCGATGGCGGCGGCGATGGCGGCGGGCCTGAGGTCGCAGACCGCAGCGTCCCAATAGCCGATGCCGACGAGGCCGCCGGTGCGGGCGACTCCGCGAATCTCTTCATCGCTGAGGTTGCGGTTGACCTGGCAAGTCGCCTGCACTCCGCCGTGGCTGGAGACGACCGGCCTTTTCGCCATCGCCAGTATCTCGGCGACGGCGGCGTGACTCGAATGGGCGATGTCGACAATCATCCCTTTCGCCTCCATCGCCCGGACGACCTCACGGCCGAGCGGGGTCAGCCCGCCTTTCTTCAGGCCGTGCATCGAGCCTCCGACCTCGTTGTCGAAGAAATGCGCGAGGCCGGCTATCCGGAAGCCGGCGGCGTGGAGGCGTTCGACATTGTCGAGGCGGCCCTCCAGATTCTGGAGGCCCTCGATCGAAAGCAGGGCGCCGGTCACCTGGCGCCCGGCCGCCCGGTCGGCGAGCAGCCGCCGGACGTCGATCCCGCTCCGGACGATCCGAAGCCGGCCCTCGGACTGCGACTCCGCCTGGCCCAGCCTCTCGGCATGCCAGAGCGAGCGCTGGAGCAGCGAGCGCCAGGTCCGCGCCGGCTGAAGCTGGGCGACCGCGAGCAGGGTGATGTTGTCGGTGTCGGCGCCGTTGGCGTCGTAATTCTGGCCCTTGGGGGTCTTGGTCACCGACGAGAAGACCTGCAGCGCGACGTTGCCCGCCTCGAGACGGGGCAGATCGACCTGGCCGCGCTTGGCCGGATCGAGCAGGTCGCGCTGCCAGAGCAGGGTGTCGGCATGCATGTCGGCGATCGCGAGCCGCGAGTGAAGCCCCCGCGCTCGAGGCGACACTTCGGGCAGCGGAGTCGCCACCACCTTGTTCATCCCGCCCTCGACGATTCCGGGGCCGAAGAGGAAGAAGCCGCCGGCGGCGAGGATCAGGAGGACCACAAGCCCAAGGAAGAATCGTTTCATACGCCCTCGCCCTGTGCTTGTTGGATGGCCAAACGTTCCGGGTCCGGCACCAGGCTGAAAAAGGTGAACGCCGGGCAGTCCCCCGACTCCTCGTGAAACTCGCGCGCCACTTCCTCCCACTCTCCCTGGTCGGCAGGCTGGTAATAAGTGTCCCCCTCATAGTCGCGCCATATCTTGGTGAGCTCCATGCGATCGGCGCGCTCTCTGAACAGCTGGAATATATCCCTGCCGCCTATGACCGAGACGCGATCTCCTTCAACCGCTGCAAGAGCCTCTTCGAGGCTGTGCACCACCGTAGCGCCCTCGGCACGCCAATTCCCGTCGCGGGTGAGGACTATGTGCTGCCGGCCTGGAAGGAGACCGGCCAGGCTCTCGAAGGTCTTGCGGCCCATGATCATCGGCGCGCCCATTGTCAGGGCCTTGAAGCGGCGTAGATCGGCGGGAATATGCCACGGCAGGCGACCATCCTTTCCGATGATGCCGTTCTGCGAAGCGGCGACGACGATGGTGATCTCGGGCCTGCTCACACCGCCACTTCGGCCTTGATGTGGGGATGGGCGTCGTAGCCGCTGATCTCGAAATCCCCATATTCATACTGGTCGATGGCAGGCGCGCGGCGCTTGATCGTCAGTTTGGGCAGCGGGCGCGGCTCGCGGCCGAGCTGGAGGCGGGCCTGGTCGAGGTGGTTGGAATAAAGGTGACAATCGCCGCCGGTCCACACGAAGGTCCCCGCCTCGAGGCCGCACTGGTCGGCCAGCATGTGCGTCAGCAGCGCGTAGCTGGCGATGTTGAACGGGACGCCGAGGAACACGTCGGCGCTGCGCTGGTAGAGCTGGAGGTTCAATTTGCCCGCCGCCACCTGCGTCTGGAACAGGCAGTGGCAGGGGGCGAGCGCCATCCGGTCGATTTCGGCCGGGTTCCAGGCGGACACGATCTGGCGGCGGGAGCCGGGATTGGCGTTGATCTGGTGGATCAGGTTGGCGATCTGGTCGATCCGCCGGCCGTCCGGTCCCTCCCAGTCGCGCCACTGCTTGCCGTACACCGGCCCGAGATCGCCTTTCTCGTCGGCCCATTCGTCCCAGATGCCGACCTTGTTGTCCTTGAGATAGCCGATATTGGTATCGCCCTTGAGGAACCACAGCAGTTCGATGACGATCGAGCGGAGGTGGAGCTTCTTGGTCGTGAGGAGCGGGAAGCCCCGGCCCAGGTCGAACCGCATCTGGTGGCCGAACACCGCCAGCGTGCCGACGCCGGTGCGGTCCTGCTGGGCCACGCCCTCGGCAAGGATGCGGGCGAGAAGGTCGTGATAGGCCTGCATCGCCCTTCTATGGCGGGTGCACAACCCGTTTCCAAGGGCTCCCGATTCCCTCCGATATGGATTGAGGTTGGATCAGACGGCTGCCCGTTGCCCTAGCCTGAAGTGGCAAAGAAGCGCCGATGTTGATCGCTACGGCTCAGGCGGCGGCCGGGCTGCTCGGCCCGCTATTCGCCTCGTGGGAAGGCGAGGTCGTCGCCGCGCTGCATCTCGGCGGGGGTCGCCGCCTGCTGGCCGTCACGGTGGATGAAGCCGGCGGACGGAGCGAGGTCGAGCTTCCGGTTCGCTCGATCCTGCAACGGGCGCTGAGACTGGGCGCGCTGGCGATCATCGTCGCCCACAACCATCCCAGCGGCGATCCCGATCCAAGCGAGGCCGACCGGGCCGCCACGCGCACTCTGGCCGATGCCGCCGCCAAGGTCGGCATCCGGCTCCACGATCACCTCATTTTCGGCGGCGGCGAGTGGCGCAGCTTCCGGGCGCTGGGGCTGCTCTAGAATCAGGCCGGGCAGACCGGAATCTGCGCCGGCTGGGGGCGCGGACCCTTGGCCTGGAATTGGGCGAAATAGGATTCGGAATCGGGCAGGCGGTCGAAGCGGGTGAGCTCGTAGCCGACCGCGGCGAACTCGCACAGGAGGAGCTTGGGCGGAGTGCCGTGGCGGTCGGTGGGGCGATCCGCGTCCACCACGATCACGCGGCCGTCTCGCTTCAGCGATCCGCGGACATGCCACAGGAACTCGCTCGGCCGCTGGATCTCGTGGTACATGTGGATGAGGAGGACGCGGTCGAAGGAGGCCGCGGGGAGCTTGGGATCGTTGGCTTCGCCGAGCTTGACGGCCACGTTCTCGAGATTCTCGCGGGTCACCCGGGCAGCGAGATCGTCGCGCGTCGCCGGCACGATGTCCTGGGCGAGCACCCGCCCGGCCGGGCCGACCAGCGGCGACAGCCGCACCGTGTAATAGCCTTCGCCCGCGCCGATGTCGGCGACCACCATGCCCGGTGCGATGCCGGCAAGCTCGACGACGCGGTCGAACTCGCCGACGCTGTCGCGGGCATCCTCGTTCGAATAACGCGCCGACACGATCGGCGCCACGGGGCGCTGCGGTTCCGGGAAGGCGGCTTTCGCGGCCGGCTGCTCGCACGCCGCCAGCAGCATCAGGGGGAGGAGGACGAGCCTAGTCGACATCTTCGACCTCGACCTTCTCCCCGCTCACTTTCTGCGAGAGCGCTGCGGCCATGAACCGATCGAGATCGCCGTCGAGCACGTCGGCGGGGGAGGTCGAGGTGATGCCGGTGCGCAGGTCCTTGACCAGCTGGTACGGCTGGAGGACGTAGGACCGTATCTGGTGGCCCCAGCCGATGTCGGTCTTGGCGGCATGCTCGGCGCTGGCCTCGGCTTCGCGGCGCTGGAGCTCGGCCTCGTAGAGCCGGGCCTTCAGCATCTTCATCGCCTCGGCCCGGTTCTTGTGCTGCGAGCGCTGGTTCTGGCAGGCGACCACGATGTTGCTCGGAATGTGGGTGATCCGCACCGCCGAATCGGTGGTGTTGATATGCTGCCCGCCGGCGCCCGAGGCACGGTAGGTGTCGATGCGCAGATCGCTTTCATTGATGTCGATGTCGATCTCGTCGTCGATCACCGGATAGACGGCCACCGATGCGAAGCTGGTGTGGCGGCGGGCCGAGCTGTCATAGGGGCTGATCCGGACGAGGCGGTGGACGCCGCTTTCGGTCTTGGCGTAGCCGTAGGCATTCTCGCCCTTGAGCAGCAAAGTCGCCGACTTGATCCCCGCCTGCTCGCCGGCATGGTGGTCGACCAGCTCGACCTTCATGCCGCGGCGCTCCGCCCAGCGCGTGTACATGCGGCTCAGCATTTCCGCCCAATCCTGGCTCTCCGTGCCGCCGGCGCCGGCATTGACCTCGACATAGGTGTCGTTGGCGTCGGCCTCGCCGGCCAGCAAGGCCGTGACCTTGTCCCGCTCCGCCCGCTCGGCGAGCGCGGCCAGCGCGGCCACCGCATCGGCTTCCATCGCCTCGTCGCCTTCCGCCTCGGCCATTCCGAGCAGCTCGACATTGTCGTCCAGCTCCTGCTGGATCGCCTTGGCTGCGCCGATCGCCTCCTCCAACCGGCGGCGCTCGCGCATCACCTCCTGGGCCTGCTTGGCATCGTTCCACAGCGCCGGATCCTCGACCCGGGCGTTGAGCTCGTCGAGCCGCCGTAGCGCGCGGTCCCAGTCGAGGAACCGGCGGAGGAGGTCGAGCGCGGACCTGATCTGGTCGACATGGGTTTGCGCTTCGGCGCGCATCAGAAAATCCTCGCGGTTCAGGACGTCACCCCAGCGAGCGCTGGGGTCTCAGGGTGGAAGGGCTCGGCGCCCTTGCCTTGCTGGGGTCCCGGCCTGCGCCGGGACGACGGGTCGGCAGAAGGCCTAGTAAATGCCGCCCTCTCTTTGCAAGAAGTCGCTTTCCTGGCCCTGCTGCTCGTCGGCGCGGGCGATGCCGGCGCGACGCGCCCTCGCCTCGCGCAGCCGCTCGAGGAGATCCTCCTTGGTCGCGATCTGGTCGCGGCGGATCGAGCGGCGCGGTTCGCTCTCGGGCTTGAACGCCTCCCAGATCACCGCCGCCTTGGGCTCGTCGGTCGGCCAGGCGCCGAACACCTTGCGGCCCGAGCGGCGGTCGATCCGGACCATGCGGATGCCGGCCGGCGCGCGGAACGGAACCACCGGCATGTCCTTGAACGAAGCGCGCGCGAAGGATTCGAACACCGGCGCCGCGAGCCGGCCGCCCTGCGCGGCGCCGCCAAGGCTGCGCGGCTGATCGTAGCCGAGATAGACGCCGGCGACGATTTCGGGCGTGCCGCCGACGAACCACACGTCGTTCGGGCCCGAGGTGGTGCCGGTCTTGCCGAAGATCGGGCGGCCGAGGTCGCGCAGTCGCTGCGCCGTGCCGCGGATCACGACGCCTTCGAGGATATGGACCATCTGGTACGCGGTCATCGCATCCATCACCTGCTTGGTGCGAAGCGGCGGCCGCGGCATCGGCTTGCCGTCCCAGTCGCGTGCGTTGCAGCCCTGCATGACCTTGCAGCGATTGTCGGTGCGGTAGATCACCTTGCCGTTGCGGTCCTGGATATAGTCGATCAGGCTCGGCTTCACCTCCCGGCCCTGGTTCGCCATGATCGCGAAGGCGTTGGTCATCCTCATCACGGTCGTCTCGCCGGCGCCGAGCGAGATCGAAAGATAGTTGGGATAATCGCCGACGTTGAGCCGCTTGGCGAGCCGGATCACCTTGTCCATCCCGATCTGGTTGGCGGCGCGGACCGTCATCAGGTTGCGGGACTGCTCGATCCCCCAGCGCATCGTCTGGGGGCCGGCGCTGCCGCCGGCGAAGTTGCGGAAGCATTTCGAGCCCAGGGCCGCCGACTGGAACACGCAGAACGGCCCGTCAACGATGATCGAGGCGGGCGTCATGCCGTTGTCGAGCGCGGCCGAATAGACGATCGGATTGAAGGTCGAGCCCGGCTGGCGCTGCGCCTGGGTGGCGCGGTTGAAGTCGCTGAGGCGGGCATCGAAGCCGCCCTGCATCGCCAGGACCCGCCCGGTGGCGACTTCCTGGACCACCATCCCCCCCGATATTTCGGGGATCGAGCGAAGGAAGTAAGCGTCCCCCTCTTTCTTGACCGCGACGATCATGCCCCGCCTGAAGAAGTCGAATGCCGGTCCGCCGCCGCCGCGCTTGGGCATCGAGGCGTTGGCCCGCGGCAACGTGCCGGTGGTGCCGTCGACGAATCCCAGCGTGGCGCTGCCGCCACTCTTGTCGAGAATGACGGCCGCCCGCCAATCCTCATAGCCGACCCCGAACGGAGCGAAGGCGAGCTGGCTGCGCCACTCGCGCGACATGTCGACGCTGAGCCCGGGATCGCGCCAGCCGCGCCCGCCGTCATAGCGGGTCAGCGCGTCGCGGAGCGCCGTCTCGGCCGCCTTCTGCTTGCCGCCGTCATAGCTGGTGCGGACCCACAGCCCGCCCTGATAGACGCCGTTGGGGCCATCTTCGGCATCTTCGCCATAGGTCTGGACGAGCTGCCGGCGGACTTCCTCCATGAAGTAGCCGCCGACGTTGCGCACCGTGTTCATCGGCACGCGCACGGTGCCTAGCGGCTGCGCCTGCGCCTCGCCGCGCTGGGCGGCGGTGATGAAGCCGTTGCGCTCCATCTCGCCCAGCGCCCAGTTGCGGCGGGCGACGGCGCGCTCCGGGAAACGCTCGGGGCTGTAATTGCTCGGCGCCTTGGGGAGGATGGCGAGATAGGCCATTTCATGGAGGGCGAGATTTTCGACGTCCTTGTCGAAATAGGCCCGCGCTGCCGACTGCACGCCATAGGCGTTGCGGCCGAGGAAGATCTGGTTGAGGTACAGTTCGAGGATTTGCTCCTTGGACAGCACATTCTCGATCCGCTTGGCAAGGAACGCTTCCTTGATCTTGCGGGTATAGCTGATCTCGTTGGTCAGCAGCAGGTTCTTGGCGACCTGCTGGGTGATGGTCGAGGCGCCGACCGGGCGCCCGTCGCTCTTCATATTGGTGATGATGGCACCGACGATGCCGGGATAGTCGATGCCGCCATGGGTGAAGAAGGTCTTGTCCTCCGCGGCCAGGAAAGCGCGGATGAGCTGCGGCGGATATTCATCGAAGTCGAGCTCGACGCGGCGCTCGCGGGCGAAGGTCTGGATCGGCTCGCCATTGAGGCCGCGGACATTGGTCGGAAGCGGCGGCTGGTAGGTGAGCAGGGATTCGGCGGACGGCAGGCCGCGGGCGAAGATCGCCCACACCAGGATGTAGCCGAGGATCGGCAGCGCGATCAGCAATGCGAGCCACTTGGCCCAGCGCCGCGCCCACAGGCGCCGCAGCGCCGACCCGAAGCGGCCGGCATTCTCGCGATAGAGGGTGAAGGTGGTGGTGGTTGTGTCCATCGGTCGCCAGTCTAGCCGATGCCTCGCGGCGGGTGAAGCCGCCTCGGCAAAGGGGTTGCAATGTAGGATTTCAACTGTTCTTCTTCTGTTCTTAAATGCGGTGCGAGTCGCGGGGGAGGAAGAACGAAGATGCGGCAAGCGCTTGCCTTATGCTCGAGGGCGGAGGAGCCGTCGAGCGGCCCCGCCGGAGAGCCGACGCTAGACCCGGCGGCGGCAATTCGGGCGATTCTTGCGGCGCCCGACGATGAGCTCGATTATGCCATGGCGAAGCTGGCGCTGGACCGCATCGTCGACCCTTCGATCGATGTCGAGGCGGTGGCGGCCGAGCTCGACCGGATGGCAGAAATCGCGCGCGAATTGGCCGGTTCGGGGGCTGCAGACGGCGGGAAGCTCGCCGCGCTTCGCAGGCTCATCTACGAGGCGGGCGCGTGGAACGACAATCGCCCGTTCGGTTACGACCATTCCGACCCCCTCGGGCAGGATATTCGGGCGAAGCTGATCTCCGTCTATCTGGCGACGCGGCTCGGCAATTGCGTGTCGATGCCGATCCTGCTCCTGGTCCTGGCGGAAAAGCTCGGGCTCGACATGGCGCTGGCGCTGGCTCCGCTGCACATGTTCGTCCGCTTCCGCGAGGAGGGCGGGCGGATCCTCAATCTCGAGGCGACGAGCGGCGCCCACCCGGCCCGCGATGAATGGTACCGCCGCAACATGCCGATGAGCCAGCGGGCGCTGGCGAACGGCATCTATCTGCGGCCGCTGTCCCGCCGGCAAGCGATCGCTCATATCGCCGGCACTGTCGTCGAGCATCTGATTGGGGAAGGGTGCTACCATGAGGCGATCGAGGCCTCGACGGCGATCCTCGACCATTTCCCCACCGACGTCTACGCGATGGTCAAGCAGGGCACCGCCTACGGGCACCTGCTGCAGGCCGAAAATTACGCCCGATATCCGATGCCGTCGCTCATCCCGCCGCCTCTGCGGCCGCGCAGCCGGATCCTCGCCGAGCGCAATCGCGCGCTGTTCGAGGCCGCGGAGGCCCTCGGCTGGGAGCCGGTGGAGTGAAGCGCGCTGCCAACTGCCGCCCAGATGAGATAGGAGAGCGAAGATGTTCTTGAGCGGAAGCCAAGTCGAGCGGCCAGGCAGCCGCGTCGCCGCGAAGCCCGGCACCGCCGCGTTGATTTCGGACGGCGGCTATGGCCGGTTCCTGCAGGCGGATCCCGTGGGGTATGACGACCAGATGAACCTCTATGCCTATGTGGGCAACGATCCGGTGAACAAGGTGGATTTGAATGGGAAACAATCCTGCCCGCCGAGATCAGCTCCCGGCGCCTGCCCCGATATACCGTCTCCCCCACGACAGATTCGGCAAAATCTGGCACGGGATGTCATGCGCTCGAAAGGATCGGGCGAACGTGGGGGACAAGCGCTTCGTGATAATAAAACTGGGGAAATCAGGAATCGAACAGGAACTGAGGCTGGACGAGAAATGAGCGGGAGTTCCGGCACTACCCAGCTCCGGATGGCGAAAAGACGGTCCTCCGTAGCCATACCCACCTACGGGACCGCGGGCAGAGCGGCATCGACGGTCAGCAAGCACGACGCGCTCAAAATGCGCCCAGCGTGGAAGATCAACAAGCAATGCATGGGATGGGTCCCGGACAAGGAGGGCCTGTCCAGACGATCGGTCCCAATGTAGTTACTACCATGTTCCGTGTCAACGGTCAGGACTATATTGTTGTGGATTATGGGAATCTGGCGAGAATCCCTGATCTGAGCGCTCAGAAGATCATAGTTTGTCCGACAGACAACTGCCCGTGACTGTTATTGGAATAGAAAAGATGAACAGAATATCAATGCTTCTTATTTCCTTTGTGCTCTTCCTGGCAGTCGCATGTGCGCCTTCAGCAACCCGGCCAGAATTGCAATGTGATGTTACCGACATAAGTATGTTATTGGATGAACCTCTTATGTACTCTGGCAAAACCTTTTGTGGAGATGTATTTTCGCTTCGATACGGTAGGAGTGTCAGAATACTGAGTAGCGCCTTGGATTTTCCTCCTTCGGCGGATTTAGCGATGGTGGTAGCTCACAAGACTGAACATCTGCTTCCTGCACTCTCGCGGAAGCCGCAGCGTTACTATGTGAAGGCCGGGATAAAGCCTATGTCCGACTGTTTCGTGCCGTCAGAGAGCGGAGAGGATTGTTCGCCCTATCGGAGGCCCATCACGTTTCATATCCTGTCGGCGCGCCGGAGCCCGTAGTTCTGTCGCAGCTTTACGGCAGATGGCTGAAAGCCAAGAGTATGGATCAGCTCCGCGCCACTGGCGCCACGCGCCGCGCGAAATGCGCCTCGATGGCGCGCCGCATCCCAGTGGCGATCTGCCGCTGTCCTTCGGATGACTGGATGTAGGCGGCGTCCTGGGCGTTGGTGAGGTAACCGGATTCGAACAGGATCGACGGGATGTCCGGCGCCTTCAGCACGATCAGCGAAGCGAAGCGGTGATATTCGGGGCGGAACGGGAAGAAGGCCGACGCCTCGCGGCGGAGCAGGCGGGCGAATTCGGCCGACTTGTCCATGCTCTCGCGCTGGGCGAGATCGATCAGGATACGGTTGACGCCGGGATCCTCGCTGACGTCGGCGCCGACGATCAGGTCGGAGCGGTTCTCCCGCGCCGCCAGCAGCGCGGCCTCGCGGTCGGATGCGACCTCCGAGAGAGTGTAGATGGTCGCTCCGCGGGCGCCGTCGTTGCGGGGCGCCGCGTCGGCGTGAATCGAGACGAACAAGTCGGCACCGAGCCGCCGGGCGATCTCGTAACGTTCGCGAAGCTCGATATAGCGGTCGTCGTCGCGGGTAAGCGCGATCCGCATCCGCTCGGTCCTCACGAGCTCGTCCCGGATGGACCGGGCGAGCCTCAGCGTCAGGTCCTTCTCGCGCGTGCCCCCGTGCGGCGAGATCGCGCCCGGATCGCGGCCGCCATGGCCGGGATCGATCACGACCAGCGGCCGCCCGGGGTCGCGCGCGCCGACGATCGGCGGGTTGTTGACAGGGGCCGCGCGCCTGTCCGGGACCTCGAGGGGAATGGTGAGGCTGCCGGCATCTTCCGCGCCGGCCAAGCCTGCTTCCTCCGCCAGCACGGGGGCGAGGCCGAGCAACGCGGTCAGCAGCGTGGCCAGGAATTCCATCTGCCCTATGTGCCAATGGTCGGGCCGAGCGGTCCAGTGAAAAGCGGCGATTCCGAGCCTTAGCGGTTGCCGGTTCGACTCGCCGGTGCTAGCAGTCCGGCATCGGTTCGAAAGAAAACGGAAGCTCCGTCAGCAGGTCGAGCCGAGCGAGTTACGCCGGCTCTTGGCGCCGGCCACCTAGGTTGACGCTGCATGAGGCATTTTTCCGCGCAATTTGAACGCCCCCATCCGGGTCTTGGCGTGGCGGGGATGTTTCGGCCGGCCTTAGCGACCGGCCTGTCGCACGCAGCAGAGGCACATTCTTGTACAACCCGGACTTTCGAGGCGCGCGCCCCCATGGCGGCGCCTTCGTCCCATATCGAACGCGCGACGCGATCGGCCATGAGCCTGACCGGCGCTGGCACGGCGGCGCGCGTGTGGAGTGATTTCAATGACCATGCGCATGTTGATCGACGCGCGCCACCAGGAAGAAACCCGCGTGGCCGTGATCAAGGGAAACCGGATCGAGGAGTTTGATTTCGAATCCGCCGAGCACAAGCAGCTCAAAGGCAATATCTACCTAGCCAAGGTTACCCGGGTGGAACCGTCGCTCCAGGCGGCGTTCGTCGATTATGGCGGCAACCGCCACGGCTTCCTGGCCTTTTCCGAAATTCACCCCGATTATTACCAGATCCCGAAGGAGGATCGCGAGGCCCTGCTCCGGGAGGAAGCCGAGCACGCTGCCGAGGAGGAGCGGCTTCGGGCGGCGGAAGATAATGGCTATGACGATCATGACGAGGAGGAGGAGCCGGACGACGGCGACAGCATGATCGGGGAAGACGGCGGCGAGGATGGCGAGGCCGCCGATCTCGCGCCGGCCAAGCCCGAAGCCGCCAGCGCCAGCGAAGAGAATGCCGCCGACGAGCTGAGGAAGAAGCGCCAGGCGCTGCGCCGCCGGTACAAGATCCAGGACGTCATCCGCCGCCGCCAGGTGCTGCTCGTCCAGGTGGTCAAAGAGGAGCGCGGCAACAAGGGTGCGGCGCTCACGACCTATCTGAGCCTCGCCGGCCGCTATTGCGTGCTGATGCCGAACACCAGCCACGGTGGCGGCATCAGCCGGAAGATCTCCAACGGCGCCGATCGCAAGCGCCTCAAGGCGATCATGTCCGACCTGAACCTGCCCAAGACGATGGGGTGCATCGTCCGCACCGCGGGCCTTTCGCGCACCAAGACCGAGATCAAGCGGGATTTCGATTACCTCGCCCGCCTCTGGGACGAGATCCGCGAAAAGACGCTCAAGAGCTCCGCGCCGGCGCTGATCTACGGCGACAGCGACCTCATCAAGCGCGCGATCCGCGACATCTATAATCGCGACATCGACGAAGTGCTGGTCGAAGGCGAGGACGGCTATCGCGCCGCGCGCGCCTTCATGAAGCTGCTGATGCCGAGCCACGTCCGGCGGGTAAAGGGCTATGCCGATCCGGTGCCGCTGTTCCAGAGGTTTGGTGTCGAGGATCAGCTGTCCGGCATGTACCAGCCGCTCGTCCAGCTGAAGTCCGGCGGCTATCTCGTGATCAACCCCACCGAGGCGCTCGTCTCGATCGACATCAACTCGGGCCGCTCGACCCGCGAGCACAATATCGAGCAGACCGCCTATGCGACCAATATCGAGGCGGCGAACGAGATCGCGCGCCAGCTCCGGCTGCGCGACATGGCCGGCCTCATCGTCATCGACTTCATCGACATGGAGTCGAACGGCCATGTCCGCAAGGTCGAGAAGGCGATGAAGGAGGCGCTCAAGAACGATCGCGCCCGCATCCAGGTCGGCCGCATCTCCTCCTTCGGACTGATGGAGATGAGCCGGCAGCGGCTCCGCACCGGCGTGCTCGAAGCCTCCACCAAGCCGTGCCCGCATTGCGAGGGCACCGGGCTGATGCGAACCGCCTCCTCGGCCGGCCTGTCCGCGCTGCGCATGCTGGAGGACGAGGCCGGCCGCGGGCGCGGCAGCCGCATCATCCTTCGCGCGGGCCGCGAGGCCGCCGTTTATGTTTTGAACCGGAAGCGCGGCGAGATCGGCGAGATCGAGGCGCGCTACGGCGTCGCCGTGGAAGTCCTGATCGACGAAAGCTTCGAAGGCGCGAAGATGAGCGTCGAGTCGGTCGGGCCGCCGCCCGCCGAGCGGCCGCGCGCGCTGCCCGTCGCCGACCCCGCGGTCGACGAGGAGGAAGACCTGCTCGAGCAGGACGAGGAAGACGAGGTCGAGGAGGAAGAGGAAGCCGAGCCGGTCCGCGAGCCACGCGAGGCGCGAAGGCCTGCGCGCGAAACCGAGGAGGCCGAGAGCGACCGCGGCCGCAAGCGCCGCCGCCGGCGCGGCCGCCGGGGCGGACGCCGGCGGGTCGGCGAGGAATCCGAGCGGGGCCAGGAAGACGGCGTGGCGGATCAGCTCGTCGCCGAGGAAGCGGCCGCCGAAGCTCCGCGGCAGCCGGAAGCGGCGGAGGCGGCCGAAGGGGAGGCGCCGCTTGCCGAGGCTGGCGAGGAGGAAAAGCCTCGCAAGGCCCGCCGCCGCCCGCGCGCCCGCAGAGGCGCGGAAGGCGAGCCGGCACCCGAAGCCGCGGGCGCTGTCGAGGCGCCGGCGCCGATCGCCGAGCAGGCCGAGGAAGCGCCCGCCAAGCCGAGGCGCGGCCGCCGCAGGAAGGCCGATGGTGAAGCGCCGGCGCCGGCGGCCGAGCCGATGCCGGTACCTGCCGCCGACGAGGCTGCCGCGGCTCCTGCCGCTGCCAACGACACCGCCGAAGCAGAGGTCAAGCCGGCCGCTCGCCGGCGGAACCCGGCTGCCAAGGCGCTCGACGGCCCCGAGGCCCCTGTGCTGGAAAGGCAGGGGGTCGACGCGCAGGATGGCGATGAGGCCGAGGGTGGCGAACAGGGACCGCCGCGGCGCGGCTGGTGGCAACGGACGTTCGGCGGTTGAGGCGACGAGGCTGGGCCGGGCGTCGGGCTGGGCGTCGCCCGGCTGCGCGATTTCATCTTTGGTTCATGCGCGCGACAGGATATCCTCCGGCGATGGCTGATGCTCCCAAGGGCGATAGGCGGCGCGGGCGCTGGGCAGCGCGGCTGGCCATGTGCGTGGCGCTGAGCTTCGCGCTGGTCGCCCAGCCGGCGATGGCGCAGTCGCTGCTTCGCGACGCCGAAACCGAAGCTTTGTTCCGCGACATGTCGCGTCCGTTGATCGCGGCAGCCGGGCTCCGGCCGGAGAACGTCCAGATCGTGCTGGTCGGCGACAAGTCGATCAACGCGTTCGTGGCCGGCGGACAGATCGTCTATATCCACTCCGGCCTCATCGCCACGGCCGAGAATGCCAACGAAGTGCAGGGCGTGATCGCCCACGAGCTCGGCCACATCACCGGCGGCCACATCATCAGGCTGGGCGAGGGCGCTCAGGTGGCGACCGGCATCAGCATCCTGTCGCTGCTGCTCGGCGCTGCCGCGATCGCGGCGGGCGCGGGCCAGGCCGGGGCCGGCATCATGGCGGCGGGCCAGCAGGCGGCGATGAGCAAGTTCCTCGCTTTCACCCGCACCCAGGAATCCTCCGCCGACCAGGCGGGCGCCGGCTTTCTCAACAAGGCGGGGATCAGCGGCAAGGGCTCGATCAGCTTCTTCAAGAAGCTCCAGAACCAGGAGTTCCGCCTCGCCATCCCGCAGGAGGACAGCTATGCGCGCACCCATCCCCTGACCGGCGAGCGCATGGCGGTGCTCGAGCACGTCTACAGCTCGGCGCCGACCTGGAACGCACCGACCGATCCGGAGATCGAGGCGCGCTTCCAGCGGGTCAAGGCCAAGCTGATGGGCTATGTCGAGGATCCGCGCCAGACCCTGATCAAATATCCGGAAAGCGACCGCAGCATCCCCGGCCGCTATGCCCGCGCTTATGCGTGGCACAAGAGCGCCTATCCCGACCGCGCCGGCGCCGAGGTCGAGAGCCTGCTCCGCGATCGACCGAACGACCCCTATTTCCTCGAGCTCAAGGGCCAGATCCTGCTCGAATCCGGCCGCCCCAAGGAGGCGCTGGAATCGCTCCGCCAGGCGGTCAAGCTCGCGCCCGACCAGCCGCTCATCTCGGGGCTGCTGGGCCATGCCCTGATCGCCACCGAGGACAAGAGCAATTTCGCCGAGGCCAAGCAGGTGCTGCGCGCGGCGGTCAGCCGCGACAACAGCAACCCGTTCGCCTGGTACCAGCTCGGCATCGTCTATGACCGCGAAGGGGACGAGGCGCGCGCGGCGCTGGCAACGGCGGAGCGCCACAGCCTCGAGGGCAACCCGATGCAGGCGATGGTCAGCGCGCAACTGGCGATGGCCGGGGTCAAGGCCGGCACCGCCGACTGCCTGCGCGCCCAGGACATCGCGATGGCCTCGCGGGCGCTGATCCTGCAGTCGCGCGACTCATCGGAAGACAAGAGCCGGGCGCGGATGCTGGAGCGGTCGGAAAAGCAACGCGGCGCCCCCGTCATGCCGTGCGGCGGCAGTTGAAAGCCAATTGGTTCGCGCTGATCGCCGGGATCGGAGGCGCGCTCATTGGCGCCGGCGCGGTGGCCTTGGCGGGGGCGGGCGGAGCCGGAGTCCTGACGTCCGAGGAGGCGCGGGTCGAGCGGATCGTCCGCGACTACATCCTCGCCAATCCGGAACTTATCCCCGAGGCGATGAAGCGGCTCCAGGAGCGGCAGCTTGCCGATGTGGTCGATGCCCATCGCGCCGCCTTCGAGACGCCGTTCGGGAGCGCGTGGGCCGGGGCCGAGCAGGGCGATGTCGTGCTGGTCGAATTCTACGATTATGCGTGCGGCTATTGCCGCAAGAGCATCCCCGACCTCGCGCGGCTGCTGCGGGAGGACGATCGCCTCAAGATCGTATGGCGCGAGCTTCCAGTGCTCGGCCCGGACAGCGAGGCGGCCGCCGAGATGAGCCTGGCGGCGGCGCGGCAGGGGCGGTTCCAAGCTTTCCACGACAAATTGTTCGCGCTCGGGCGGCCCAGCGCGGAGGCCCTTTCCGAGGCCGCCGCCGCCGCCGGGGTGACGCCCAAGCCTGGGGCGCCCGAATGGCGCGCCGAGATCGAGAAGAATTACGGGCTGGCGCGGCTCATCAACGCGACCGGCACGCCCACCTTCGTGGTCGGGGACAAGGTGCTGCAGGGCGCGGTCGGCTATGAGGCGCTCAAGGAAGCGATCGCCGAGGCGCGGCAGGGGTAGGGGTTGGGGGTTGGGTATGAACCCAATCCAATCCTAATCCCTAATCCCCAATCTCCAATCCCCAACCCCATCACCCCTTGAACCCTTGCGCGACGACATACCATTCGGACGAGCCCTTGCGGCTGGCCGGGGGCTTGGCGTGCTTGACGGTCGCGAAATTGCGCTTGAGCTCGGCGACCAGCTGCGAGTCGGCGCCGCCGGCGAGCACCTTGGCGACGAACGCGCCGCCCGGCCGCAGCGTTTCGGTCGCGAACAGCAGGGCCGCCTCGACCAAAGCCATGGTGCGCAAATGATCGGTCTGGGGATGGCCGACGGTGTTGGCGGCCATGTCCGACAGGACGAGGTCGGCCGGACCGCCGAGCGCGCCGCGGAGCCGTGCCGGCGCGGCCTCGTCCATGAAGTCCATCTGGAGGAGCGTGACGCCGTCGATCGGATCGGTCGGCAGCAGGTCGATGCCGACCACGGCCGCCCGCGGCGCCTGGCGCCGCACCACCTGGCTCCAGCCGCCGGGCGCGACCCCGAGGTCGACCACGCGCCCCGCACCCTTGAGAAAGCCGAAGCGCTGGTCGAGCTCGATCAGCTTGAATGCCGCGCGCGAGCGATAGCCTTCCGCCTTCGCGCGCCTGACATAAGGATCGTTGAGCTGCCGTTCGAGCCAGCGGGTCGAGCCGATCTTGCGCCCTTTGGCGGTCCTGACCCGCGTCATCGGGGACAGTCACTTTTTCCGCACGCCGGCACAGGGCCGGCAATGCCAGGCGGAAAAGTGACTGTCCCCTTCGTCCCTTCTCATCACAACCGGTGCCCGTCTCTCGCCATCAGCGAGCGCAATATGCCCTCGCGGATGCCGCGGTCGGCAACGCCCAGCGTCTTGGCCGGCCAGATGTCCATGATCGCCTCGAGGATGGCGCAGCCGGCGACGACCAGGTCGGCGCGTTCGGCGCCGATGCACGGCAGCTGCGAGCGCTCGGCGAGCGACATGCGCGACAGCATCTGGCTGATCGCCCGCATCGAATCCGCCGGCACCTTGAGGCCGTCGATCGCGCGCCGGTCGTAGCTGGGCAGAGCGAGGTGGACGCTGGCGAGGGTGGTGACGGTGCCGCTGGTGCCGAGCAGGCGGATGTTCTGCTTGTCGGCGGGGAGCAGCTCCGCAAAGCGGCGGAAGGCGTGGCGGACCCGCTCGCGCATCCGCCCATAAGCGGCCAGCCGCTCGTCGGGGTCGGCGAATTCCCGGCCCTCGCTTTCGGTCAGCGACACCACCCCCCAGGGCGCGCTCCACCAGCTCTGGATCCGCGGCGCCACGCCGTCGGTGTCGATCAGGATGAGCTCGGTCGAGCCGCCGCCGATGTCGAAGATCAACGCCGGCCCGTCGCCGGGCTCGAGCAGCCGGTGGCAGCCGAGCATGGCGAGCCGCGCTTCCTCCTCGGGGGAGATGATGTCGAGCGCGATACCGGTCTCGCGGTGCACCCGCTCGACGAACTGCCGCCCGTTGACCGCGCGCCGGCACGCTTCGGTGGCGACCGAGCGGGCGAGCGACACGCGGCGGCGGCGCAATTTGTCGGCGCAGACCGACAGCGCCGACAGCGCCCGGTCGATCGCCGCCTCGCTGATCCGGCCGCTCGAGGCGAGCCCCTCGCCGAGCCGGACCACCCGCGAGAAGGCGTCGACGACGACAAAGCCGTTCTCCGCCGGGCGCGCGACCAATAGGCGGCAATTGTTGGTGCCGAGATCGAGCGCGCCGTAGGTGTGCCGGGTCGGATGCCGCCATTCGGAGGGGCGGGCGGTGACCGCCTGGGCCGGGACCGGACCCGGCGAGGGCGGAGCCGTGGCGGCCGTCTGCGCCATGCTCTTTGACTCTTATGTTCTCGTTCTGGCGGCCACCGGGCCGCCTTTGACTTGGCTCCACCTGTACCGGCAAACCGCCTTTCGGGCAAGCGGCCGCCCCGCCGGCACGATCTCCCGTGCGCCGCGCGGGAACCGGCAGCGCGCGCTTGCGCGACCTCGTCCACGACGAGCCCACCTCCCGGGAAGGCCGTTCCCCGGCCTTGACCGGCCCCGGCCCCGGGCCTATTTCGCCGCCTCTGCTGCCCGATCGTCTAACGGTAAGGTTGGCGGCGAATCATAGAAATCAATGGCTTGGCCTGCCGAAACCGTGCGACATAGCGCTGTCCGGCGGCCTTTGTCGCATGGCGCGCCGTCACGGTATGCCGGCATCGTCGAGGCGGGTGTTGACCTGGTCGAGCT
>DASZDE010000068.1:0-12188 GCA_035942355.1 Allosphingosinicella sp. | reverse complement strand
GAGGTGCGGGGAGGGCATGGGGCCCGGTGTAGCCTAGTCGGTCCGAGATGGGGAAGCCGTAAGGTCATGCTAGGTTCAAGCGCACGGCGCTAGAGGGCGGCGATGGATCGCAGGAATTTCATCGGCGCGGCCCTGGCCCTCCTGCTGCTTGGCGGTACACCTTCCGCCGGCGGGGCGGCGCCCCCGTACCAGCCCAAGCGCTTCTCGGTCGTTGTCAAGGGGACCGGCCCCGACGTCATCCTCATCCCCGGCCTCACCGCCTCCCGTGATATCTGGAGCGCCACCGTCGCCAAGGTGCCCGGGTACCGCTATCATCTCGTCCAGGTGAACGGCTTCGCCGGCACCGCTCCCGGCGCGAACAGCATCGGGCCGGTGGTGGCGCCGCTCGCGGACGAGGTGGCCGCCTATGTTCGCGCCAGAGGGCTCAGCCGGCCCGCCATGGTCGGCCACTCGATGGGCGGCACGGTTGCGATGATGGTGGCGGCGCGCCACCCGGAGCGGGTCGGCAGGGTGATGGTGGTCGACATGCTGCCGCAGCCGGCCGGACTGCTCGGCTCGTCGGCGACAGGGGTCCGGGGGCTGGCCGAAAGCCTGCGCGGCCTCGCCGCCAGCCCCGGCGGCCGCCAGTTCGTGGCTTCCCTGATCGCCACGTTCGGCACTCCCGAGGCGGAGGCGGGCGCCAGCGACCCCGATCTGGTCGCGCGCGTCACCCACGAGCTCGCCCTTACCGACCTCACCCCGGAGCTGGCGAAGATCGCCGCGCCGCTGACCGTGGTCTACGCCGCGCCGGACAGGGAGAGCCGGGCGGCCGTGGCGAGCAGCTACAGATCCGCTTATGCCGGCAAGCCGGGCGCGAAGCTCATCCGCATCGACGATAGCGGCCACATGATCATGTACGACCAGCCGGCGCGGTTCCAAGCGGCGCTGAAGGCCTTCCTGGCCGAATAAATTGCTCCCCGGAGCGGGGAGGAACTAGGGCACCAGCACCGTATCCACCGCATCCGGAAGCATGTCCGGATAGTCGAGCGTGTAGTGCAACCCGCGGCTCTCCTGGCGGGTGAGCGCCGAGCGGACGATGAGGCCGGACACCTCGACCAGGTTCCTGAGCTCGATGAGATCCGGCGTGACCCTGAAATGGCCGTAATAATCCTCCGTCTCCTGGCGCAGCAGGTTGACGCGGTTGAGCGCCCGCTCGAGCCGCTTGGTGGTGCGGACGATGCCGACATAATCCCACATGAAGCGGCGGATCTCGCGCCAATTGTGATGGACGACGACCTCCTCGTCCGAATGGGTGACGCGGCTCTCGTCCCACGGCCGGATCGCCGGCGGGGGCGGCAGGTCCTGCCAATGCTGGTTGATATGGTGCGCGGCGGCGAGGCCGAAGACGAGGCATTCTAGCACCGAGTTCGAAGCCAGGCGGTTGGCGCCGTGGAGCCCGGATTGCGTGACCTCGCCGGCTGCGTAAAGGCCCGGCAGATCGGTCGCGCCGTCGCGGTCCACCATGACGCCACCGCAGGTATAATGGGCTGCAGGGACCACCGGGATGGGGTCGCGAGTGATATCGATGCCGATATCGGGCCGGGCGAGCCGCTCCGCGATGGTCGGGAAATGCGAGCGGATGAAATCCGGGTCGCGGTGGCTGATGTCGAGATGGACATAGTCGATGCCGAGCCGCTTCAGCTCATGGTCGATAGCGCGCGCGACCACGTCGCGCGGCGCCAGCTCCGCGCGGGCATCGAACCGCCTCATGAAGCGCTTTCCGGTCGCGGGGATCTTGAGCTGGCCGCCTTCGCCGCGCATCGCTTCGGTGATCAGGAAGTTCTTGACCTCGGCATTGTACAGGCAGGTCGGGTGGAACTGGTTGAACTCCATGTTCGATACCCGGCAGCCGGCGCGCCACGCCATGGCGATGCCGTCGCCGGTCGAACCGCGCGGATTGGTCGAATAGAGCCACGCACGGCTGGCTCCGCCGGTGGCGAGGATCGTGGCGCGGCCGGTGAACAGCTCGACACGACCCGTGGCGCGGTTGACGGCATAGACGCCCCGGCAGCGTTTCTCCGCGCGGTCCTCCTGCGCATGGCGCCCTGTGACCAGGTCGATGGCGACCATGTCGGGAACCAGGCTGATGTTCGGGTGTCGGCTCGCGGCCGCTTCGAGCGCCTGCTGGACCGCCCAGCCGGTGGCGTCGGCGACATGGACGATGCGCCGGTGGCTGTGGCCGCCCTCCCGGGTGAGATGCCAGCGCTCGGATTCGCCGCGATTGAACGGTACGCCGAGCTCGGCCAGCCGCTCGATCGCCGCCGGTGCGCTCTCGACCACGAACTCGACGGTCTGCCGGTCATTGAGCCCGGCCCCCGCCGACATGGTGTCCTCGATATGGCTCTCGAACGTGTCGCCCGGCTCCAGTACCGCCGCGATCCCGCCCTGCGCCCAGGCGGTCGATCCGGCCGAGATCGCTGCTTTTGCAAGCACCGCGACGCGAAGGTGCGGGGCCAGGTTCAGCGCCGCGCTGAGCCCGGCCGCGCCGGAGCCGATAACGATGACGTCGAACTCTCCCATCGGACTCGACGGCTCAACGTTTTCGTGCGGTCAATTGCGTCAGCACGCAGCGCCAGCCGTTCTTCGTCCGAATCCAGATGTCGGTGGATATCTCGTCCGTCGCAAAGGCAGCGCCTGCGTAAGTCCCGGTGCTTTTCGCATTGGCTGTGACGATCGCCGCATTGCCGTAAACCCGCACCGACTCGCCGGAGGTCGAGAGCCCGGAATGTCTCAGCTTGCCGCTCGCGATTACCTCAAGGAAGGCAGCTCGGGGGATCGATCGGCCATCGCCATCTATGAGGCGCCAATCGTCCGCCGTGGCGCGCTCGATGCCCCGCGTGTCGTTGGCTGCCACGGCCGAATTGAATTCGCGCGCGGCACGCATGACCGCGGTCTGGCTGGCGGACGCTGCAGGCGTTGCCGATAGGGCGGGGCTTGGCGAGAGACAGGCGGCGATGATCGCGAGTCTCATCGATCTGCGCATTGGCTTGCTCCTTTCGCTGCTTTCACGAAGCGCGGGTGAGGTTGAGGAACACATCTTCAAGATCGGCTTCGCGGGTCGAGACGTCGACGATGCCGAGGCCTTCGCGCTGCAGCGCGTCGATCACGTCGCCGGCGTTGACGCGATTCTTCTGGTAGGTGATCGCCAGCGTGCGTTCCCCGATCAGCTCAATCTTATCGAAGCAGGGGGCGCTCGGCGCCTCCACCAGGTCGCGGTCCACGGTGACCTGGACCGCTTTTTCGAGCGCCATTCCGACCAGGGTGCGGGTGGTCTCGTTGGCGATCAGCCGGCCGTGGTTGATGATCGCGATGCGGTCGCACAATTGCTCGGCTTCCTCGAGATAATGCGTCGTCAGCACGATCGTCACGCCATCGGCGTTCAACTGGCGCACATAGGCCCACAGCTGCTGGCGGAGCTCGATGTCGACTCCCGCTGTCGGTTCGTCGAGCACCAGGATCGGCGGCGAATGGACCATCGCCTTGGCGACCAGCAGCCGCCGCTTCATGCCGCCGGAAAGGGTCCGCGAATAGGCTCGCGCCTTGTCTTCGAGGTGGACGGCGCGGAGCAGCTCCATCGTCCGCCGCTTCGCCCTGGGGACGCCGTACAGCCCCGCCTGGATCTCGAGCGTCTCGGCCGGCGTGAAGAAAGGGTCGAACAGGATCTCCTGGGGGACGATGCCGATCGACGCTTTCGCGTTACGCGGATGCTCGTCAATGTCGAACCCCCAGATCGAGGCGGTTCCGCCGGTCTTGTTGACGAGCCCCGCCAGGATGTTGATCAAGGTCGATTTGCCCGCGCCGTTCGGCCCGAGCAGCCCGAAAATCCGGCCGCGCGGTACTTCGATGCTGACGCCGTCGAGCGCGCGCTTGCCGCCGGCATAGGTCTTTTCGAGGTTCCGGATCGAGATCGCGGCGGTGCTGGCGTCAGACATTGCCCGCGCATAGCCGCTAAGGCTCGGGCCGCAAAGCGGTCGCACGGAGGATGAGGGCGGCGCTTACCGGATCCGCTGAGCGGCGCTTCACGCGCTGGTCGCCATCGCACCCGCAGCCGCCTGAGGCGCACCCCACCGCCCAATTCTTTCGACGAACCACCGCCCGCCTTCGACGGCGGCGGCCCGCTGCTATGGGCGCGCGGCCGCGACACCGGTAGAATCGGCGGCACGGAGGTGGTGGTGGCTGCACGATCGACGAGGAGGTACGGGTGGCTGTGGCCCGCACTGCTGCTCGGATCCGGAACCGCGCCGGCCCAGGAGCTCGCCACGGCTGGCGCCGCCGGATCGGACATCGTGGTGACTGGCACCCGCGAGCCGAGGCGCACGCTGGCCGAGTTCGTCGCGGCCGCCAGCGACGATCACAACGGTCAGCTCGCCCGCTTCTACACGGCCATCTGCCCGGCCAGCCTCGGACTGCCGGAAGGCCTCGGCGCGGCGATCGCCGATCGGGTGCGCGACATTGCCGGGGCGGCAGGCATCGAGGTCGCAAAGCCCGGGTGCCGGCCGAACCTGCTCGTGGTGGTCGCCGAGCGCGGCCGGGATTTCGCGGCCGCCTTCCGCGACAAGCGGCCGGCCCTGTTCCGGCAGCTTGGGTCCAGGGAACTTTCGCAGCTGCTCGATACGGACGAGCCGGTCCGAGCCTGGCAACTGGTCCGGCTGCGCGAGGCGGACGGCCGGCGCGCCGAGCCGTTCGTCGAAGGCCCCGGCTACGTTCTCGACGCGCACCTGATGCCGAGCCACAGCTCGTCGCGCCTCCAGAAGTCGATGCAGCCGGGGCTCGCCATGTCTTTTATTGTGTTCGACATCGGCGCCATCGAGGGCCTGACGCTGACCCAGCTCGCAGACCATGCCGCCATGCGGACGCTGGCGCGCACCCGGTCCACCGCCGCCGGCGCACGCTCGATCCTCGGCCTGTTCGAGGACCGGCGCGCGGGCAGGCGGCCGGCGCGGGCGCTCACCCCGCGCGACCTCGCCTATCTCAAGGCGCTCTACCGGACCCACGGCACCAGGACGGCCGCGCAGCAGCGGCGAAGCATGGCTCGGATGGTCGAGCGGCAACTGGCCGGGACGAGGGCTTCGGAACGGCCGCGGCGCTGACGGATTGTCTGCCCCCATGGCGGTTGCTAAGGCCCCGGCCATGACCGACGACCCGTTCGTGCCGGAGATCAGCTACGTCGCCACCGCCCGCGTCGCGTGCGACGGCGCCGCCGGCATCTCGCCTGCCTTGGGCCATCCGCGCGTCTTCCTCCAGATCGACGAAAAAGGCTATGTCGACTGCGGCTATTGCGACAAGCGGTTCATTCTTGAGGGCGGACCGGCCGATGAGAGTGGTGCGGGAGCCTGATCCGGTCATCCCGGCGAAGGCCGGGACCCAAGCACACCTCCAGTCGACAGCTTTCGCGTGACTTCCGAGCACCGTGTTCCTGGGTCCCGGCTTTCGCCGGGATGACGAGCGGGCGTTCGGGTCCTATATCGGCGCGATGACAAGCCCCGCCGATCCCCGCCGCTTCCTCTATCGCGAGGACGGGCTCTCGCCCGAAGCCGCCCGCCGCCTCACTGCCGCGGCGCTCGAACGCTGCGACGATGGCGAGCTCTACCTCCAATATACCGCCTCGGAGAGCTTCGGCTTCGACGACGGCCGCTTGAAGACCGCCGATTTCCATACCCAGGCCGGCTTCGGCCTGCGCGGTGTCGCCGGCGAGACCACCGCCTTCGCCCATGCCAATGAGCTGAGCGAAGCCGCGATCCGCCGCGCCGCCGAGACGATGACGGTGCTCGACCCGTCCAGCTCCCCCAAGGCCGCGCCGCCGCGCCGGACCAACGCCGTCCTCTACACCGATGCCGATCCGCTCTCCGCCATCCCGTTCGCGCGCAAGGTCGCGCTCTGCCAGGAGATCGACGCCGCCGCCCGCGCCCGCGATCCGCGGGTCGCGCAGGTCTCGGTCGGCCTGACCGGAAGCTGGAGCGTGATCGACATCGTCCGCCCCGACGGTTTCGTCGCCCACGACGTGCGGCCGATGGTGCGCCTCAACGTCCAGATCGTGGTCGAAGCGAACGGCCGCCGCGAAACCGGCTATTACGGCCTCGGCGGCCGCCGCCTGTACGACGACATCTTCGAACCCGCGACCTGGAACCGCGCCGTCGATATCGCCCTCGCCCAGGCCGTGGTGAACCTCGAATCGGTCGCCGCTCCGGCCGGCGAGATGATCGTGGTGCTCGGCCCCGGCTGGCCCGGCGTCCTCCTCCACGAGGCGATCGGACACGGCCTCGAGGGCGATTTCAACCGCAAGGGCACCTCGGCTTTCTCGGGCCGGATCGGCGAGCGGGTTGCCGCTCCGGGCGTCACCGTGGTCGATGACGGCTCGCTCGGCGGGCGCCGCGGCTCGCTCAGCATCGACGATGAGGGCACGCCCACCCAGTGCAACGTCCTGATCGAGGACGGCATCCTCAAGGGCTATATCCACGACCGTCTGAACGCGCGGCTGATGGGCGTCGAGCCGACCGGTAACGGCCGCCGCGAAAGCTTCGCCCACGCGCCCATGCCGCGCATGACCAACACCTTCATGCTTGCCGGCCGCGACGATCCCGGCGAAATCCTCGCCCGAGCCCGGAACGGCATCTACGCCAAGAGCTTCGGCGGCGGCCAGGTCGACATCACCTCGGGCAAGTTCGTGTTCAGCTGCACGGAAGCCTATAAGATCGAGAACGGCCGCCTCGGCGCGCCGATCAAGGGCGCCACCCTGATTGGCGACGGCCCCACCGTGCTCACCAAAGTGGCTGCGATCGGCAGCGACATGGCGCTGGACGAAGGCATCGGCGTGTGCGGCAAGGGCGGCCAATCGGTGCCCGCCGGAGTGGGCCAGCCCACCTTGCTAATCGAAGGTCTTACCGTCGGCGGCACGGCTGCGTGAGGATCAGCGACTGATGGAGGAATGGGCGCGCGAGCTCCTCGAATTCTGGTTCGCGCTCGATCCGCAATCCTGGTGGAAAGCCGATCCCGCGTTCGATGAGGCGGTGCGCAAGCGCTATCGCGCGCTGTGGGAGGAGCAGCGGCAGCGGCCGGTCGCCGATTTCACCGGCTCGGCCGAGGAGGCGCTCGCCGCCATCATCCTGTTCGACCAGGTTCCGCGCAACATGTTCCGCGGCCATGCCGACAGCTTCGCCACCGACCATGTCGCGCTCGCCGTCGCCAGGGCGGCGGTCGATCTCGGCTATGACCGGGCTTTCCGGCAGCCTCATCGCGGCTTCTTCTACATGCCGTTCCAGCACAGCGAAGGGCTCGACGACCAGGAGCGGTCGCTGACCTTGTTCACCGCCCTCGGCGACGATTATCAGCTCCGCTACGCGCGGCTGCACCATGACGTCGTCGCGCGCTTCGGCCGCTTTCCCCACCGCAACGCGATCCTCGGCCGCACGCCTCGCCCGGACGAGATCGCGGCCGGCGACGTGGTCCCCTGGTGATGGCGCTGGTCGAGCTCGCCAAATATTATGACAGCCTTTCGGCGGGCGCCGCCCAGTCCCGCCTCTCCGCCGAGGGTCTCGAGAGCTTCCTGTTCGATCTCGGCATGACGCTGCAGGGCAGTTTCGCGATTCCGGTGCGTCTGATGGTCGATGAAGAGGATCTGGAGCTCGCCCGCCGCATCCTCACGGCCGAGCCCGGCGCGGAAGGTGCGAAAGCGGGCTGAGGACCTCCTCCCATTCTAGGGAGGATTGTCAGGAGTGCGCCTTCACCACTTCGATGAACGCCTGGCCGTAGCGCTCGAGCTTGGCCGCCCCGACGCCCGAGACTCGCGACAGGGCCTGGAGGCTCGCCGGCTTCAGCTCCGCCATTTCCCGCAAGGTGCTGTCGTGGAAGATCACGTAGGGCGGCACCGAGGCCTCCTTGGCCAAGTCGCGGCGGCAGGCGCGCAGCGCCTCGAACAAGGGGTCGCCGTCCGGATTGGCGGCGGCGCCGCGGCGCGGGCGACGCTGGCGCTTGGGCGGCAGCACCAGCTCGAGCCTCTCCTCGCCCTTGAGGATCGGCTTCGCCCCCGGCCCGAACGAAAGCCCGCCATATTCGTCGGCGCGCAGCGCGTCGCGCGCCATCAGCGCCCGCGCGACCGGCTTGATCATTGCGAGCTCCTCCTCGCCGGCAATGCCGAACACCGACAGGCGGTGGTGGCCGAAGCCGAGCACCTTGTCGGTCTCGCGCCCGGCGAGCACGTCGGTGAGATGCTGGATGCCGAAGCGCATCTCGGTCCGGAACGCCGCCGACAGCAATTTCCGCGCCGCCTCGGTCGCGTCGACGGTCACCGCCGGGTTGAGGCAATTGTCGCAATTTCCGCAGCGCTCCGGCGGATCCTCGCCGAAATGGCGAAGCAGCAAAGCCCGCCGGCATCCCGCCGTCTCCACCACCGCCGCCAGCGCGTTGAGGCGCTGGCGCTCGCCCTGGCGGCGCTCTTCGGCGGTCTCGGTTTCGATCCGGCGGCGCGCGCGCGCGAAGTCCTCGGCGCCCCAGAACAGCCAGGCTTCGGCCGGTTCGCCGTCCCGGCCCGCGCGGCCGGTCTCCTGATAATAAGCCTCGATCGACTTGGGCAGGCCGGCATGGGCGACGAACCGCACGTCGGGCTTGTCGATCCCCATCCCAAACGCGATCGTTGCGACCATCACCATATCCTCGGACCGCACGAAGGCGGCTTGGTTGCGCGCCCGCACCGGCGGCTCGAGCCCGGCATGGTAGGGGAGGGCGCGGCGCCCCGGCGCGCTCAATTGCTCGGCCAGCCTCTCCGCCTTGTCGCGGCTCGGCACGTAGACGATGCCCGGCCCGGGCTGATCGGCGAGCAAAGCCTTGAGTTGCGCGCCCACGCCGTCGCGCGGCTGGACATGGTAGCGGATGTTGGGGCGGTCGAAGCCGGCGAGGATGAGACCGTCGTTCGGGATGCCGAGCTGGACCAGCACATCCGCCCGCGTCTGCCGATCGGCGGTGGCGGTCAGCGCCAGCCGCGGCACCTCCCCAAACCGGTCGAGCAGCGGCCGCAGCAGCCGGTAATCGGGCCGGAAATCGTGCCCCCATTCGGACACGCAATGCGCTTCGTCGATCGCGACCAGCGCCAGCTTGACGGTGTCGATCAGTTGCCGGAAGCCGTCGCCCGACGCGCGTTCCGGCGCGACGTAGAGCAGGTCGAGCTCCCCAGCCCTGAGCCGCGCCACCGTCTCCTGGCGGTTGTCGTCGGCCGAAGTGAGCGCCGCCGCCCTGATCCCGAATTCCTCGGCCGAGCGGATCTGGTCGTGCATCAGGGCGATCAGCGGCGAGATGACCAAAGCGGTGCCGGGCCGGGCCAGCGCCGGCACCTGGTAGCAAAGCGACTTGCCCGCGCCGGTCGGCATCACCGCCAGCGTGTGCCTGCCGGCCATGACCCGGCCGATCACGTCGGCCTGCACGCCCCGAAAGTCGGCGAAGCCGAAGGTGTTGCGAAGGATGGAGAGGGGATCGCTCACCGGATCCGCCTAGCGGGCCGCCGGGCCAAAATCATCCCCCGATCCCGTCGATGGGAAGGCTCGGGGTCGGCGCGCCATCGCCAGGAAGATGGCGCGCCGAACCTCGTTATCGGGCGAGTTGCCCCTCGAGCGGCCGCAACGCCTGCTTCGAGGTGCGCTGGGCGATCTCGAGCAGGGCGGTGTTGCCTTCGATCAGGTTGCGGGTCGAGCTGGTCACGAACTCCTGATGAGCCTCCGCCAGCTGGCCGAGGCTGCGCGACTGGAGCATGCGGCGCGAGATCTCGGCATTGCTCCGGGCCACCTTCCCGGCCCAGTCGAACCACGCCGACACGAACTGCGAGAGCCCGGTCGCCGCGATGTTGGTCGAAGCGGACACCGCGCGCAGATCCTCCGAGGCCTTCTGCACGGTGCCGCCATAGGCGCTGAGCGCTTCCTGCGCGCCCGAAGCCGCCTGCTGGGTCTGCTCGATCACGCCCGCCGCGATCTGCTGCGCGGTCTCCTGCGCCGAGCCGGCGCTCCGCTCCAGCGTCTCGGTCATCTTGTCCGCCGCCTCGCGCGCCTCGCGCCTGGCGGCTTTCTCGGCGCGGGCGGCTTCGCGTTCGGCCTCGGCGGCGGCTTCGGTACGCTCCGCCTCGCGCTTCGCGGCCGCGGCCTGCTCGCGCTTCTTTTCGCGCCTGGCGCTCTCCGCCTCGCTGATGCCGCCTTCGATATCGGCCGCCAATTGGCTGGCTTCCTCGTCGTCCAGCGCCTTGAGCACGGCCGGCAGCAATTCCTTGCGCTCGTTGCGGACATAGTGCTGGAAGCCCTTCTTCAGCTCGGCCAGCTTTTCGAGGAACGCATCGTCATCCTTGGGCGCGGCGGCAAGCTCGGCGAGCCTGGCCCTCAGTTCCTTATTGCCCTTGGCGGCGTCGGCGGCGAGCGGCTTGGTGCCGGCATGCTTGCGCAGCAGCGGCAGCAAATGCTGCTCCTCGAGATCCACGTACAGAGTGAGCTCGGCGGAAAGCTCGGCGAACAGGCTCTCGCGGGTCTTGACCGCATTGTTGGACGTGTTCGCCAGCCTGGCGATGATCTCGCCGGCTTTGGTGGGAGCGGATTGAATGGTCTGACGCAGGGTCATGGATGTTCCTTAGTCCTTCGAATGAATGCCGGCACCGGCAGCGCAGGCGCAGGCGGGGATGGAGTTTTGCAGCGGGCCGTCCCACGCGGGAACGATCCTTGCTGCAATGCAACATAGCGCTTGAGGCGGTTTATGGTTCCGGAGGAAGGGCCCAGCCTGGGGCGCGCTGCGCTGCGCTGCTTGGCCTGACCGTCGGTCGGCCACATTGAATCGTCACCCCGGACGTGATCCGGGGTCCGCCTTCCTCAAGCCGCTGTTTCGCAAGGAAAGAAGGCGGGTGCCGGATCAAGTCCGGCATGACGAGGAAAAGTAAACCTCATCGCAGAGTGCTCTAGGCGTGCCGAGGCCGGCGAGCCGCTACTCGCAGCGAACCCCCTGCCCGTCCTGCCACCGCTCCAGGCGCGTCGCGGAAAGCTCGAGCCTTTCGATCCGGAACGGCCAATATTCGAAGCCGGGCTTGTGCGGCGGCACCTCGCATACGTCTGTCGCTCGGGACTTGGCGCCGTGGTGCATTACCGCGCGATATCGGAACGCGCGGTCATATCCGTTCTCGATGGTCAGCATCGCATCGCTCCCGCCCGGCACTTCCCGAAAAGTCAGCCGCACCAGGCCCGAGGGGATCGCCGGCGGCTCGGCACCCTCGGCTGACTGCAACGGCATGGCGGGGAGAGTCTCCGCTCCAGGGGGCACCTGCACCGCTTTCATCTGCGCGAGCGCCGCCTGTTCGAGCCTCGAGAGCGGCGGTGCGGCCGCGCGGGACTGGACCGATGCGGTCCCGTCGGCGCCCAGCCGAAGGACGATGGTCTCCCCCGTCGCGATCGAGACCGGCCCAGGCGCGGCGCCGGCCGCGGCCGCCATCAGCACCGAACAGATCAGGGCGCCCAATGCTGCTGGCTTTTTCATTCTCATACCGGGCAGCAAACACCTTCGCGGCGGCAACATCAAGCGGGCCCTGCCCACGCGGCGCAGTCTGCGGCGGCGGGACGGAAGGTCATGGTGGAATTTGAGCTGATCCCCGTGCCATTCGTGACTTTCCGGAAAACCGCCTATTCCGCCGCCTCGGCGTCGCGTTCGCGCTCGCTCTGCTGGCGGAGCCACATTTCAGTGTAGAGACCGCGCTTGACGAGCAGCTGGCGGTGGGTGCCGCGCTCGGCGACGCGGCCTTGGTCGAGCACCACGATCTGGTCGGCGTCGACCACGGTCGAGAGGCGGTGCGCGATGACGATCGAAGTGCGCCGGGCGGCGACGCTGCGCAGCGTCTCCTGGATCGCCGCCTCGGTGCGGCTGTCGAGCGCGCTGGTGGCCTCGTCGAGGATCAGCAGGCGCGGGTTGGCCAGCAGCGCGCGGGCGATCCCCACCCGCTGGCGCTCGCCGCCCGAGAGCTTCAGCCCGCGCTCGCCGACCTTTGTCTCGAAGCCGTCTGGCAGGGCGGCGATGAAGCCGGCGAGCTCGGCGGCTTCGGCCGCCGCCTGCACCTGCGCGGGCGTGGCGTGCGGGTCGGCGAAGGCGATGTGGGCGTACAGCGTGTCATTGAACAGGGCGACGTCCTGCGGCACCAGCGC
>DASZDE010000067.1:0-21518 GCA_035942355.1 Allosphingosinicella sp. | reverse complement strand
AGATTGCGCCGCACCGGCAAGGGGGAGCCGGTGCGGCGCGCCGCGCCCCTCCCGCCTGCGGGAAGGGCTGGGTCGAGCCGGCGCTAGGCCGCGAACTTCATCAGCTTGATCGCCTCCGAGTTCGACACCTGCCCGCCGATCCGCTTGGTCGCGTAGAAATGCACGAACGGCTTGTGGGTGTAGGGGTCGCGCAGGATCTGCGTCTCGGCCCGCTCGGCGATCAGATAGCCGGCGCGGAAGTTGCCGAACGCGATCGACAGGCTGTCGGCGGCGACGTCGGGCATGTCCTCGGCCTCGACCACCGGATAGCCGAGCAAGGTGTCGGGCTGCCCCGCCACCAGCCCCGGCTGCCACAAGAACGCCCCGTCGGCGGTCTTGAACTTGCGGATCCGCGCCGCCGTCGCCGAGTTCATCACGAACACCGCGCCCTGCCGGTAGGGCGGCCGCAGCGCCTGGACGAGGTCGATCAGCCGGTCCTGCGGGCTCGCCGCGGCGAAGCCGCCGGCCGCGCCCGAGGTGACGAACTGCAGCGTCCCGAACGGCCGCACCCCGTCCGCGCTCGCGGCGGTCGGCGCCGCCAGGAACCCCTTCGGCCGGTTGACCCCCGATCCGGCGACGAACGCGGCCCCTTCGGCGCGCGCGAACTCGGTCGCGATCTCCTGGGCGAGCCAGCTCTCGACGTCGAACGCGGCGTCGTCGAGCATCGCCTGGCTCGCCGCCGGATTGGCATAGAGCTCGCCGAACGGCGGCGCGATCTCGATGAAGCTCGGCGTGTCCGTCTCCGGCCGCGCCGCCACCTCCGACACCCAGCCCGACGGCGTGCCGCCGGTGGTGACCAGCTTGCGGTAGCCGGCCGAGCCGACCTTGACGACGTTGGCGATCGCCCGGATCGGCGAGATCGCGGTCAGCGTCCTGTCGATCGCCGCGTCGATCTCCTCGGGCACGGCATAGCCGCCGGCGGCGTCGGACGTTCCCTGCACCGCCTTCAGCTCGATTCCCGCCTCGATCCCCTTGCGCAGGTAATTCTCGACGAACGGCGACCTCTCCGCCTTCGCCCCCGCCAGGGCCGGCCGGCTGGCCGCCATCGCCTGCGCGTCCATCCGCGCCTTCAACTGCGCCATCTCCTCGCGCAGCTCGGCGACGTCCTCGTCCTGCCGCTCCAGCGCCTCGAACGAGGCCTCGAGCCCATCCGCCTTGACTTCAACCATCTTCCTTCTCCCGCTTGGTGAGTTGAACACACGTTCTGTCGCGCGCGGGCCGTTGCCCGCAGGGCGCTCCCGCCCCCGTCATTCCCGCGAAAGCGGGAATCCCGCTTCTTCTTTCCTTGGATCCTTCCGGGCTCGGCCGGAGCGTTGACGAGCTGCCCGGCGGTCCCGAATGGCTAGGCGTCCGATGCCACCGCATGCACCCGCGCCCTCGGCTGCATCGGCAGGGTCACCAGGCTGACCTCGCCCAGGTCGAGGTCGGTGAGCTCGCGCAGCCACGGTTCGGCCGCGAGCCCGCGCGCGCTCCGCACCCGGAAGCCGAAGCTGAGGCCGCCGACCGCGCCTTCCTTGAGCAACGCCGCCGCCTCGCGCCCGGCCGCGCCGGCCGACAGCCGCCCGATCACCCGCAGCCCGCGCCGGTCTTCGCGCAGATATTCGATCCGGCCGATCGGCCGCCGCGCCTCGTGCTGCCACAGCAAGGGCACCGCCCCCGCCCCCCGCTTCACCGCCCGCGCGAACGCGCCGGCGCGGACCACGTCGCCGCCCCGGTCGGGGCGGTCGAACACCGCCGCATAACCCGCGAACCTCATCGCCGGATCAGGTCGGCGAGGCCGAGCTTCACCGCCATCGCCAGCACCAGCACGGCCAGCCCGATCCGCGCCGCCCACGCCGCCGCCGCCTTCCACGCCGCCTTCTTGGCGTCGCGCCACGCCCGCAGCAGCTCGCGCAATTCGTCCATGTCGCGGCGCGCGCCGGCATCGGTCAGGCCGAGCGCCCCCAGCGCCCGCTCGGCGCCGAGCTCGCTCGCCTCCTCGATCAGCGCCCGCAACGTCACCAGGTCCGCGCCCTCCTCCTTGGCCTGCGCGAGCAGGCGGGCGAGCATCCCCGCATTGTCGGTCATCGCGCACCGCCCGCCGGTCCGAATCCCAGCATCTCCCGTTTCTCCTCCGCGCTCAGGAAATCGGCCGCGCTGACCTGCGCCCACAGCCGCTCGCGGTCCTCGGCGAGCGCGGTCACCTGGTCGATGTCGACCGCCAGCCTGCAGCCCGGCCACCACGCCGCCAGCCCGCCCGAAACCGCGCTCAATATCCGCTCCGCCATCGGCAGCACCGTCAGGCGCCACAGCGCCCGGTTCGCCTCGCGGTAATTGGCGTAGGTCGAATCGCCAGGCAGCCCGAGCAGCATCGGCGGCACTCCGAACGCCAAAGCGATCTCCCGCGCCGCCGCCGCCTTCAGCCCGGTGAAGTCCATGTCGGCTGGCGTCAGGCTCATCGCCTGCCATTTCAGCCCGCCGTCGAGCAGCAGCGGCCGCCCGGCATTTTCGCTTCCGGAAAACTGCGCCTCAAGCTCCGCCTTCAGCCGCTCGAACTGCTCGGCCGAAAGCCCCTCGCCCTCGCCGGGATCGTGGACCAGCGCCCCCGACGGCCGAGCCGCATTGTCGAGCAAAGCCTTGTTCCACTTGGCCGCCGCATTGTGCACCGCCACCGCCCCCGCCGCCGCGCCGAGGCAGCCGAGCCCGTAATGATCGTCGAGCGGATGATGCGCCTTGAGGTGCACCAGGCTGGGCCTTCCCAGCCCGTCCCGCGCCGGCAGCCGAGTCTTCGCCTCGCCGACCTTGTAGAGATAGGCCGCCGGCCAGCCGGAGGCGTCCGCCTCGACGCTCACGCGCTCCGGCCGAAGCGCGAACAATTCCGCCGGCGCCCCCTCCGCGTCGGCAAGCACCTGCACGAACGCATTGCCGTGCAGCAATAGCTGCGACGCGATCGCCTCCAGCAAACCGGGCGGGACCAACCCCACCAAATCCTCCCCTGCATTTGCAGGGGAGGGGGACCGCGCCAAGTGCGGTGGAGGGGCCTCTCCTTTACCCTTTTTCCCCCGGATCGAAGGACCGCTTTGATGCGAGTAAACCGGAGCCCAGGCCACGCTCTCCGCCACCAGCCGCACCGCCCGCTGTGCGATAGGATTGGCGAGATAGGCCTCCCGCACCTGCGCCTCGTAGCTTCTCGGCCACGGCTCCGCCGCGAACACATGCCGCCACCCCGAGAACAGAAAAGGCCGCCCGGTTCCCCGAGCGGCCTTCCGGCCGAACCATTTCATGTGAAGCTCCCCTTCTTTGGGGTCTACAAAACGATGTCCGAGTGTTGCTTCAGCTCAACTCGGCCATTCTCCCCCATGAGGTCGAGAATGACCTTCACCCCTTCACGTCGGACGAACTTGAAAGCGGGAATGAAATCGGAGTCCCCCGTAACGACGATCACTGCCCGCACCATCTCGCTCAGTGCCAGGCGCGCCATGTCCATGCCGACACGCATGTCCACGCCCTTCTGCTGCGCATCTACAATGAAGTCCTCGTCCTTGAGCACCCGCGGCTGCTTGATCAATTGCCGCGCTACCGCGGGCTTCAGGCGCCAGCGATTTGGAGTGACCCCGACCTGTCCCATGCGGAGCGCGAAATTCGGCTTGAGCGGCAACTGCTTGAACAGGCTTTGGGACTGCGCGAAGCGTGCTGTGGCCGCGAGGTTATGATCCCCGCGGGAAACCGGCAGCTTCAGAGAGTCGGAAGACGGAAAGGCATCATAATAATAGATGCGAAGCAGTTCATAACCATCGATTTCGACGATGGCCTGAAGGCGTTCGCACTCAGCGACGATGTCGTCTGCCGTGGGATGCCGTCCGAGCTTCTCAAAGAGCTTTTTTTCAGGAATCCGCCATCAAGAAGGATGGCGTAACGAGATTTTTGCAACGGCTGCCCTCAAACGAATGGAGCCGGCCCCTCCCAAGCACCTGAGTGCCCCCGCCTCGCGGGTCGTCGGAGTGAGCCGGCTCGCTCGTTTATCTCGTGGGAGGTATATGTGAACTAGAGGCCTCACCGTCAAGTTAATTGTGCCGAAAATGGGCACGGCCAAGGCTTGGAAAAGTGGCCGTTTCCGGGGAAAAGCGTCCAGTCGATCCTCCTCTCAAAGCCTAATGATGCGCGGCTCCGCCCGCGCTTTGCCGAGCATCAGCTCCGCCATCGCCCAGACCATCGCGTCCGCCCGGTCCGGGCTCCTTCCCGGCCCCTCATAGCCGCCGGCGCTCAGCAGTCCGCACAATTCGTCCTCCAGCTCCGGAAAGGCGCCGGCGAACTTCGCCTTGCCGCGCGCGAACAGCGACGAGACCGGCTCGGCCCGCTGTCCCTTGCCGTAGCGCGCCCGCACCGGCCGCACCGGCAGCGCGCTGTCCACCGTCCTCAGCACGCTCTCCACCATCTCACCGCCCTGGTTCGTCTCGACCACCACCCGGTCCGCCTCCCACGTCTCGGCCGCCCGCACCACCGCCCGCGCCCATCCTTCCGGCGCCAGCCCGCGCACCGAATGGTCGCCCAGCACATAGCCGATCCCCTCCGCATCGACGCCGCACGCGACGATCCCGCACGCATCGCCGCTCGCGCTCGCCGGAGGATCGACCCCGATCACCACCCGCAGCAAGTGACAGTCACGGGCCGCCGCCGCCGAACCGGAACCGCCCGTCCCAAAGAGACTGTCCCCACCCTTGGCCCGGCACCGCTCGATCATCTCCCGAGTCCACAAAGCCCCCTCGACATCCTCGATCAGCTCGCCGTCCAGCTCTTGCCGCCCAAGCCTGGTGCCGCCGTAAAGCCCGCGCACATAGCCGATGAAATTCTCCGCGAGCAGCACATTGCCCTCCGTCCGCCCGTGCGTCAGCGCGGCCGCGCCAGGCGCCGCCAGCCGCTTCATCAGCGGCGTCGGCCGCGGCGTCGTGGTCGCCAGCGCGCGTGGGGCGCGGCCGCGCCTGAGGCCGAGCATCAGATTGTCCCAGGCGGCTTCCGCCCGGCTCCATTTCGCGATTTCGTCACACCACGCATAATCATGCTCCGGCCCGCGCAGCGCTTCCGGATTCGCGCCCGAATAGACGAACGCCCGGCTCCCGTTAGGCCAGGTGAGCCGGCCGCGCGACGGCTCCCATTCCGGCCGCAGGTCGGGCGGGCCGCAATTGAGCAGCCCCGACGCGCCCTCCACCATCACCGCGCGCACCTCGTCCTCGGTCGGGCCGACCAGGGCGATCCGCCGGCCGCTCTCCTCGGCGAGATGATGGACCCACTCGGCGCCGGCCCGGGTCTTGCCGTAGCCGCGCCCGGCCATCAGCAGCCAGACCCGCCACTCGCCGCCAGGCGGCGCTTGGCCAGGCCGCATCCAATGCACCCAATTGGCGAGGAGGAGCTCGATCTTCTCCTCCTTCCAGCGCCGGAACAGGCGTCGGCGCTCGGCCGCGGGCAGCAAGGCGATCCGTTCGATCTGCGACAGGTGCAGCGCGCGGTCCGCATGGCTCATCAGCGCGAAACCGGTCGGCATCGCTCAGCCCGCGCCGCCGAGCCGGCGGCTGATCTCGGACAGCCTCTTCTCGAGCTCGTCCCTGAGCTTGGCGCCGCGCATCGGCCGCTGCGCCGACGGCGGCCGCGCCTTCACCTGGCTCTGGTGGAGCCTCAGCAGCTGGAGCCCGAGAGCGGTCGGGATCTCGCGCAGCCGCTCCTCGGCCTTGGTGGCCGGCGCGGGCCGGTTGGCGCCGGCGCGCTGGCGTTCGAGCATCTCAAGCTCCAGCATCGCATAGCTTTCGCCGACCGCCTCCTGCCACGACGCCCTGAACGCGGGGTCGCGCTTGCGGCGCTCGTAGACTTTCGAGCTCGCCCGCAGCATCCCGACCTTGCGCAGCGCCGCGGTCACGTTGCAGACCATCGCCAGCTCCTGGAAGAAAATCTCTTCCTTCGCCTTGGTCCACTTGCCCGGCTGGGCCTTTGCCGCCGGTTTGCCCGTCCTCGCGCCCACTGTCCTGCTCTTCACCATTTCGCCCTCCCGCCGCCGCCGAAGCCGGCCCCGGCCCATGCAAAAAGCCGGCGGGACCTGTTGTCCCTCCGGCTTCGGAAACGACCCTCGGCGGGGTCCAGCTACAATTGTTCAGCGTGGTCTTATAGTGCCATATGAGCGTGACGATGTCAAGTGCTTCTTTCCATGTAGGATAAATCCTACGTCTGGGACGTGCAACGCGGCCTCCACGGCCGGTTTGCGCCCTCTCCATGTAGGATAATTTTCCGGCCGATTCGCTGCCGCGGTCGCGCCAAAGAATATTTTCCGCACCCCGATTCGAGCTTCATCAGCCGGCGCCGTCGCACCGAGTCGCGAATCGCTCGCCTGCGTCGGTTCGGGGTTGCAAGCGACGCCTTGCCGAGCCTTGAGAGCACTCAAGCAACGGCTCCATCGCCGTGGGGCCGCCGCCGCCGGCTCGCCTGCCGCCGCAATCTCACCCCCGCTTGGCGCGGCGCGGCGTCTCGCCTAGGCTGCTCGGCATTTCTCTCGGACGATGGCGGAGACAGGGCGATGGCAGGATTTCGTGAATTCATGGCGCGCGGCAACGTGCTCGATCTGGCGGTAGCGGTGATCATCGGCGCCGCGTTCGGCACCATCGTCACCTCGCTCACCGACGATCTGATCATGCCGGCGGTCGGGGCCGTTTTCGGCGGGCTCGATTTCTCCAACTACTTCATCCGGCTCGGGCCGCTGCCCGCCGGCTATGCCGGCGATCCGCACAATTATGCCGCCCTCAACGAAGCCGGCGTGCCGATGCTCGGCTACGGCCAGTTCGTCACCGCGGTGGTCAACTTCCTGATCCTGGCCTTCATCATCTACCAATTGGTGAAAGCGGCCGGGCGGATGCGCCGCAACGCCGCCGAAGCGCCGCCCGTGCCCACCGACGAGCTCCTCGTCCTCCGCGAGATCCGCGACGAGCTCAAGCGCCGGCCCTAGGACAAAACCGAGGCGGCATCGAGATCGCCGGGCCGGCGGCGCGGGCATTTAGCCGCCGCCATAGGCGGTGAAGTCGAGATGGGTCAGTTCCAGCCCCGGCCTGACCTCGGCGAACAGCATTTTCGCCGCCGCGCCGGTGCCGTCGGCGTCGTAGAAGATGCGGCCGCTGGCGCCGTCGTAGAGGATGCGGTCGCTCGCATCCTGCGCCTCGGCCCCGGCGCGAAAGGCCGAAGCGCGCAATCGGCCGGTGAGCGCGATGCCGTCGAATATGATCCTGTCGAGCGCGATCCCGTCCTCGGCCACCGAGAAGTCGAGTATTTCATCGACGTCGAGCCGGGCGCCGGGCGCGCTGTCGAAGTAGAAAATGTCCGCTCCGCCGCCGCCGCGGAGCCGGTCGGCATGGGTCCCGCCGTAAAGCCGGTCCTCGCCGAGCCCGCCCAGCAGGCGGTCGGCGCCGCCCGCCCCGGTCAGCACATTGGCGGCGCCGTTGCCGGTGATCCGGTTGGCGGCGGCATTGCCGGTCCCGTCGATCGCCAGCCGGCCGGCGAGGGTCAGATGTTCGACGTGCGCGGCGAGGCTGTGGCTGGCCGCGCTCCTGACGGCGTCGCTGCCGCCGCCCGCCCGCTCGATCGTGCGATCGTCCTCATGGTCCACCACATACACATCGTCCCCGGCTCCGCCGGTCATGCGGTCGGCGCCGCCGGCGCCGTCCAGCAGGTTGGCCGCCGCGTCGCCCGCCAGCGTGTCGGCGAAGCGCGAGCCGCGCAGATTTTCGATCCCCGTCAGCCGGTCGGTGCCGGCGCCGACGGTGTTCTGCGCCGCGGTGATCGCGAGGCTCACCGTCACCGCTCCGGCGGCCGAGGCATAACTCGCCGTGTCGAGGCCGCCGTCGCCGCTCAGCCGATCGTCGCCGGGCCCGCCGTCGAGCAGGTCGCCCGCCTGGCGGCCGTCGAGAACATCGTCGCCGCGGCCGCCGGTGAGCCGGTTCGCCGCCTGGTTGCCGGTCAGCGCATCGTTGCCGGCGCCGCCGATCGCATTCTCGATCAGCGAGCGCGGGTCGCCCTGGTAGAGCAAGGCGTTGGCGATGTTGCCGCGCGCATGGACCGGATCGGTGTCGGATGTGTCCGGCTGCAGCCGCGCCAGTTGCGCGGTCGAGGTGGTGGTCCATTCGCCCGGCCTGAGGTCGACGGCGACGCCGGTGCCGTAAGCCGACAAATCGTACGTATCGTTGCCGCCGCCGTCCCAGACGGTCAGGAAGATGCGATTGCCGTTGGGCGCGGTGCGGGCGGCGCCGTCGACGAACATCTGGCCGGTCTCGGGGCTCCAGCGATAGCTGGTGTCGCCGGCGTTGGTGGTGAAATCGGGCCCGTACATATATTGCAGCGCGGCGATGTCGCACATCATGTAGCTCTGCGGATAATCATCGGGCGAATAGCCGCCGATCGGGCCGCCGATGAAGTCGCGGTAAGTCATCAGGCTGAACTCGAGCGAATCGCGGTCGGCCGGAAGCGCCGGGTAGATGTCGTCCGCATGGCCGTGCTTCAGCCCGAGCGTATGCCCCATTTCGTGGAGCAGGACGAAATGGGCGTGCGAGCCTGGCCGCAGGTTCGAGAAGTCGATCGTATGCTGGTAGAAGCTGTCGCCGTGGGCGGGGTCGCCCTCGCCCGGAAAGTAGCCGTTGGTGATGCGGTCGTTCATGCCGAACCGGAGGGTTCCGCCGCCGGGCGTGTCGGCTTCGGTGAAGCGAAGGCCGGTGGCGGCCGAAATGTCCGCGTAGATGGCCCGCACCGCGGCGCGCTGGCCGGCGTTGAACGGCGCGAAGTTCGAATGCGGCTGGTCGAGGCCGAAATCAGTGTCGTCATAATCGGAGCTCCGCTCAGCGAAGCTGTAGGTGAGGCTGCGCTCGTTCCAGCTCGCGTTCGAGAGCAGCCCGGCGATCAGCGGATCGACCGGCTCGCCGATGCTGAGACAGGCCGTATAGGCTCCCGAATCCGGCGGGTCCTGTTCCGGGAAATTGCTGCGCGGCGCGTGGATGGCGATCGTATAGGTGTCGGCCTCCGGAGCGACGAACAGGAACTCCGATTGCCCGATCCCGCCATAGCCGAACCCCTCGCTGTCATAGACATCGAAGAAGGCGCCCTCGCCTTCCCAGTCGGGATCCTTCCAGGTCCGGATATCGAGGTAGAGCCGCTCGCCCTTGGCCAGGTGGACGCTGTAAAAATCGCGGTCCTCGAGGTCGGCCACGAAGCCGGTCAGCGCCACCGACGGCAGGCTGTCGTCCTTGAGGTCGGGATTTTCGGCGACCGCGAACGCGCTGCGGTCGACGAGGAGCGCGCTCGCCAGGCTGTCATTGGGCTCCTGCTCGGCGACGATCGGCGTCGCCGCCATGGTCTCGTTCATTGCCGCCGGCCCGGCGAGCCCCGAGTCCGGCACCCGCTCGGCCTCGAGGCCGCGCCTGTCGCAGGCGGCCGCCGTCCACAAACCTCTCATCCGCCCCCCAAATGCCTGTCCAGGGGCCGCTCCGATGCAGCTAACCCTCGGCAACGATTGCTATTATACTGCACCGTCCGTGGCAAGCTGCATGCCCTCGATCACCACCCCTGGGCGGGCCGCCCTTCAAGAACCGTTCGGTAACGGCGCCCGTGCTAGCGCTGCGCCATGGCTCGCCTCCTGCCTTTGCCGCCCGCCGCTTTCGTGGCCGCCGCCTGCGCCGCCACCGCGCCGGCGCAGCCCTCGCCCGACCCCGCCACCACCTGGGTCGAGCAGGCGACCGCCCATTATTATAATGCGCCGCTGCGCCTCGCCTGGCAGCGGCCGCAGGGCGACTGGGTCGACGCCGCCGGCGAGCGCCACGGCAGCCGCCCGTTCGCCGCCGCCCGGCTCGATCGCGAGGGCGCCCACGACATCGACGTCACCGATCTGGTCCGCGGCCACGGCGCCGACTTCCTCATCGTCGGCCGCCTCGCCGACGTCGCCAGCCGCGAGGCCCCGGCCGGCCGGCCGCTGCTGATCGTCGAGCGCGGCGGCCAGGCGCTCGGCTATGAAGCGCTCGCCGACGTCGGCCTCGATCCAACCAGCCACGCCAGCCGCCCCGCCGCGCCTTCGCTCAAGCTCGCCGACGGCTTGCTGGTCCGCTTCGCCCAGCCCGCCGATCCGGGCATCCGCCGCGCCGTCCTGCGCCTCACCGTCACCAAGCTGTGGTCGGGCGAGGCGGTGCCGACCCGGGTCTTCCGCCCGGACCCGCGGCCCGCCCCCCGCGCGCTGCCCGACGTGCCGCTCGGCTCGGAAGCGGATGTCGTGCTGCGCGTCGCCGGCCCCGGCTGGCGCAAGGGCCGCGGCTGGGCGCGATCGGCCGCTCATGCCCGCCTCGCTCCGGACGGGTCGCTTGCCGCCTGGATCCCGCCCGGCGGCGACACCGCGCTTTCGGCGATCTACCCCATCCCGCCCGCCACGCGCCGCGAGCTGATGTGCGTGCGCGTCGAGATGACCGTCCATCGCGACTGGACGGCGCCGTGGGGCGGCAAGTTCCCCGGCCTCGCCAATACCGGCCAGGGCGACGGCGCCCAGGAGCAGGCCGGCTGGGGCGGCCGCGGCGCCGACGGCACCCGCTGGTCGGCGCGCGCCAACCGCTACGGCCACGAGCCCGGCCACCCGTTCGCCGACGATTGGCTCGCGCTCGGCACTTATGCCTATCGCGTCAATGCCGAGACCGGCCATGGCGACGCCCATCCGCTCGCGCTGCCCGTGCCGAAGGGCCGCCGCTTCGCCTACGACCAGTGCGTCGGCCTCAACAAGCCCGGCCGCGCCGACGGCTTCGTCGCTTATTGGATCAACGGCCGCCCGGCCGGCGGTCTCGACGGCATCGTCTGGCGCAGCCATGCCGGGCCGGACACCTTGCCGTCCGAAATCTGGGCCGACGTCTATGAGGGCGGCACCGGCTACGGCGCCGTCCCCCACGGCAAGCACAGCGTCACCCTCCACGCCCTCACGCTCAGCACCAGGCGGCTGCCGCTCTAACAGCCTCGGTTGATCGCATCGAATCGTCGCCCCGGACGTGAACCCGGGTGTTCGGCTTCGAAAAGAACAGCTTGCGGCGGGCCGCCGGCTGGCGCAGGCTGCGGCCTCCCACGGAAAGGCCGCCGATGAAGCCCGTCTGGACGCTCGAGCAGATCACCGACAATCTCGGCCGCTGGAACGCCGCGTGGCCGACCGACGCCCCGGTCGATTACACCTATTATACCTTCCCACCGGCGCATCATTTGCCGATCGCCGGCTTCAGCGCCTTTTCGCCGGCGCAGCGCGCCGCGCTTGAACGGGTGATGCAGCTCGTCTCCGACGTCGTTCCGCTCGACTTCCGCGAGGTCGCCGACAATGGCCAGGAGCCGGGCCCCGGCAACGAGCGGATCGGCTTCCTCAACGTCAATTCGAACGATTACAAGTTCACCGGCCGGGCCAGGCTCGACTTCACCGAACCGTCGGGCGACACTTTGGGCGTCATCCGCGGCGCCGACGTCGAGATCAACATGCATCGCGCCGGTCCCCGCGGCGGCTGGGCGATCGGCGACTGGAATTTCTCGACGCTGACCCACGAGCTGCTCCACACGCTCGGCCTGAACCATGCCGGCGACTATAATGGCGACAGCGGCCACGCCCAGGACTACGAGTCCGCCGCCGAATATATGCAGGATAGCGGCCAATATACCGTCATGTCCTATTGGGCGGCGTCGGCGACCGGCGCCGACCATGTCGCCGGCGGCAAGCTCCATTTTGCCGCGACGCCGCTGGTCCACGACATCGCCGCGCTGCAGGCGCTGTACGGCGCTAACATGACGACCCGCACCGGCAACACCGTCTACGGCTTCCATGCCAATGCCGGCCGAGCCAGCTACGACCTCGGCCGCGATCCCCACCTCGTCTTCGCGATCTGGGACGCCGGCGGCCGCGACACGCTCGATCTGTCGGGCTATGCGACCGCCTCGCGCATCGATCTGGCCGAAGGCGGCTTTTCGGGCGGCGGCGGCATGACCGACCATATCGCCATCGCCCATGGCGCGGTGATCGAGAATGCCGTCGGCGGCGCCGGGAACGACCTGTTGCTCGGCAACGCCGCCGCCAACCGGCTCGACGGCGGCGGCGGCGCCGACCGGATGGCGGGCGGCCTCGGCGACGACGTCTATCTGGTCGATCATGCGTCGGACCGGGCCCTCGAAGGCGCGTCCGGCGGCGGCACCGACATGGTCAGGAGCTCCGCCGGCTTCACCCTCGCCGCCGGCCTCGAGACCCTGGTCCTGACCGGCGCCGCCGCCGCCGGCACCGGCAACGCGCTCGCCAACCGCATCCTCGGCAATGCTGCCGCCAACCTCCTCGCCGGCGAGCGCGGCGCCGACCTGCTCGAAGGCGGGGGCGGCAACGACCGGCTGTTCGGAGGCCTCGGCAACGACCGGCTGCGCGGCGGCGCGGGCGAGGACCTGTTCTATTTCGACGCCGCGCTCCACCGCAGCCTCAATGTCGACCGGATCCTCGATTTCGCGGCCGCCGACGACACCATCCGCCTCGACCTCGACGTCTTCACCGGCATCGCGGCCGACGGCCGCCTCGCCGCCGCCGCGTTCCGCGCCAGCGCCGAGGCGCAGGATTCGACCGACCGCATCCTCTACGATGCCGCCACCGGCCGCATCTTCTACGATGCCGACGGCAGCGGCGAGGCCGCCGCCATCCTGTTCGCCCGCGTCGCCCCCGGCACCGAGCTCGGCGCCGCCGATTTCCAGGCGGTGATCTGAGCCGCCTTGCGCGGCCCCGGCAGCTTCTCTACCAAACGACTCGACAATAGCCCGGAGCGGCCATGAATCACGGCATTCCCCTCGCCGATGCGGTGCGCGTATGGGCGCGGGTCGCCGCCCTGAGCTTCGGCGGCCCGGCCGGCCAGATCGCGGTCATGCACCGCATCCTGGTCGAGGAGAAGAAGTGGATCGGCGAGGAGCGTTTCCTGCACGCGCTCAATTACTGCATGCTGCTGCCCGGCCCCGAGGCGCAGCAGCTCGCCACCTATGTCGGCTGGCTGCTCCACAAGACCAAGGGCGGGCTGATCGCCGGCGGGCTGTTCGTGCTCCCCGGCTTCGTCGCGATCATGGTCCTGTCCTGGCTCTACGCGGCGTTCGGCAGCGTCGATGCGGTCGCGGCCCTGTTCTTCGGGCTCAAGGCGGCGGTGCTGGCGATCGTGCTCGACGCGGTCCGCCGGATCGGCAGCCGCGCGCTCAAGAACGGCGCGACGCGGGCGATCGCCGCGGCCGCCTTCGTCGCCATCTTCTTCTTCGCCGTGCCCTTCCCGCTGATCATCCTCGCCGCCGGCCTGATCGGCTTTGCCGGCCGCCGCGCCGGCCTCGCCGCATTCGGGGGGGGCGGCGGCGGCCATGCCGCCTTCGCCAATGCCGTGCCCGACGCCGAGACCGCCTTGGGGGAGAGCATCCCGGCCCATGCCCGGCCGAACCTCGCCTGGTCGCTTCGGGTCGCGGCGGCGTTCGCGCTGCTGTGGCTCGGCCCCGTCTTCGCGCTCGTCGCCGCGCTCGGGCCGGGCAACGTCTTCACCCAGATCGCAATCTTCTTCTCGAAGATGGCGGTCGTCACCTTCGGCGGCGCCTATGCGGTGCTCGCTTATGTCGCCCAGCAGGCGGTCGAGACCTATGGGTGGCTCGAGCCGGGCGAGATGCTCGACGGGCTCGGCATGGCCGAGACCACGCCCGGGCCGCTGATCATCGTCACCCAGTTCGTCGGCTTCATGGGCGCGTTCCGCCAGGCGACCGGGCTCCCGCCGATGGTCGCCGGCACGCTGGGCGGCATCCTCACCACCTGGGTGACCTTCGTGCCCTGCTTCCTGTGGATCTTCCTCGGCGCACCGTTCATCGAGAAACTGCGCGGCAACCGGGCGCTGTCCGCCGCCCTCTCGGCGATCACCGCCGCGGTGGTCGGCGTGGTCCTCAACCTAGCCATATGGTTCGCGCTCCACACCCTGTTCGACGAGGTCCGCGCGGTCCGCGCCGGCCCGCTCGATTTCGACGCGCCGCTGCTCGCCAGCCTCGATCCCGCCGCCGCCCTCCTCACCGTCGCGGCCGTGGTCGCCGTGTTCCGCTTCCGCGTCGGCACCCTTCCCGTCCTCGCCGCCTGCGCGGCCGCCGGACTGGCGCTAAGCTTATGATTGAATTGGAAAATCTACTGGACAAGACCCCTGCGATGCATTATACAGCCGCTCGACGAGGGGAAACTTCCAATGCTGGAAAATGGCACCGAAGGCGATGACCTGTTCATCGGCGGCGACGAAGACGATTGGTACCAAGCTCTCGGAGGCGACGACGAGCTTAGGGGAAATGGCGGCGAGGATCAGCTCAACGGACAGAATGGCGATGATCTGATCTTTGGCGGCGAAAGCGGCGACTCTCTCTTCGGCGAACAGGGCAAAGACGAGCTTCACGGCGAGGAGGGAGCCGACGTTCTCGACGGCGGCGAGATGGACGATGCGCTGTTCGGCGGCGCCGGCAACGACCATCTCGACGGCGAGGGCGGCCTCGACTGGTTATCGGGCGGGGACGGCAACGACTATCTGGTCGGCGGTTTGGGCAGCTCCGACGGGGCTGACCAACTATTCGGCGGCACAGGTATCGACCAGCTTCAGGGCGGGCTCGGAAGCGACGTTCTTCATGGTGAAGCCGGCAACGATCAGCTCTACGGAATGGGTGGGAACGACGATCTGCTTGGCGGTGCTGGCAACGATTACCTGTCTGGCGGCGAAGGTGCGGACCGGTTCGACGGCGGCGATGACGACGGCCTCGACTGGGGAGGCTTCTTGTCGCTGTTCGGCGACCGCGTGAATTTCGGAGGCCTGCGAGCGACCGCGGCCGTGGTCGTCGATTTGCGCACCGGCGTCATTGCTGACGACGGCTTTGGCAACCGCGAGACGATGACCGGGATTGAGACGATCGGCGGCGGATCCGTCTTCGCCGACCAGTTCTACGGCAACGATCAGGCCAATCACATCTACGTCGGTGCGGACGCTATCGTGATGGGTTTCGGCGGCAACGATTTTTTCTCGTTCAGCGGTGCCGCAGCCACGATCGACGGCGGCGCCGGAAGCGACACCCTTCTTCAAATGTATGGGTCGAAAATGGCTCCCGGCGCAAATCCCGGAGAGCCGGCTCGTATGGTTTATACCGAGAACGGCGTCGTCATCGATCTCCTCGCCGGCACGGTGACGGATGGTTTCGGCGGGACCGGCAGCATCGTCAACGTCGAGAATATCGGCGGCTCGGCCCATCCAGCCGGCGATGTCCTCCTCGGCGATAATCGCGACAATGTCATCCGTGGCCTCGGAGGCGCCGATCGCATCGAGGGCCGCGGCGGCAACGACACCATAAGCTACTCGGACCCGTCGGGGATGCATTACGGCTATCACGACCGCAGCTACGGAGCCGTGATGGTCGATCTGGCGGCTGGTTATGCCGAGGAAACGGCGCTCAAGTCCGGCACCGTCGCCGCCGACAGCCCGGGCTTCGGACGCGACACGCTCCTCGACATCGAGAACATCATCGGCACCGGCCTCGGCGACCGTCTCTGCGGCGATCTACGCAACAATCTCATCGCGCCCGATGCCGGCAACGATTTCGTCGATGGACGTCAAGGCACCGACACGGTGAGCTACGACGGCGCTCGGGGAGCCGTCACAATCGACCTTGCCGCGGGTATCGCGCGCCAGCAGGGATCCGGCGCCCCGCCCCAGTGGTTCCCGTCGGGCATGTGGGAAAGCGTGATGGTAGAGGCCGACGATGCCGCGCCCTCGCGCGACCGCCTGCTCAACATCGAAAATGCGATCGGCTCGTCGCTCGACGACCGGCTGTCCGGCAATGCCGCATCCAACCGTCTCGACGGCGGCGCCGGCCGCGACCTGCTTGCCTGGAGCGGCGGCAGCGATACGCTGATCGGCGGCGCCGGCAGCGACACCGCGGATTATTCCGCCGCGGCCGCGTCCGTGCGCATCGACCTCACGGCCGGAACCGGCTCCCTGACGGGCGTCGCCGGCACCGACCGCCTGTTCTCCCTCGAGAACGCCATCGGCACTGCGCAGGCCGATCACCTCATCGGCAATCGCGCCGCCAACCGTCTCGACGGCGGCGACGGCATCGACCGGCTGGAAGGCGGCGCCGGCAACGACGTCTATGTCGTCGATGATCGCCGTGATGCGGTCGTCGAGCTGTCGGGCATCGACCGCGTCGAAGCGAGCGTCAGCTTGGTGCTGGCCGCAGGGGTAGAACAGCTGACGTTGGTCGGTGCCGCCAACCTCGCCGGCACGGGCAATGCGGCCGCCAACCGCCTCAATGGCAATGACGGCGCCAACCGGCTCGACGGTCTCGGCGGCGCCGACGTGATGGCCGGTGGGGCCGGCAACGACGTCTACAGGGTCGACCATGCCTCCGACCTGATCACGGAAGCCGCCGTCGCCGGCACCGACCGCGTCGAAGCGTCGGTCAGCTTCACCCTCGGCCGCAACCTCGAGGCCCTGAGCCTGATCGGCGCCGCCGACATTGACGGCGCCGGCAACGCGCTCGCCAACCGCATCACCGGCAATGGCGGCGCCAATGTGCTGGCGGGCGGCCGCGGCGCGGACCGGCTCGAAGGCGGCGCCGGGCGCGACAGTTTCCTGTTCGACGCCCTGCTGCGCCGCGGCGAGGCCGACGCGCTCCTCGACTTCGCGGCCGCCGACGATAGGATCGTCCTCGATAGCTCAATATTCTCCGCGCTCGCCGAGGGCCGCCTCCCCGCCGCCGCCTTCCGCGCCGGCACCGCGGCCGCCGACTCGACCGACCGGATCGTCTACGACGGCGCCACCGGCAACCTGTTCTACGACGCCGACGGCACCGGCGACGCCGCGGCCGTGCTGTTTGCGAAGGTGACGCCGGGGACGGAACTGACCGCCGCCGACTTCATCGTCGTCGCCTGATCGTCGCGGCCGCCTGAGAGCCGGAAGCGGGGGGTCGCTTCCGGCTCTCGCCGCGTCAAATGTGGTGGATCGGCCGCGAGCGGCTACCGGCACACATAATAAAGGTTCATGATGTCGTGCTCGAGCCGGTGCGTCGTCACCTCGGCGAAGCCGGCCTCGTTCAGCATCGCCAGCGCGAGCTGTTCGCCCCACGCCGCGCCGAGGCCGTCGCCGCCCTGCGCCAGCGACACGGTCATGCAGTGCATGCACGAAATCGCATAGATGAACGGCGCCAGCGGCCGCTCGATATTGGCGGCGACGTCGGTGGCCGAATCGATGTCCTGCATCAGATAGACGCCGCCGTGCTTCAGCAGCCGCCTGATATTGGCGAGCACCGCCGCCGGATGCGCCTGGTCGTGGACCGCATCGAAGGTGAAGATCAGGTCGAACCGCGCCGCGCCCGGCAAATGGGTGGCGTCGGCGGCGGCGAAGGCGACGTTGCCGAGCCCCAAAGCCCTGGCCTCGCGCTCGGCCGCGGCGATCGCCTCGGCGCACAGGTCGTAGCCGGTGAAGCGGCTGGCCGGGTAGAGCGCGGCCAGCCGGTTGAGCGCGCGGCCCGAGCCGCAGCCGATGTCGGCGACCGCGATGCCCGCCTCGAGCTGGGCGTGGAGGCCGGGCACCAGCGGGATGATCGCCTCGTCGAGCGCGGCGACCACGGTCTGCGCGCTCTCCTCGGCCATCACTTCGTGGAACCGGTCATAGGCCTCGTAGGGCACGCCGCCGCCGGTCCGGAAGCAGTCGACGATGCGGCTCTCGACGCCGCCGAGCACGGCGATGAACTGGAACATCGCCGCCATGTTGCCGTTCGCGGCGTCGCGCCCGAGGAACGCGCCGTGCGCGTCCGGCAGCCGGTAGCGGCGGCTCGCCAGGTCGAGCTCGACGACCCGCGCCGTCGCCATCGCGCCGAGCCATTCGCGCACATAGCGCTCGGCCAGCCCGGCGCGCTCGGCCAGCTCGGCGCTGGTCGCCGCCCCGCCTTGCTTCATCGCCTCGAACAGGCCGGTGCGGTGGCCGATCGAGATCATCATGCCGGTGGTGGCATGGTTGACCATGGTCAGCAGCCGCTGGGAAAATTCCTCCTCGGCCGGGCTCATCGCCTGGGCCGTGTCCGCCGCAGGGGCGGCCGCGGCCTCGATCCGCGCGAGCGTGGCGGTGGTAGTGCACATGTCCTGTCTCCTTGGTCGTGGTTCAAAGCATCAATATCTGCGGCAGGAGGATCAGCTGGATCGCCAGCAACGCTCCCACCAACAAGCCTTCGCGGTTCATGCCCCCGCTCCTTTCATGCCAGCCGTCTCCCCGGCGAAGGCCGGGGTCCCGGATCGCCTCTGCGGCGGCCCCTTCGCTAGCCCGGCGCCGTGGGCCCGAGCGTTTGAACGACCGTGGAAAATCGCCGTGCGCGGCGAAACAGGCGTTGAATCGCCGCCCCCGGCCTAATGCCGCGGGTGACACAATTGACACCGGAATCGCCGCCGCGCGGCATCAGCCTGTAACCTTCCCGCGCGATAGCATTGCCCGCTGCCGGTTGTCCGGCACTGGGGAGCAACAAGCATGGGGCTTCAGCAGCAGCGGCGGCGCCTCCGCCTCCTGATCCTGTCGACGATCGCCTTCGGCTGCAGCGTTGCGGCGCTGCACGGCTCGCTCGCCGCTCTGGCCGACGTCCAGGCCGGCGCGCCCCACAGCCTGCTCCAGGATCTCTGAGGGCATGGCCGCCAAGCTCGAGGTCCGGCTGATCGGCGAGCTCGCATTGTTCCACGACGGCCGGGCGCTGCCGCTCCCCGCCTCGCGCAAGACCCGCGCCTTGTTCGTCTACCTGCTCCAGCTGCGCCGCCCGGTCCGCCGCGAGCGGCTGTGCGAATTGTTCTTCGACATACCCGACGATCCCCGCGCCGCCCTGCGGTGGTCGCTGTCGAAGATCCGCGCCATGCTCGGCCCGTTCGCCGGCGCGCTGGCGGGCGACCGCGAGCGCGTCGAGCTCGACGGCGGCGCCATCTTCACCGATGTCGACCGGCTCCGCCACTGGCTCGGCGGCGCCGCTCTGCCGGGGGAGGTTCACGGCCATGCCGAAGCGGCGCTCGAGCCGCCGCTGCCGGGCCTCGACCTCAACGGCCTCGACAGCTGGAATGCATGGCTCGCGGCCGAGCGCGCCGATATCGACCAAGTCCGCGCCGCCTTCCTCGCCCGCGCCGCCCAGGATGCCGGCCTCACCCCCGAGCACCGCCATTTGTTCGGCCTGGAAGCGGGCGAACTCGGCCATCCTCCGCTCGCGCTGCCGGGAGCGATCAAGGCCGCGAGCGCCGGCGAATTGGCGGCGCAGGCGGCCAACGACGTCGACAGCGTCGAGGCCGTCGCGGCCGCTCCCCTTGCCGGCCCCTCGCCGCGGCTCGACCAGCACATCCATTATTGCTTCGCCGGCGACGGCGCCCGCATCGCCTACGCCTCCACCGGCGCGGGCCCGCCGCTGGTCAAGGCCGCCAATTGGCTCAACCATCTCGAGCTCGACTGGACCGGCCCGGTCTGGGGCCGCATATTCAGCGAGCTGTCGCGCCACCGCCGCCTGGTCCGCTACGACGAGCGCGGCAACGGCCTTTCCGACTGGGAGGTCGAGGACCTCTCGTTCGAGGCGTTCGTCCGCGACCTCGAGACCGTCGCCGACCATCTCGGGCTCGAGCGCTTCCCTTTGCTCGGCATCAGCCAGGGCTGCGCGGTGTCGATCGAATATGCCGCGCGCCACCCGCACCGGGTCAGCCACCTGATCCTGCTCGGCGGCTATGCGGCCGGCTGGCGCCACAGTGCGAGACCGGCCGAGGCCGCCGCGCGCGAGGCCGCGATCACGCTTGCCGGCCACGGCTGGGGCCAGGACAATCCCGCCTGCCGCCAGCTGTTCAGCCAGACCTTCATGCCGTCCGCCACCCATGAGGAGCTCGACTGGTTCAACGACTTCCAGCGCGGCACCGCCTCGCCCGCCAACGCGGTGCGCTTCCTGCGCGCGTTCGCCGACATCGACGTGCGCCACCGCCTGACCGAAGTGCGCTGCCCGACCCTGGTCCTCCACGCCCGCGCCGACCAGCGCGTGCCGATGCAGCACGCCATCCAGCTCGCCTCCTCGATCCCCAAAGCGAGCCTGGTCACGCTCGACAGCGACAATCACATCCCGCTGTCGCGCGAGCCCGCCACCGGCCGCATCGTCGAGTGCGTGACCGCCTTCCTGCGCACCGCCCCCGAAGCCGCCCCCCTCCACCGCCGCCAGCTGGTCGCCCGCCGCTAGGCCGGTCGACATCAAGCAAAACCCCTCTCCTCAGGCGGGGAGAGCGTAGGGTGAGGGGGTCCGGCGTCCGCGCCAATCCGCTGCCTCCCGCGCTCGCTGCCGCTCGCTCCCCCTCACCCCATCCCTCTCCCCGCCGGGGAGAGGGAGCCGTTTTCTCCGCCCTCGGCCTTGGTGCGCTTGCGCCTGCCGGTCGCAAAACCGTCATCTTTGTGCGCCAGTGATGGGCGATGACCCGCTTGTCCCGGCGGCAGTTCGCCGCCTCCGGCCTCGCCACCCTGGCCTTTGCCGGCCTCGCCCGCCGCGGCCTCGCCGCGCCCGCGGAGGACAGCTACCGCAACCAGGTCGCCGGCTACGGGCCGCTCGTCCCGGACCCGCGCGGCCTGTTCGACCTGCCCGCGGGCTTCGGCTACCGGGTGATCTCGGCGGCCGGCGAGGCGATGGACGACGGCTTCGTCACTCCGGACCATTTCGACGGCATGGGCTGCTTCGCGCTCGGCGGCAGCCGCGTCGCGCTGGTCCGCAACCACGAGCTCCAGCCCGGCCACCGCGCGCTCGGCCCGGCCGGCGGCCGGGCGCCGCTCGAGGCCAGGCTCCGCGCGCTCGGCCATTACGGCGCTTATCACGGCGGCGGCCCGCTGCCGGGCGGCACCACCACCTTGGTCTGCGACCTCCGCTCGGGCCGCCGCCTCGCCCACTATCTGAGCCTTGCCGGCACCGCCGTGAACTGCGCCGGCGGCGTCACGCCGTGGGGCAGCTGGCTGACCTGCGAGGAGACCGAGCTCAAGCCGGGCGAAGGCGTGCGCCGCGACCATGGCTGGGTGTTCGAGGTCCCCGCCCGCCGCCGCGGCCTGGCCGAGCCGGTGCCGATCAAGGCGATGGGCCGCTTCCGCCACGAAGCCGCCGCGGTCGATCCGCGCACCGGCATCGTCTATCTGACCGAGGACCAGCGCGACTCGCTGTTCTACCGCTTCCTGCCGGACGTCCGCACCCGCCTCGCCGCCGGCGGGCGGCTGCAGGCGCTCGGCCTGCGCGACGCGCCGCGCGGCGGCGACACCCGCAACTGGTCCGCGCGAGCCTGGCGGCCGGGCGACTGGCGCGAGGCGGTGTGGATCGACCTCGACGGCGTCGACAGCCCGTCCGGCGACCTGCGCCGGCGCGGCCATGCGGCCGGCGCCGCTTTGTTCGCGCGCGGCGAGGGCATCCACCACGGCGCCGGCGAATTCTAC
>DASZDE010000066.1:0-9491 GCA_035942355.1 Allosphingosinicella sp. | reverse complement strand
GTAGCCGCCGCCGCCGCCGCCGAAGCGGTAGCCGACGCCGAAGCCGCCCCGCTCCTGCCAATAACCGCCGCTGTAATTGTCTTCGCCGAAACCGTCGCGCTTATCTCTGCCGCGCCCGCCGCGCTCACCGCGACGCCCTTTGTCGAAACTCATGCCGTCCAAGTCTTTCCCGCGCCCAAACCCTGTTAGAACCACCGCGCTGGGCATAACGCGCAAACGGCCTTGGCGCGAATTATGGCGCACCGCCGAGCCATATAGCGCAATTTTGCGCTCGCGGCGACTGAAAAAGGAGTCGGCGCAGCCGGGCGGGACTTGCCGTCAGTGCTTGCGCGCAACGGCATGGTGGATCGCAACGATCACCGCCCCGATCGCGACTCCCGCCGCCCCGGCCCCCGCGGCGCCCACTGCCCATTTCACGGCCCCCGCGACCGCCGGGACGCCATGTCCTGCCGCCTCCGCCGCGTCGTGGATAAGATGGGCGATCCCGCCGAACCCGAACTCCTCCAGCCCGTGCACGATGATCCCGCCTCCGACCCAGATCATTGCCGCGATGCCGATGGTGGAGAGCGCCGAGAGCAGCTTCGGCATGGCATGGACCAGGGTCCGGCCCAGGGCCCGCGAACCGCCGTCGCGCCGCCCCGCCAGGTGCAGGCCGACATCGTCCATCTTCACGATCAAACCTACCATCCCATAGACTCCCACGGTGATCGCAACGGCGACGACCGCGAGGATGGAAGCGCGGGTCAGGAAGGGCTCGGCGGCGACCTCGGCGAGCGCGATCGCCATGATCTCGGCCGACAGGATGAAGTCGGTTCGGACGGCGCCGGCGACCATCTCCCGCTCGTGGCTGTCGCTGCCGAGCTCGGCAGCCGCTTCGGCGAGGCTGTGGCCATCGCCCGACAAGGCTTCCCACAGCTTTTCGACGCCTTCGAAACACAGATAAGCGCCGCCCACCATGAGCAAGGGGGTGATCGCCCACGGCAACAGCGCGCTCAACGCCAGCGCCGCGGGAAGGATGACGATCAGCTTGTTCCTGATCGAGCCCTTGGCGATGCGGGCGATGATCGGCAGTTCGCGGTCCGGCGTGAAGCCGGTCACGTAGCGGGGGGTGACGGCGGTATCGTCGACGACCACGCCGGCCGCCTTGACGCCGGCCCGCCCGGCCGCCGCGCCGACATCGTCGATCGACGCGGCGGCGAGTTTGGCGATCGCAGCGACGTCGTCGAGCAGGGCGGCTAGGCCGGATGGCATAGGGGTGGTCCTTCGGCTGTGGCCGGCCCCTCTCGCAAGGGATGCTTGCCCGATCAAGGGCTTCTGCGCCCGGATTGAGCCGCCGACGGCTTTGCCCTAAGCACATGGCCGCATGACCGTTCGCTTTCACGAAGAGGACCTGCCCGAGGGCGTGCTCGCGCCGGGGCCGGTGGCCGTCGACACCGAGACGATGGGGCTGCAGCTCAGCCGCGACCGGCTGTGCCTGGTGCAGATTTCCGATGGCCATGGCGACGAGCACCTCGTCCGATTCGGGCCGGGGAGCGATTATTCCGCACCGAATCTAAAGGCCGTGCTCGCCGACCCGGCGCGGCTCAAGCTCTACCATTTCGCGCGTTTCGACCTTGCCTCGATCTACGCCTATCTCGGCGTGATCGCCGCGCCGGCCTATTGCACCAAGACGGCGTCGCGGCTGATCCGAACCTACACCGACCGGCACGGCCTCAAGGAGCTGGTCAAGGAATTGCTCGGCCACGAAATCTCCAAGCAGCAGCAGAGCTCCGACTGGGGCGCGCCCGAACTGTCCGACGCGCAGAAGGATTATGCCGCGTCCGACGTCCGCTTCCTGCACGGGCTGCGCGAGAAGCTCGACGAGCGGCTCGAGCGCGAGGGCCGGATGGCGCTCGCCAGGGCCTGCTTCGACTTCCTTCCGCACCGGGCGTTGCTCGATCTCGCCGGCTGGGCCGAGGTCGACATCTTCGCCCATGTCTGAGCTTGCCGAACGGGAGCGCATCCGCAAGCAAGGCTGGGCTGCGCCGGGCGGCGCGCACGATCATCTCGTCCGCCTGCTCAAGCTGGCGCTGCCGATCACGATCGGCGTGCTGATGGCCTATCTGGCGCTGGCGCCGCTGTCGAAGGGGCGGGACATCAGCTTCATCCTCGACAAGAACAAGGTCGAGGTCGCCCGCGAGCGGATGCGGATCCAGGCGGCACGCTATCGCGGCCAGGACAATCTCGGCCGTCCGTTCACGATCGACGCGCGCTCGGCGGTCCAGGCGACCTCGCGCGATCCGATCGTCAACGTGCTCGGGATGGAGGCGCGGATCGCCCTTGAAGGCGGGCCGGCGACGCTGACGGCGCAGCGCGGGCGCTACAATCTCGAAAGCGAAAAGGTCGAGGTGATCGGGCCGATCCTGTTCACCGCCGCCGACGGCTATCGGCTCGAGACGCGCGACGTCGCGGTCGACCTCAACACCCGCACCATGGCCAGCCACGGCCGGGTCGACGGGCAATTGCCGCTCGGGAGCTTCTCGGCCGACCGCATGGTCGCGAGCCTTCCCGATCGGCAGGTGACGCTGACCGGACGAGCGCGCTTGCATATCGAGCAAGGCGGCCTCAGATGAAAGCGATGAAGACGCGCATGGCAGCCTTGGCGGCCGCGGCCCTGGTCGGGGCCGCCGTCGGTCTTCATCCCGCCACCGGGCAGGGGCCGACCTCGGCGCTGCGCGGCCACAACACCAATGCCCCGGTCGACGTGGCTGCCGACCGCATCGAGGTCCAGGACCGGGCGGACCGGGCGATCTTCTCGGGCAACGTCCAGGTGCGGCAGGCCGAGCTGACGCTCAACGCCGCCCGGCTCACCGTCGCCTATAGCGATGCGGGCGGCATTCAGATCCAGCGGCTGGACGCCAGCGGCGGCGTCACCCTTCGCAGCCCCTCCGAAACCGCCCGCGGTCAGTTCGCCGTCTACGACCTCAACGACCGCATCATCACCCTGGTCGGCGGGGTGACGCTGACCCGCGGCGATTCCCGGGTGCAGGGCGGCCGGCTGGTGCTCGACCTCAACAGCGGTCGGGCGGTAATGGACGGCGGCGGCCCGGCCGGCACCGCTCAAAGCGATTCCGGTCGCGTCACCGGCACCTTCACCGTCCCCCAGCGCGACAATTAAGCCGTTGACCGCGGCCGGAATATGGTCGGCGCCGACTGTGGCGCGCGAGCCGCGGCGGGCCGACAAAATCGGTCATGCACGAATCTTGCCAGTTGAGAGGCCGAGGCGCTTCGCCTAAAGCGCGGAGCGGGACCGGGAGCGCGCATGAACGACACTGCCCTCATCGAACGGCCGAGGGACGGCACCGCGGCGGGCCAGGTCGCGCGCGGCCTGTCGGTGGTCTCGATCGCCAAATCCTACGACCGCAAGCCGGTGCTCAAGGACGTGTCGCTCACCGTGGAGCGCGGCGAGGTGGTCGGGCTGCTCGGGCCGAACGGCGCCGGCAAGACGACCTGCTTTTATTCGATCATGGGGCTGGTCAGGCCCGACAGCGGCCGCATCCTGCTCGACGGCGAGGATATTACCGGCCTGCCCATGTACCGGCGCGCCATCCTCGGGCTCGGCTATCTGCCGCAGGAGACTTCGATCTTCCGCGGGATGACGGTGTCGCAGAACATCATGGCCGTGCTCGAAGTCTCCGAGCCGAACCGCCGGGTCCGGGAGGAGCGGCTCGAGCAGCTGCTGCGCGAGTTCCACCTCGAGGGGCTTCGCGACGCCCCGGCCCTGGCGCTGTCGGGCGGCGAAAGGCGGCGGTGCGAGATCGCCCGCGCCCTCGCGGCCGATCCGACCACCATGCTGCTCGACGAGCCGTTCGCCGGCATCGACCCGATCTCGATCGCTGACATTCGCGACCTCGTTCGCGAGCTCAAGAGCCGCGACATCGGCGTGCTGATCACCGACCATAATGTCCGCGAGACGCTCGACATCGTCGACCGGGCCTGCATCATCTACGATGGCCAGGTGCTGTTCGCGGGCAGTCCGCAGGCCCTGGTCGCCGACGAGGACGTCCGCCGCCTCTATCTCGGCGAGAGCTTCGCCTTGTAGCCATGGTGCTCGGCCCCCGCCTGGACCTGCGTCAGAGCCAGTCGCTGGTGATGACGCCGCAGCTCCAGCAGGCGATCAGGCTGCTGGCGCTGTCGAACCTCGAGATCGAAAGCTTCATCGCCGAGGAGCTGGAGAAGAACCCGCTGCTCGACAGCGGCGGCGGCGGCGACGAGGAGGCCCATTCCGAGGCGGCCGAACCGGAAGTCATGCTGCGCGACAGCGAGGAGCCTGAGACGGTCGACCGGCTCGTCGCCAGCGGCGATGCCGAGCGCGACGCGCCGCTCGACGTCGATTACGACAGCGAGGATTTCCACCAGGACAGCGCCGCCGACAGCCTGCGCGGCCTCGACGGCGGGCTCGGGCTGGACGGCATCGGCGGCGGCGGATCGGCCGGCGGCGAGGCGCCGGATTACGAGAATCTGGCAGGCGGCGACCTCTCGCTTCACGACCATCTGCTCGCCCAGGCCGGCGAGTGCCTGTCGGGGCCGGACCTGGTCATCGCCGGCCAGCTGATCGAGCAAATCGACGAGACCGGCTATTTCAGCGGTTCGCTGCTCGACATAGCCCAGCGGCTGGGCGCCGCCCTGCACGAGGTCGAGCGGGTGCTGGCGGTGGTCCAGACCTTCGATCCGGCCGGCGTCGGCGCGCGCTCGCTCGCCGAGTGCCTCGCGCTCCAGGCCCGGGACGCCGACCGCTACGACCCCGCCATGGCGCGGCTGATCGACAATCTCGATTACCTCGCCAAGGGCAATATCGCAGCGCTGAAGCGGATCTGCGGCGTCGACGACGAGGATATGAGCGACATGATCCGCGAGCTGCGCGCCTACGACCCCAAGCCCGGCTGCCGCTACGGCCAGGGCGAGGGCGCGGCGGCGGTGGTCCCCGACGTGTTCGTCGCCCGCCGCGGCCAGGGCTGGGCGATCGAGCTCAACAATGCGACGCTCCCCAGATTGCTGGTCAACCGCAGCTATTATGCCGAGCTCGCCCGCGGGCCGCAGGACAAGCAGTCGAAGGCATGGCTGTCCGAATGCATGGCCAGCGCCAACTGGCTGATGAAGGCGCTGGACCAGCGCGCGCGCACCATCGTCAAGGTCGCGACCGAGATCGTGAAGCGGCAGGACGCCTTCTTCCGCCGCGGCGTCGCCCATTTGAAGCCGCTGACCCTGAAGGCCGTTGCCGAAGCCATCGGCATGCATGAATCCACCGTCAGCCGGGTCACCTCGAACAAATATCTGGCCTGCGACCGCGGCCTGTTCGAGCTCAAATATTTCTTCACCAGCGGCATCCAGAGCAATGACGGCGGCGACGCGGTGTCGGCCGAGGCGGTGAAGAGCCACATCAAGGCGCTGATCGCGGCCGAGAGCCCGCGCGACATTCTCTCGGACGATCAACTGGTCGAGCTGCTCCGCGCCAAGGGGTTCGACATCGCCCGCCGCACCGTCGCGAAATATCGCGAGGCGTGCGGGATCGGCTCGTCGGTCCAGCGCCGCCGCCACAAGGCGATCGGCTCCCACGCCGCCTGAAATAGTGGCCGCTGTACAGTCCCGGCCCGGCTATGCTCTACCGCACCGACCGAACCGCATCTGGGAGAATTTGATGAACTTTCGCCGCGCCGCGTTCGCCTCCGCCGCCTTGTCGCCGCTTGCGCTCCTGTGGGCCGCGCCCGCCGCGGCCGACGAGGGCATGTGGACGTTCGATGCCTTCCCGGCGGCGCAGGTCAAGGCCAAATATGGCTGGGCGCCGGATCGAGCATGGCTCGGCCGGGTGCAGGCGGCGGCAGTGCGGCTGACCGGAGGCTGCTCGGGCTCGTTCGTGTCGGGCGAGGGGCTGGTGCTGACCAACCATCATTGCGTGATCGGCTGCGTCCAGGACCTGTCCACTGCCGAGAACGACCTGGTGGCGAAGGGCTTCACCGCCGCCGCGCGCGGCGAGGAGCGGCTGTGCCCGGGCCAGCAGGCCGAGGTGGTGACCGCGATCGAGGACGTGACGCCGCGCGTGCGGACCGCGATCGGCGACGCCAAGGGGGCCGCCCTGATCAAGGCGCAGGATGCCGCCATCGCGGCGATCGAGAGCGAGCGCTGCACCGACCCGGCGCGCGAACGCTGCCAGGTGGTCTCGCTCTACGGCGGGGGACAGTACAAGCTCTACCGCTACCGCAAATATAGCGATGTGCGGCTCGCCTGGGCGCCGGAGTCGCAGGCGGCGAACTTCGGCGGCGACCCCGACAATTTCAACTTTCCTCGCTACGGCCTCGATGCCGCCTTCCTGCGCGTCTATGAAAGCGGCCGCCCGGCAGCGACGCCGCGCTTCCTGAAGTGGAACCCGCGCGCGCCGGTGACCGGCGAGCCGACTTTCGTTGTCGGCAATCCCGGCAGCACCCAGCGATTGTTCACCCAAAGCCAGTTTGCCGTACGCCGCGACGTGATCTTCCCGACGATGGTGCCGCTCTGGTCGGAGTTTCGCGGCCGCCTGATCGCCTCGATGGAGGGCGACGCCGAGAAGACCCGGACCGGCGACGATGCGCGGCAGAGCGTCGAGAACAGCTACAAAGTCTATATCGGCCAGTGGCAGGCGCTGCGCGACCGCGAGTTCAGCGGTAGGCTGGCGACGGCGGAGGCGAACCTTCGCTCCAGCGTCGCCGGCAATCCGGCGCTGCGCGCCGATCTCGGCGATCCCTGGGCCGAGGTCGCTCGGGCCAGCGACGTCCAGCGCGAAATCTATCCCGAATATCTGCTGCTGGAGGGTTATCCCGGCTGGGGCTCGCATCTCTACGATTATGCCGAGGCGCTGGTGCGCGCGGCCCAGGAGCGCGAGAAGCCCGACGCCGAGCGTCTGCCGGGCTATACCAGTTCGCAGCTGCCGCTGGTCGAGAAGCAGGTCACCGACGAGGCGCCGGTCTATCCATGGCTCGAGGAGCTGCGCATGGCCTTTTGGCTGTCCAAGACGCGCGAGCTGCTCGGCGCCGACAATCCCAAGGTGAAGAAGCTGCTCGGCCGAGAAGCGCCGGAAGCGCTGGCGGCGCGCCTGGTCGCCGGCAGCAGGCTCGCCGATCCGGCGGCGCGGCGGCGGCTGTGGGACGGCGGCATCAAGGCTATCCGCGGGTCCGACGATGCCATGATCAAGTTCGCGCTGGCCCATCAGGAAGCAGGTCGCGCAATCCTCGACCGTTACCGGACCGAAGTCGAGGCGCCGATCACTGCCGCCCAATCGCGGCTGGCGCGCGCCCGCTTCGCCGCGTTCGGCGACAGCCTCTACCCCGATGCTACCTTCACGCTGCGCATCTCGTACGGCGCGGTTGCCGGCTGGACGGAGCGCGGCCGGCCGGTACCGCCGGTGACCAGGATCGGCGGCATGTTCGAGCGCGCGACCGGCGCGGCACCATACGACCTGCCGGTGAAATGGGCGGCGGCCGAGCGGCGGCTCGACAAGCGCACGGTGTTCGATTTCACCACCACCAACGACATTATCGGCGGCAATTCGGGATCGCCGGTAATCGTCCGCGACGGATCGGTGATCGGCGCCGCCTTCGACGGCAACATCCATTCGATCGGCGGCTCCTACGGCTACGATCCCCGCCTGAACCGGATGATCGCCGTCTCGGCCGCGGCGGTCGAGGAGGCGCTCGGCGAGATTTACGGCGGCGGCGCGCTGCTCAAGGAGCTCAGCCGCAGCCGCTGACCTGCGGAAACCAAGCCTTCGCTCCGCGTTCTCCGTTGCGAAGGAGAGCGATCGTGACCGACAATAAGAAGAAGGGCGACTTCGACCAGTGGCAGAAGGAAGATAAGGGCGGCGACCGTAAGCAGCGCGACAACCGCAACCAGGACAGCCGCACCGGCAACCAGAATAGCGGCCACGGCGGGCGCGATTAGCGGCCCGCCCGCCCGGCTAGGGCCCCGCCTGGCAAGCCTCGCCGCGTTCGCTATGCTGGCCGCAATGTGCGACGCTACCAGCCGGGCCGAGCGGCCCCGCGCCCGCGAGGCCGGGATCACGATCGGCATCCTCCCGCCGGGCCCGCTCAACGCGATCACCGACGTCGCCGGCGTTGCCGTCGGGCACGTGACCCTGAAGCAAGGCACCGCGATCCGCACCGGCGTGACCGCTGTCCTGCCCCATTCCGGCAATCTCTACCAGGACAAGGTGCCGGCCGGCTTCGCGGTCGCGAACGGCTACGGCAAGTTCATGGGCTCGACCCAGATCGAGGAACTGGGCGAGATCGAGACGCCGATCCTCCTCACCAACACGCTGTCGGTGCCCGAAGCGGCGGCGGCAACAATCGAATGGACGCTGCGCCAGCCAGGCAACGAGCAGGTCCGCTCGGTCAACGTCGTGGTCGGCGAGACCAATGACGGGACGCTCAACGACATCCGTGCGCGTCGAGTCACCCAGGCCCATGGCCTGGCGGCGATCGCCGAGGCGCGGACTGGGCCGGTCGTCGAAGGCTCGGTCGGGGCCGGCACCGGCACCGTCGCGTTCGGCTGGAAGGGCGGGATCGGCACCAGTTCCCGGCGGCTGCCGGCGAAGCTTGGCGGCTGGACGGTCGGCGTGCTCGTCCAGGCCAATTATGGCGGCGTATTGAGTGTCGACGGCGTCCGCGTGGGCGAGGCGCTCGGGCAATATTTCCTCAAGGACCAGCTGTTCGCCACGCCTGGCGACGGCTCCGTGATCGTCGTCATCGCTACCGACGCGCCGCTCTCCGACCGTAATCTGGAGCGGCTCGCCCGCCGCGCCTTCCTCGGCATCGCGCGCACCGGTTCGCCGATCACCAACGGCTCGGGCGACTATGCGGTCGCGTTTTCAACTCATGCGGGAGTGCGGCGGACCTCCGAACGCCGCGCGGCGGCGGCTGCCTATGACGAGCTTCCCAATGAGCAGGTGTCGCCGCTCTTTCAGGCGGCGGCCGAGGCGACCGAGGAAGCGGTGCTGAATTCGCTGTTCAAGGCCGAAACGATGGAGTCGAACGGCGCCCGCATCGGGGCGCTGCCGGTGGACGAGGTGATGAGGCTGCATCGGCGGGCCAGGCGGGCGCGCTAGAGGCTTGGAAGCGGCAGCCATTCTGCGGCTTGCGCGAGGCCTTGTATGTGATAATGTCACATGTCTTTCAGAAGGGTCAGGTCATGCGTCTCTCTACCCTGGTTTCATCCGCCGCTCTCTTGCTGAGTGGCCTGGCGCCGACGCCGCTGCCTGCTCAGCCGGCGTCCGGCGCGTCGGCGGACGCAGAGGCGATCTGCCGGCCGTACCTCGAGAACTGGCGTGAAGGCGGGATCATGCGAGGGAATCTGACGGCCGCTTCGCCGGTGACCGTCGTCAACTCGCGGGAGGTGAAGTCGCAGGGGACCACCCGGACCGAGGATCTGATCGAGACGCTCCCTCAGTCGTTTGCCAATCCACCACCGCCACCGCCACCGCCACC
>DASZDE010000065.1:0-5900 GCA_035942355.1 Allosphingosinicella sp. | reverse complement strand
GCGACGGCCCCCTCGAAGACCCGCAGGAGCTCGTCGCGCCCGGCGCGAAGGCGGTTGACCCGGAGGTCCAGCGGCGCACGGGAGAGGAGCGAGCGCAGGTCCGCCGGCGTGGCCGCCGGATCGAACCTTCGGGCGAGCCATTTCGGCACCGGCTCCGAGCGGGGCGTCCGCCCCGTCTCGGACGGCGAGGGTGGGGCAGGGCCGTGCGGCGAGCCGTCGCACGCGGCGAGCAGTCCCAGATCCTCCGACGCCAGGCCGAGCATCGCGGCCCGGCCCGAGGGCGGAGGCTCCGGCCAGGCGCGGATGGCGCGGTAGACGAGCTCGCGCACCGCCCGCCGGTCGGCCGAGCCGGCATAGCGGCGGCTCTTGAAATAGGCGCCGATGATCGTGTCGCCCGCCGGTCCGGCGTCGCGCGCGGCGATGATGATGGCGTCGAGCAGCTCGATCGCCGCCTGGACGCGGGCCGGCGGAGTCACCGGGCGCCGCTAGCGGGTCGGGTAATTGGGCGCCTCGCGGGTGATCGCGACGTCGTGGACGTGGCTCTCGCGCAACCCCGCATTGGTGATGCGGACGAACCTGGCGCGCTGCTGCAGCTCCGCGATCGTCGCCGAGCCGGTATAGCCCATCGCCGCCTTCACCCCGCCGACCAGCTGGTGGATGACGTCGGCGGCATGGCCCTTATACGGCACCTGGCCCTCGATCCCCTCCGGCACCAGCTTGAGCTGGTCCTGGATGTCCTGCTGGAAATAGCGGTCCGCCGAGCCGCGCGCCATCGCTCCCACCGAGCCCATGCCGCGGTAGCTCTTATAGGAGCGGCCCTGATAGAGGAAGGTCTCGCCCGGCGCCTCTTCGGTGCCGGCGAGCAGCGAGCCGATCATCACCGTCGAGGCGCCCGCGGCAAGCGCCTTGGCGACGTCCCCGCTGGTGCGGACGCCGCCGTCGGCGATCACCGGCGTCGCGCTTTTGGCGGCCTCCTCGGCGGCGTCGAGGATGGCGGTGAGCTGCGGCACGCCGACCCCGGCGACGATGCGGGTGGTGCAGATCGAGCCCGGCCCGATGCCAATCTTGACCGCGTCGGCGCCGGCGCCGATCAGCGCCTTGGTCGCCTCGGCGGTCGCGACGTTGCCGGCCACCACCTGCACCGAATTGGACAGCTTCTTGATCCGCTCGACCGCGGCGCCGACGTTGCGGTTATGGCCATGCGCCGTGTCGATGACGATGAGGTCGCATTCGGCCTCGATCAAAGCCTCCGAGCGCTCATAGCCCTTGTCGCCGACGGTGGTTGCGGCGGCGACGCGCAGGCGTCCGGTCGCGTCCTTGGTCGCCGACGGATAGTTCACCGCCTTCTCGATGTCCTTGACGGTGATGAGGCCGATGCAGCGCCGGTCCTGGTCCACCACCAGCAGCTTCTCGATCCGGCGCTGGTGGAGCTGCCGCCGCGCCTCCTCCTGGGTCACGCCCGGGCCGACCGTCACCAGATCGTCGCGCGTCATCAGCTCGGCGACCGGCTGCCGGGGATTCTCGGCGAACCGGACGTCGCGGTTGGTGAGGATGCCCGCCAGCCTGCCGGCCGCATCGGTCACCGGAATGCCCGAAATCCGGTGCCGCTTCATCAGCTCGAGCGCGTCGGCCAGGGTCTGGTCGGCGGTCATCGTGATCGGGTTCACCACCATCCCGCTCTCGTAGCGTTTGACCGCCCGCACCGCCGCCGCCTGGTCGTCGACCGACAGGTTGCGGTGAAGCACGCCGAGCCCGCCCAGCTGCGCCATCACGATCGCCATGTCGGCTTCGGTGACCGTGTCCATCGCCGACGACAGCATCGGGATGTTGAGCGCGATCTCCCTGGTGACCCTGCTCCGCGTATCGGCCTGGCTCGGCAGCACGTCCGACTCGGCGGGCCGGAGCAGCACGTCGTCGAAGGTGAGCCCCAGGCTGATATCCATCTATGCGTCTCGCGTGGCGGAATCCGGTGCCGCTACATAGGGACGGAATGTGAGAAGCGCCAGCGCCGGGGCATCAAGCCCAGCGTCATCCCGGCGGAAGCGTCATCCCCGGGGAAGCGTCATCCCGGCGGAAGCCGGGACCCAGGAACGCAGAGATCATCGGAAACGTCGCACCTCTCGATCCCAGCATCCTGTGCCTGGGTCCCGGCCTTCGCCGGGAAGACGGGGCGAGGCCTCACCGGTCCCGTGTTCTTGGGTCCCGGCTTTCGCCGGGATGACGGTGGGGGCGCGGCGGTGCGGGCAGCGGATCGAAGCCCAGCAGGCTGACAGCCAGGTCGTTCCAGTCCGGATTGTCGCGTTCGATGAGCTGGATTTTCCAGTCGCGCCGCCATTCCTTCAGTCGCTTCTCACGCACGATGGCGGCCTCGATGTCGCCATGGTCTTCCACGTAGACGAGACGCTTGACGCCATATTTGCGCGTGAACCCCGGGATCGCCCCGGTCCGGTGCTCCCACACGCGCTTCGGCATATCCGAGGTGACGCCGACATAGAGCGTGCCGTGCTTTCGGCTCGCGAGAATGTAAACGTAACCCGGCACCGGCACGACCCTAGTTCACGCGTCATCCCGGCGGAAGGGTCACCCCGACGCAACCGTCATCCCGGCGGAAGCCGGGACCCAAGAACGAAGGAGTTATCGGAGACGCCGCACCTCTCGATCCGAGCATCGTGTGCTTGGGTCCCGGCTTTCGCCGGGATGACGATGTGGGCGCGGCGGTGCGAGCGGATCGAAGCCCAGCAAGCTGACAGCCAGGTCGTTCCAGTCCGGATTGCGGAAGCGTCATCCCGGCGGATGGGTCATCTTGGAAGCGTCATCCCGGCGGAAGCGTCATCCCTTCGTAAGCGGCATCCCGGCGGAAGCCGGGGCCCAAGAACGCAGAGGTCCTCGGAAACGTCGCGACTCTCGATCCGGCCATCCTGTGCCTGGGTCCCGGCCTCCGCCGGGATGACGGGGCGAGGCTTTGGGGCTAACGCCGCGCCTTGGCGATGAGCGCTTCGGCCTGGGCGACGTGCATCGCCTCGATCATCCGCCCCTCGTGGCGCTGGGCGCCGCCGGCGGCGGCGGCGATCAGGCGCCGCGCCGCCTCGATCTCGGCCTCGCCGGGGCTGAAGATGCGGTTGGCGGTGGCGACCTGGCTGGGGTGGATCAGCGACTTGCCGTCGAACCCGAACGCCCTTCCCTCCTCGCACTGGCGGACCAGCCCGTCATCGTCGTCGAGCCCGTTATAGACGCCGTCATACGCGGCGACGCCGCCGGCGCGGGCGGCGAGCACCACCGCCTGGAGAGCGTGCGCGAGGCCCCGGCGGTCGGCGGAAAGCGGCAGGCCGAGATCGGCGGAAAGGTCGTTGGTGCCGGCGATCAGCCCAACCGCCTCCGCCGCGATCGACGGCGCCGCCAGCACGCCGGCCGCGCTTTCGATCATCGCCAGCACCGGCCGCTCGACCAGCCGGCGGGTGTCGTGCACCTGCTCGCGGCTCTCCGCCTTGGGCAGGACGACCAGATCGGCCTTGCTCGCGCGGAGGGCGACCACGTCCTGGCCGTACCAGGCGCTACCGATCGCGTTCATCCGAATGGCGGCTATGCGGTCGCCGAAGCCCTGTTCGACGGCCGCGGCCGCGGCCGCCCTGGCCTCGCTTTTGTCCTCCGGCTTCACCGCATCCTCGAGGTCGAGCACGACCATGTCGACCGCGAGCGCGCGCGCCTTGGCGAGCGCGCGCGGGTTGGACGCGGGCAGGAACAGGAGTGAGCGGCACAGGCGCAGGCGGGCATTGTCCATCGCGCCGATTCTGCTTGGAAGCGGGGCCGCTTGTCTACATGATATCGCCGAGCGCGCATGGGAGGGTAAGGCGATGGAAGTGACGGCAATGTTCTTCGTCCTGGCGCTGACCATCATCTACCTGATGGCCAGCATCAAGATCGTCCGCCAAGGCTATCATTATACGATCGAATATTTCGGCAGGTTCACGACCGTCGCGCGCCCCGGCTTCAACTTCTACCCGGCCTTCTTCTACCGCGTCGGCCGCAAGGTGAACATGATGGAGCAGGTGCTCGACATTCCCGGCCAGGAGATCATCACCAAGGACAATGCGATGGTCGCGGTCGACGGGGTGGTGTTCTTCCAGGTGCTCGACGCCGCCAAGGGCGCCTATGAGGTTTCGGACCTCTATCTGGCGATCATGCAGCTCACCACCACCAATTTGCGCACCGTGATGGGCTCGATGGACCTCGACGAGACCCTGTCCAAGCGCGACGAGATCAACGCCCGCCTGCTGACCGTGGTCGACCAGGCGACCGAGGCTTGGGGGGTCAAGATCACCCGCGTCGAGGTCAAGGACATCCGCCCGCCCGCCGACATCGTCAACGCAATGGGCCGGCAGATGAAGGCCGAGCGCGAGAAGCGCGCTTTGATCCTCGAATCGGAAGGGCTGCGCGCGTCCGAGATCCTCAAGGCCGAGGGCCAGAAGCAGGGCCAGATCCTGCAGGCCGAGGGCCGCCGCGAAGCCGCCTTCCGCGACGCCGAGGCGCGCGAGCGCGAGGCCGAGGCCGAGGCCAAGGCGACCCAGGTCGTCTCGGACGCGATCGCCGGCGGCAACGCCCAGGCGATCAACTATTTCATCGCCCAGAAATATGTCGAGGCGGTCGGCCGGTTCGCCTCCTCCCCCAACGCCAAGACGATCCTGTTCCCGGTCGAGGCGACCCAGCTGATCGGCACCTTGGGCGGGATCGGCGAGCTCGCCCGCGACGCGCTCGGCGGCAACCGCCCGGCACCGCCGCCGCCCGTGCCGGCGCGCCGGACCGGCCCGTTCGAAGGGGAGAAGAGATGAATTTCGACGGCCTCGATCCGCCCTGGATCTGGCTGATCGGCGCGGCCCTGCTCGGCATCGCCGAATTGCTGATGCCGGGCGTGTTCCTGATCTGGCTGGCCGCGGCGGCCGCCGTGACCGGCTTTGCCGCTTTGCTGCTCGGCATCCCGCTCGCCTTCCAGTTCGCGTTGTTCGCCCTGCTCGCCATCACCGCCGTCTATGTCGGCCGCCGCTGGTATGCCGCCAATCCGGTGGCAAGCAGCGACCCGCTGCTCAACGACCGCACCGCCCGCCTGGTCGGCGAGACGGTCGTGGTGGTCGGCGCGATCGAGGACGGGATCGGGCGGGTCAGGGTCGGCGACAGCGTGTGGAACGCGCGCGGCCCGGACGCCGCCGCCGGCGCGCGGGTGCGGGTGACCGGCTCCGACGGCGCCTGCCTCAAGGTCGAGCCGGTCGAGGCGCCGCGGCTGCCCGAGGCCGGGGAGTGAGAGGCGGCAGAGGCTCTGGCCGCGCGATCAGGCGGGAACGTAGGTCAACCTGATCGCCTGCTCTCCAATCCGATCGCTGGCCACCAGCCGCAGCGGCGGCCGGGGGCCGGCGAAGAACGGCTCGCCGCGACCGAGCACGACGGGATGGAAATAGAGCCGATACTCATCGATCAGGCCAAGGTCGGTCAGGCTTCGCGCCAGCTTCGGTCCGGACACGTGAATCTCCCCATCGAGCCCGGCCTTCAGCCCGCGGATCGCCGCCTCCAAATCATTTTCCACAAGAGCGGCGTTCGGGCCGACGGACTTGAGCGAGCGCGACACGACCCACTTCTTCTGGCTCCGCCATGCCGCCGCGAAGTCGCGTTTGTCCGCGTCCCAGTCGGGACGATCCTCGTCCCAATAGAGCATGACCTCGTACATGCCGCGGCCGTACACGCTGCCCGCCACGCCGCGCACTTGCTCTATCCAGTGACGAAAGAGCGCTGGATCGGGCGCGAATGCCATGTGGTCGACATAGCCGTCCAACGACTGGTTCATTCCAAAGACGAGCTTCGCCATGGCTGCGGACTCTCCACCCCGGGTTCGTGGCAAGGATTCGGGCCGGGGG
>DASZDE010000064.1:0-14050 GCA_035942355.1 Allosphingosinicella sp. | reverse complement strand
GTGTGGATGGTGGCGCCGGCCGCGAACGCGAAGCTCTGCCCGGATATGGTGAAATCGACGGCGCGCACCGCCTCGAGATGCATTTCGATCCGGCTCATGCGGTCGTTCCAGATCGCCCGGTGGCGGAAAGCGTCGACCGGGATGGTGCCGCCCAGCTCGGAGTTGATGCGGCGGAGGAGGTTGAGATTGAATTCCGCAGTCACGCCCGCGGCATCGTTATAGGCCCGGAGCAGCACCGCCTCGTCCTTGATCCGGTCCATGCCGATCAGCAGGTGGGCGCCGACCCCAAGCGTGTCCTTCATCGCGCGAAGCAGGTCGACCGCGGTCCGCGCGACCAGATTGCCGATCGTCGAGCCGGGGAAGAAGCCGAGCTTGCCGAGCCCCGCCACCGCCGGCGGGAGCGTGATCGGCCGCATGAAATCGCCTTCGACCGGGTGGATCGGCAGCGCCGGGAACGCCGCCTGCAGAGCGGCCGCGGCATCGCGCAGGAAATCGCCTGAAATGTCGATCGGCACATAGGCGGAAGGCTCGACCGAGCGCAGCAGGATCGGCGTCTTGGTCGACGAGCCCGAGCCGAACTCGATCACGGCGGCGCCGGTGCCGGCGATCGCCGCCACCTCGTCGCTGTGCCGTTCGAGCAGACCGCGCTCGATGCGGGTCGGATAATATTCGGGCAAGGCGGTGATCGCCTCGAACAGCTCGGAGCCGCGGCGGTCGTAGAGCCAGCGCGCCGGGATTGCGGGGATCGGCGCGGCGAGCCCCGCCAGCACGTCCGCGAGGAAGGCGGGGTCGGCCGACAGGGCGGCGCGCGCGTCCATCAAAGGTCCTTCGCCAGCCGCACGCCGGCGAACATCCAGCGCTGGTGCGGGTAGAAGAAATTGCGGTAGCTGGCCCGGCTGTGGCCCCGCGGGGTCGCGCAGCTCGCGCCCTTGAGCACCAACTGACCGCACATGAACTTGCCGTTATATTCCCCGACCGCGCCTTGCGCCGGGGCGAAGCCCGGATAGGGAAGGAAAGCGCTCGCCGTCCACTGCCAGACGTCGCCGAACAGCCCGCCGCCGCCGCGCGGCCGGACCGGACCGGCCTGATCGAGCTGGTTGCCGCCGGCCGCGTCCGCCGCCGCCCCGGCCGCCTCCCATTCCTGCTCGGTCGGCAGCCGTGCGCCCGCCCAGCGGGCATAGGCGTCCGCCTCATAATAACATATGTGGCAGACCGGCTCGGCCGGATCGACCGGGCGGAGCCCGTCCAGCCCGAACCGCATCCAGCCGCCCTGGCCGCGGCGCCAGTAAAGCGGCGCCTCGACCTTGTTGTCCCGCACCCACGCCCAGCCGTCCGACAACCACAGCTCCGGGCGCGCATAGCCGCCGTCGTCGATGAAGTCCCGCCACTCGCCATTGGTCACCAGCCGGTCGGCCAGCGCGTGGGGGCGGAGCAGCGCCGGGTGGCGCGGACGTTCGCAGTCGAAGCCGAAGCCGGCCCCGTCCTGCCCGACCTCGACGAGGCCGGTGCGGCCCTCCCGCCACCGAAGCGGCGGCGGCATCGGCACTGGGGCCGGCTCCCGGTCCCAAACGGCCGGCAGCAACGGATTGGCGGCGAACGTGGCGAGCATATCGCTCAGCATCAGCTCCTGATGCTGCTGCTCGTGATAGAGGCCGAGCTCGACCAGCGCCAGCGCGGATTCGGACAGGCGCGGGATCGCCGCCAGCATCGCCGCATCGACATGGTCGCGATAGGCGAGCAGCTGGTCCAGTGACGGCCGGCTCAGCATCCCGCGGAGCGGCCGCGGGTGGCGCTCGCCCTCGCCGTCATAATAGCTGTTGAACAAATAGGCCCAGCGCGGATCGTGCACGCTGTAGCCGGGCACATGGTCGCGCAGCACGAAGGCCTCGAAGAACCAGCTGGTGTGGGCCAGATGCCACTTGGCGGGCGACGCGTCGGGCATCGGCTGGAGGGTCGCATCGGCATCGGACAGCGGCGCCGCGATCGCGCGGCTCAGCGCTCGGACCGCTTCATAGCCGGTCGCCGGATCGCCCGCCGGCGCGGGTTTGGTGCGGGTCGCCATCGCCTCTCCCTAACGGCAGAACAGCCTACAGGAGCATGACCGCGGAGCCAAATTGGCAGGGCCGGGCTAGATCCCGCGAGTCGCGCCGGGCTGCCAGAGGATGTCGCCGCCCTCGCCTTTGGCGACCAGCCGGGCGAGCACGAACAAATGGTCCGACAGCCGGTTGATGTAGACCAAAGCGAGGGGGTTGACCGCGATTTCGGCCGCGGCGGCGACCGCCATGCGCTCGGCGCGCCGGACGATGGTACGCGCCAGATGGAGGTGCGCGGCGCCGGCGCCGCCGCCCGGCAGGATGAAGCTGCGCAGCGGCTCCAGCTCCGCGTTCATCGCATCGATCTCGCGCTCGAGCCGCGCCGCCTGATCGGCCGTCACCCGCAGAATCGTCTCGCCCGGCGTGAAATCCTCGCCGGGAGTGGCGAGGTCGGCGCCGAGATCGAACAGCTCGTTCTGGATGCGGCCAAGCATCTGCCGGTGCCGATCGTCGACGATATGGAGCAGGGCGACGCCGATCGCGCTGTTGGCCTCGTCGACATCGCCGATCGCGGCGGCGCGGGGATGCGCCTTGGAGATGCGCGAGCCGTCGACCAGCCCGGTCTCGCCGGCATCGCCGGTGCGGGTATAGATTTTGGTGAGCCTGACCAGTTTCAGCTCCCGCCGCCGGCGAGCAGCAGCAGCAACACGATGAGGACGACCGCGAGCGCCTGGTACATCACCCGCTTGCGCATCAGGCCCTGCGAGCGGGCGCCGGTGACGTCCTTGCCCTGGGCCATGCCGATCACCCCTTTGGCAAGGACGAACAGGGTGGCCGCGGCAGCTGCCGCGATCAGGATCATGAGGAGCGTCTGCATCGTCCCTATCTAGGGTTCGGCGGCCGAATATCCAGCGGGCAGACGCCCCGCCAGCAGGTCCTCGGCCAGCCTCGCCGGATCGGCTCCGGCGGCGCGCAGATCGCCGAGGGTGGGAGCGCCGTGCCGCTTGGCCAGCCGCCGCCCGGCAGCGTCGGTCAGCAGCGCATGATGGTGATAATGCGGCGTCGGCAGGCCGAGCAAAGCCTGGAGCAGGCGGTGGATGTGAGTGGCGGCGAACAGGTCGCGGCCGCGGACGACGTCGGTGATCCCCTGGTCGGCATCGTCGACGGTGACGGCGAGATGATAGCTGGTGGGAGCGTCCTTGCGGGCGAGCACGACGTCGCCGAACAGGAGCGGTTCGGCCGGGATCTCGCGGCCATTGTCCCACCAGGTCAGCGCTGCCTCGCCATGGCCGGGGATGAAATCGGACGCCGTTGCCGGACCCCGGCCTTCGCTGGGGAACAAGTCGAGCGCCGCCACCATGTCGAGCCGCCACGCATGGGGCTCGCTCTGCCGCCGCTCCTCGGCCTCGTCCTCGGAAAGCGCGCGGCACGTGCCGGGGTAGACCGGCCGATCCGGCCCGCCTGCCCCGGACCCCGGCCCGGTGTGCGGCGCGGCGGCGCTGGCGGCGATTTCGGCCGCGACCGCGGCTCGCGTGCAGAAGCACGGATAGACCAGGCGCCGCCGCTTCAGCCTGTCGAGCGCCGCGGCGTAGAGCGGCAGCCGCTCGGACTGGTAGACGATCTCCTCGTCGAACTCGATACCGAGCCACAGCAGGTCCTCGATGATCGCGTCGACATAGGCCGAGCGCGCGCGGCCGGGATCGATGTCTTCGATCCGCAGCAGCAGGGCGCCGTCGCGGGAGCGGGCGAAATCCTGCGCCAGCAGCGCCGAATAGGCATGGCCGAGGTGCAGCCGCCCCGTCGGCGACGGCGCGAACCGGCTGACGACGTTTTTCATGACGCCGACCCTTGACCGCGAGTCGCGACCTGTGGTGTCATGACGCCGTCACGCTTCACCAGCAAAAGGCGTGGTCGAGCAGGAGATGAGGGCCGCAAAGCCGTTTTCTCCCCTGTTCTGGGTGCGACAGGTCCGGGGGCGGCGTTTCGGGAGTTCAGCTCCGTGAAACGGGAGGCCTGTGCCGGTCCATGTACCATCCTGACCTGATCCGACATCCGGATTCCTGCCCTGCGCTGGTGCTGAACGCCGATTATACGCCGCTCAGCTATTACCCGCTCAGCCTGTGGCCGTGGCAGACAGCGGTCAAGGCGGTGTTCCTCGAGCGCGTCGACATCGTCGCCAATTACGTGCGCGAGGTGCACAGCCCGACCCGCACCATGCACCTGCCCTCGGTGATCGCGCTCCGCCAATATGTGAAGCCGTCGCAGCACCCGGCCTTCACCCGGTTCAACCTGTTCCTGCGCGACCGCTTCGCCTGCCAATATTGCGGCGACGCGCGCGAGCTCACGTTCGACCATGTCATCCCGCGCGCCCAGGGCGGCCGAACCACCTGGGAGAATGTCGCCACCGCCTGCGCCCAGTGCAACCTGAAGAAGGGCGGCCGCACGCCGCGGCAGGCGCACATGAACCTCAACCGCCGCCCGATCCGCCCGACCAGCTGGCAGCTGCAGGAGCATGGCCGCAGCTTCCCGCCCAACTTCCTCCACGAAAGCTGGCGCGACTATCTCTACTGGGACGTCGAACTGGAGGCCTGATCGTCATCCCGGCGAAGGGCGGGATCCCAGGACGAGATGTCACGGGGCGCCGCGCCGAGACCCCGGCCTGCGCCGGGGCGACGCGAGGGAAGGAACGAAGCTCATCGCCGCAGCCACTGGATGCTGATGAAATAGAAAGCGATCGCCAGCGCGAGGGCAACGCAGAGGCCGGTGATCGCCCAGAAAGCCCAGGGTTCGCCGGCATAGGGTATGCCCTCGACGTTCATCCCGAGCAGACCGGTGATGAAGGTGAGCGGGAGGAAGATCAAAGCGACGATCGAGACCAGCAGGGTGCGCGCCTCGAGCTGCTCGGCGCGCATGTCGGTGAGCTGCTCGTGGAGCAGGGCGGCGCGCTCGCGCACCGCTTCGAGCTCTTCGGTCATGCGCGCGAAGCGGTCGGCGGCCTCGCGGATGTGGAGCCGGTCCTCCTCGGCGAGCCATTCGAAATCGAGGTGCGACAGCGTCGTGAGCGCATCGCGGTCGGGCGAGACGAAGCGGCGCAAGGCGATCGCTTCCGAGCGGATCCGGGCGATCGAGGTGCGCAGCTTGTAGACGTTGCGCGGGGCAAGCTCGGTCTCGCAATCGTCGAGCGTGTCGCCCAGGTCGGCGATCTCGGGGTCGAGTTCCTTGCTGATCGCCCGCGCGAAGGCGGCGACGAGATCGCCGGGGTCGTGGATCGCCCCGGCCTCCATCTGCGCGACCACCGTCTGCGTCGCCAGCAGCGGCCGGCGGGTGACCGAGTGGAGCTTGCCCTTGCGCACCCACATCCGGATCGAAACGAGGCGGTCGCCGTCGGTCTCGCGACCGGCCAGGCCGCGCAGATTGACCAACGCGCCATGGTCGAACGCATCGCAGCGCGGGCGCGTCTCGGTCGCCACCAGGGCGCTCGCGGCGACGTCCGGTATCTCGCTGTCGGCCCTGAGCGCGGCGAGCTCGGCCGCATCGGCGCTTTCGACATGGATCCAGACGAAGCCCGGGCCGCAATAGGCTTCCGACTCCTCCTGGGTCAGGTGGCGGACCGGCCCGTCGCCGACCAGGATCGCGTCGCAGCTCACTCAGCTTAGCTCGGCGAGGAACGCGCGCACCGCCGGCCCGACGTCCTCGCGCCCGAGCGCGAGCGCGATATTGGCGGTGACGAAGCCGATTTTCTCGCCACAATCGTAGCGGGCGACGTCGACGGCGACGCCGTGGAACGGCTGGTGCCCAATCAAAGCGGCCATCGCGTCGGTGAGCTGGATCTCGCCGCCGGCGCCTTTGCCGATCTCCGCGAGGGTGGTCATGATCTCGGGCTGGAGGATGTAGCGGCCCGGGAGCATCAGGTTGGACGGCGCCGTGCCGGGAGCGGGCTTTTCGACCAGCCCGCATATCTCCACCAGCCGCCCGTCGCGCGCGCCCGGATCGACCACCCCGTAGCGGTGGGTCTCCTCAGGCGGCACTTCGAGCGCCGCGACGACATTGCCGCCGACCTGCTCATAAGCCTCGACCAGCTGGCGCAGGCAATTGGGGTTGCCGACCATCACCTCGTCCGGCAGCAGCACCGCGAACGGCTCGTCGCCGACAATGTCGCGCGCGCACCACACGGCGTGGCCGAGGCCGAGCGGCTCCTGCTGCCGCACCGACACCACCGCGCCTGGCGGAAAACGCGTCGAGGCCAGCGGGTCGAGCGGCTTTCCGCGCTCGCGCATGGTCGCTTCGAGCTCGAAGGCGATGTCGAAATGGTCCTCGAGCGCGCCCTTGCCGCGGCCGGTAACGAAGATCATCTGCTCGATCCCCGCCTCGCGCGCCTCGTCGACCGCATATTGGATGAGCGGCCGGTCGACCACGGTCAGCATCTCCTTCGGGATCGCCTTGGTGGCGGGAAGGAAGCGGGTGCCGAGCCCGGCGACGGGGAAGACGGCCTTGCGGACGGGTTTCATGAAGGCTCCGGTGGCATGGGCGGTTGGCGTTATTGCGGCGGCAGGTCGAACCGGTCGTCCTCGCGCTCCTCCGAGCGCCTCAGCTCATCGACCCGGTCCGGCCGCGCGATCGGCGGCGGCGTCAGCAGCTCGTCGGTGGTCGGTGCCGCCGTCGCCATGGCCGGAGCGACCGGCATGCTCTCGCCGGGCGCCGGGCGGAGCGGCTCGCGTCCGCCGCAGCCGGCGGCGATGACAAGGATGGCGGCGGCCAGGAGGATGCGGGTCATGGAGGGCTTCTACCGAGGCGATCGCCAAATGCGAAGCCCCGCTTGTCGAAGCCATGGCGGCCATCTACCCAGCGCCGGTGCGGCTGCTCCTTCCCTTGATCCTGGCGGTCTGCTTCGGCGGCTGCGACCACCGGCCCGCCGCGCCCGAGGCGGTCGCCATCGACCCGGCCGAGCTGGACCTCCCCGCCGGCCGCCTCGACCGATCCAAAGCGGGCACGCCCGCGCCCGCCGCGGCCTTCGAGGACCCCGCCGGCGAGCCAGTCACCCTCGCCGAGTTTCGCGGCAAGCCTTTGCTGGTGAACCTGTGGGCGACCTGGTGCGCCCCCTGCATCGCCGAGATGCCGACCCTGGACGCTTTCGCCGCGCGCGACGGGCCGATCGAGGTCCTCGCGATCAGCCAGGATCTGGGCGGCCAGGAGAAGGTAGACGCCTTCTTCGCGAAGCGCCGTTTCCGCAAGCTCGAGCCCTATGTCGATCCCGACATGGCGCTGATGGGCGAGCTCAAGCTCGAAAGCCTCCCCACCACCATCCTCTACGACGCTCAGGGGCGCGAGCTGTGGCGGATGACCGGCATCGAGGACTGGACCGGGGATCGCGCTGCCCGCCTGCTCAAGGAAGCTTCGCGCTAGTCCCTCAAGAGCTCGTTGATGCTGGTTTTGGACCGCGTCTGGGCATCGACGCGCTTGACGATCACGGCGCAGGCGAGCGCCGGCCCCGGCTCGCCGTCGATGGTCGGCTTGGGCGGCAACGTACCCGGCACGACCACCGAATAAGCGGGGACGCGGCCGACGAACACCTGGCCGGTCGTGCGGTCGACGATCTTGGTCGAGGCGCCGAGGAAGACGCCCATCGACAGCACTGCGCCTTCCTCGACCACCACGCCTTCGGCCACTTCCGAACGCGCGCCGATGAAGGCGCCGTCCTCGATCACCACCGGGCCCGCCTGCAGCGGCTCGAGCACGCCGCCGATGCCGGCGCCGCCCGAGATGTGGACGTTCGCACCGATCTGGGCGCAGCTGCCCACCGTGGCCCAGGTATCGACCATCGTCCCTTCGCCGACATAAGCGCCGATATTGACGAAGCTCGGCATCAGCACCGCGCCCTTGCCGACGAAGGCGCCGCGGCGGACGATCGCGCCCGGCACGGCGCGGAAACCGGCTTGCTCGAAATCGGCCGCGTTCCAGCCGCTGAACTTGGACGGCACCTTGTCCCACCAATGGGCGGCGCCGGGGCCCCCGGCAATCGCCTCCATAGGATTGAGCCGGAAGCTCAGCAGCACCGCCTTCTTGAGCCACTGGTTGACGTGCCAGCCGCCCGGTCCCTTCTCGGCTACCCGCGCCTTGCCCGAATCGAGCGCCGCGATGGCCGCGTCGACCGCCTGCCGCACCGGCCCCTTGACCGACGCGTCGAGCGATTCCCGCCGCAGCCACGCCTCGTCGATGATCCGCTCAAGCTCGTCCAGCATCCTCGACCCCCAAAATCTCGGTCAGCCAGCTGCCGATATCTGCGATCCGGTAATCGATAAAGCGCTGATCGGCGCCATGGCCGCCGCGTTCGGAGCCGTTGTCGACCCAGACGGTGGTCATGCCGAGCGCTTTGGCCGGCTCGAGGTTGCGCGCCATGTCCTCCGCGAACAAGGCGCGGGCCGGGTCGATGCGGTAGCGTTCGCACATCGCCGCATAGGAAGGCGGGTTCGGCTTCGGCACATAATCCATAGCGTGGATGTCGTGCATGCCGTCGAACGCATTGGCGAGGCCGAGCCGGTCGAGCACGCGCCGCGCATAGGCTTCATCGCCGTTGGTGAAGACGAACTTCCTGCCCGGCAGCCGGTCCATCGCGGCCACCAAAGCGGGATCGGCCGAGATGCGGGCAAGGTCGATGTCGTGAACGTAGTCGAGGAAATCGTGCGGATCGACGCCGTTCGCCGCCATCAGCCCGGCGAGCGTCGTGCCGTGCTCGTGGAAATGGCTTTTCTGCACCCGCCGCGCCTCGTCCGGTCCGACATCAAGCAAGTGCTGGATGAACTCGCCCATGCGCACGTCGATCAGGGCGAACAGATCCGTCGAAGCCGGATACAGGCAGTTGTGGAGATCGAAGATCCAGGTGTCGATGTGACGGAGGGCGGCAAGCATCGCGCCCCCTTAAGCGGGCGCCCGCGATCGGCAAAGGTCAGTTGATCGTAATGACCCCGTCGACGGCCCGCCATTCGGCTGGGCGGATCAGATGCTGGTGCGCGACGCGCACCGAATGCAGCGCCGCCTCGATCTCCCGGCGCCAATGGTCGAGAAAGCCGTGCAGCACCGGAAAGCCGGGGGCGACGTCATAAGTCTGCCAGATGAACAGCTGGATGAGCCTGGGATGGTCGGGCATGTAATAGCTGATCTCGGCAGTGGTCAGCCCATAGCCCTGGAGCTGCCGGATGAAATCGCTGCTCATCTTTACGCCTCCCGATCGCGATCCCGACTGTTTGCCTGTGAGCGCGGCCGAGCGGCCGCGAACGCCAGGTCAGCCAAGGCTACGCCGCAATGGTTAACAAGCACTTCTCCTCCGTCGCCGCTCCTGCCGGCACATCAGCCGAAGCCCGCCGGCAGCTTCGCACGACATACCGATTGAATCATCGTTCCGGAAAAGTATCAATGGGGTAATGCCGGCCGCGATAGCGCGCTTGGGTAGCCGCACGCCGAAGCGCAGCAGCGGATTGGGCTGACCGACGGCAGGGGCGGTGCTAGAGCGGGGTCGCCGCGGCCGAGCCGGCCTCCAGCACCGGGTTCGCCTCCTCGGCCGGTGCCGGGTCGCCCGCCCACATCCGGCCCATGCATTTGGCGAGCGCCGACATCGCCAAATTGCCGTCGCCAACCGGCAGGCTGGCCAGACGCTGCCCGTCCCGGTTGATCCGCATGCCGCTCGCGGCGGCGAACTGGCTGATGAAGTTGACCCCCGCCTTCTCGCCCGGCTTCACCGCGAACATCAGGCCGGGACCGTCGCTGTCGAGCTCGGTCTTGGCCACCGCTTCGAAATTCCATTCGCCGCGGTCGTCGAACGCGACCGCGACGGCATGCTTGGCGCCGTCGCGCAGCGATGCCCAGCGTTTGTCCTGGACCAGAAAGATCAGGCTGTCCTGCCCCTGCCCTGCCAGGATCGAAACCACCGTGCCTTCAGCCGAAGCGCCGTAGAGGATGCATCCGTCGCCATTGCCGGACACGGTCCATTCGCCCGGCGCGGCGGGCTGTGCGGCGACAAGCGCCGACGGAGCGGCGAGGATCAGGCAGGCGAGCAGGGGCTTCAACATCTTGGCTCTCCATCGGCCCGCCGCCCGTGCCTTGCCGAATGAAGAACCCGTTCGATTCCTTTTGGTTGCGGGGGCTGCGCTCGGCTGGTCGCAATCTCAAGCGGGCGGGCTCAACCCGCCCGGCGGCCCCGCCCGAAGCGCTTCAGACGGTGAAGCTCTCGCCGCAGCCGCAGCTGCCCTTGGCGTTGGGATTGTCGAACACGAAGCCGGCGGTGAAATCGTCCTCCACCCAATCCATGCGGCTGCCGATCAGATAAAGGACGCTGGCGCCGTCGATGTAGAAGGTGCCGCCCGGCGTGGCGATCGCCTCGTCGAACGGCTTGGCTTCGTGGACATAGTCGACCGAATAGGCCAGGCCGGAGCAGCCGCGGCGCGGCGTCGACAGCTTGACGCCGACCGTACCGGCGGGCGCCTTGCCCATCAATTCGGCGATCCGCGCTTCGGCCGCCGGCGTCAGCGTCAGCGCAGCGGGCCGGGCGCGGCCGGTTCTGGTCTCGGCATTCATCACAGCATTCCCAGTTCCAGCTTGGCTTCGTCCGTCATCTTCTGCGGGTCCCAGGGCGGGTCCCAGACCAGCTCGACCTCGGCATCGCCGATCCCCGGCACCGCCCCGACCCGAAGCTCGACCTCCCCGGGCATCGATTCCGCCACCGGGCAGTGCGGTGTGGTCAGCGTCATGATCACCTTGGCGTGGTTTTCAGGCGAGATCCGAACCTCGTAGATCAGGCCGAGATCATAGATGTTGACCGGGATTTCCGGGTCGTAAATCTCCTTCAGCGCCTCGATCACCGCCTCGTACAGGTCGCCGCCGGGCTCGACCGGTTCCGGCTCCTTCGGCTGCTGCGACAGGAACCCCTCGAGATAGTCGCGCTTGCGCTCGAACGTCTCTTGGACGCGCGCCCGCGGAGGTGTCGGCACCTCGCTCACTTCCTCTATTTCGATCTTGCGTTCCTCGTTCATCCGAAGATTCTCGTTACTCGCTCGATGCCGCGGACCAGAGCCTCGACATCCTGTTTGCCGTTATACACGCCGAAGCTCGCCCGCGCCGTGGCATCCACGCCGAGATGGGCCATCAAGGGCTGGGCGCAATGGTGCCCGGCGCGGATCGCCACCCGGCTCTCGTCCAATATGGTGCCGATGTCGTGCGGGTGCACCCCCTCGATGCCGAAGCTGACGATACCGGCACCGTCCTCGGGTCCGAACAGCCGGAGGCTGTTCACCGAGCCGAGCCCGTGCCGCGCCGTGCGGACCAGCGCCGCCTCGTGCGCCGCGATGGCAGCGAGCCCGATCTCCTCGACATAGTCGATCGCCGCGTGCAGGCCGAGCACGCCGACCACGTGCGGCGTCCCCGCCTCGAACCGCGCGGGCGGCGGCGCGAAGGTGGTGCGTTCGAACGTCACCTTGTCGATCATCGCCCCGCCGCCCTGCACCGGCGGCATCGCATCGAGCAGGTCGCCCTTGCCCCACAATACGCCGATCCCGGTGGGGCCGTAGAGCTTGTGCGCGGAAAAGACGTAGAAGTCGCAGTCGAGCTCGGTCACGTCGACCGGCATCCGCGGCACCGCCTGGCATCCGTCGAGCAACAGCAGGGCGCCGACATCGTGCGCGAGCTGCGCGGCCCGACGCGCGTCGAGCACCGAGCCGAGCACGTTGGAGACATGGGCGAGGGCGACGATCCTGTGCCGCTCCGTCAGCATGCCCGCAAGCGCGTCGAGGTCGATGCGGCCGTCCGCGGTCAACGGGGCGACGTCGATCTCCGCGCCTACCTTGTCGGCGACCAGCTGCCAAGGGACGATGTTCGAATGATGCTCGAGCACCGACAGCATGATCCGATCGCCGGGCTTGAGGAAGGTCCCGCCCCAGCTCTGCGCGACCAGGTTGATGCCCTCGGTCGCGCCGCGGACGAAGATCACTTCTTCGGGCACCTTGGCGCCGATGAACTGCGCGGTCCGTCGCCGCGACGCCTCGAAGGCGAGCGTCATCTCCGCCGACCTCTGGTAGACGCCGCGATGAACGGTCGCATAGGTTTCGGCATAGCCGCGTGCGATCGCCTCGATCACCGCCCGCGGCTTCTGCGCGGTGGCGGCGGTGTCGAGATAGGCCCAGCCCTCCGGGATGGCCGGGAAGTCGGAGACCAGGTCGAGCGGCCGGGTTGAAGCGATTGCGTCCATCACTCAACACCTGGCGCTTCACGGACTCCGTTCGGGCTGAGCTTGTCGAAGCCCTCTCCTTCGCTTCCTACGGTGCTGGAAGGGGAGAGACAGCCCTTCGACAGGCTCAGGACGAACGTCGTGGGTAAGACGACTCGGCACATCATTTGCCACCCAACCAAATCATTGCATCGGCTTGAAGCGCGTCGCGCACCGCCTCCTCGCCGATCCGCTCCAGCGCGTCGGCGACGAAAGCCTGGGTGAGCAGCGCCTTCGCCTCGGCTTCGGGGACTCCGCGGCTGGCCATGTAGAAGAGCGCGTTCCGGTCGAGCTCGCCGACGGTGGCGCCGTGGGCGCATTTGACGTCGTCGGCGAAGATCTCGAGCTCCGGCTTGGCGTTGATGGTGGCGCCGCGGTCGAGCAGCAGGCCCTTCAAGGATTGTTCGCCGTCGGTCTTCTGGGCGCCTCGGACGACCTCGACGCGGGCGGCGACCGAGCAGGTGGCGCGCCCGTCGGCGACGGAACGCCATAGCTGCCGGCTCATGCCGCCCACGGCCTCATGCCGCACGACCAGATTGGCGTCGTGCCGGCCGCGGCCGCGCGCGAGCAAAGCGCCGCCGACTTCGGCATAGCCCGCCTCGCCCGCCAGCCCGATCTCGCCGTCGAGCCGCGAGTCGGCGCCGCCGGCGGCGAGCGTGGTGAGGATGAAGCTCGCGCCTTCGCCGACGAGGGCGCGGTCGGTGAGGCTGACGAACCCGTCCTCGCCGATCAGCCGCCGCGCCAGCATCAGCCGCGCCCCCTTGGACAGGCGGAAGCGGCTGAGCCGGTTGGTCCAGCCGCGGCCGATGAACGTCTCGACCACGCTTGCCTGAGCATCGACGTCGAGCTCGACCTCGGCCGGCAGATGGTCGGCGCCCCCGGTCGAGACGTGCACGATCTGGACCAGCCCCTGCGGCGCATGGTCCTGGCCGAGCTTCAGCTTCCAGCCTTCGCGGCCGACCAGCCGCGCCAGCGCATGGTCGCGCGGCTCGGGCTCGATCGCGCCGATCTCGATCGTGCCGAGGTTGCTCCGCTCCGCGGCGAGCCTCCCGTCCACGAACAGCAGCCGCGGCCCCTCGCGTGCGCAATCGATCCATGGCAGCGCGTCGGGGACGTTGCCGGCCGGCTGGCGCGCGGCGATCTCCGGCAAGGCGGAGAGGTCGCTCCACCGCCACGCCTCATCGCGTGCCGAGGGGAGGGAGAGCAGCGTCATAGCTCCTCCCCGGAACGGGGAGGGGGACCGCGACGCAAAGCGGCGTGGTGGAGGGGGCCCTGAGACCCGCGGCAAGGCTGGAGGGCCCCCTCCACCATGCTGCGCATGGTCCCCCTCCCCGTCCCGGGGAGGATTTGAAGAAGCGCCCTCATGCCGCCACCGCCGCATAGCCTTCGGCCTCGAGCTGCCGGGCGAGTTCGGGGCCGCCCGAGCGGACGATGCGCCCCTCGGCCAGCACATGCACGAAGTCGGGCTCGACGATGTCGAGCAGGCGCTGATAGTGGGTGATTAGCAGCACCGCCTTGTCGGGCGCGCGCATGATCCGGTCGATGCCCTGGCCGACGATGCGGAGCGCGTCGATGTCGAGCCCCGAATCGGTCTCGTCAAGCACGGCGAGGCGGGGGCCGAGGATGCCCATCTGGACGATCTCGTTGCGCTTCTTCTCTCCGCCCGAAAAGCCGACGTTCACGTTGCGCTTCATCATATCCATCGAGATACCGAGCTTGTCGGCCTGCTCGCGGGAGAGGCGGAGGAAATCGCCGGCGCCGATCT
>DASZDE010000063.1:0-5953 GCA_035942355.1 Allosphingosinicella sp. | reverse complement strand
CCCCCCGGCCGGGCTCGAGGCTCGCGACGGGCGCCGCGGCGGCCGCGCCAGGCGAGCCCGGCAGCGCCGCGAGCTGCCGGCGCCGGGCGGAGCGCGCCAGCCTCGGAAGCTTCCGACACGCCCGCGAAAACCGTGCGCGGCCAGTGCTTTGCGCCGATCCTTCCAACTCCGCCGTTCCAACAGCCCCGCCGGCGCGCCCGGAAAACGGCGGAAAACCGCCATTCCCCGGATCCTCGCGCCGCTCGCCGGCCAGGCCGGCCGCGCCGGCGCCGATCGCCAGCTCGAGCCCGGCCGCCGCGGCCTCGCCGAGCTGCGCCGAGCCGCCCAGGTCGCCAGCGCGCGCCGAGCCCCGCAACTTTTCGCGCGCACCGGCCGTAACAGACTGCTGATCCGGCCTCGCGGCGGCGCCGACCGAATATCCACCCCCTATTTTATTCGGCCAGAAGGAGCGCCCGCGCGGGGTCAGCGCCGTTGTTACCATGTTACTCGCGACCGGTTCCCCTGGTAACAAAGCAGGGAACAGGTAAGCCATTGATCCACTAGGACAATAGCCAATGTTACCGATGTTACCGAGGAAAGAGAGGGATAAAGGCGCACACGCGCGCCCGCTTGCGTATGTGTAGAGGCTCCGGCGCGGCTGGTAACATGGTAACAACCCCCTTAAACCGTGTCGAAGCAAGGACTTGGCTGTTACCGGCTTTGTTACCGCGCCAGGTAACTGGTAACATCCGAGGCGATCATGCGAGCCCCGGCCCGCCTCGTGCCATCTAATTGAAACCAATGGGTTCGGGGTGCGGGTTGAAGGCGCAAAAAAAGAGACGGCGCGGCATCGCGGCGGTTCGAGGCTCCGTGCGGGTGGGGGAGAGAAAGCGGACGCGGGCGCACCGGCGCCGCCTGGCGGCGGCACCTGCCCGCGGGCGCGGCGGATGGCCGCGCTAGGCATGCTCGACCTCCGCCGCCTGGCCCACGGCCTCGGGTTCGGGCTCGATCGCGCCCCACATCGCCTCGACCGGAACGAGCGTGCAGGCCATCACCGTCCGCCCGATCCGCTGCTTCTCGTTCGGCACCGCGTTGGCGATGCGCTTCAGCGACTGCGCCCAGCCCCCGCCGGCGGCGGCATTGCCCTTCCACGGGCTCTCGGCGAACAGCCGCGCGAGCCCCTGGTGGTTGCTGGCGACGCCGACATAGGTCCGCCCGGCCACCGGCTGGGGCTTGTCGCGATCTCCGGCGCCCTTGCGCGCCTTGCCGACGAAGATCCCGACGCCGATCTTGGCGAGCTGGTCGCGCGCCCTGGCGACGCGATCGCGCGCCTCGACGTCGTCGGCCGGCACCGGCTGCGAGGCCTGCCACACCCATTCCGAGACCTGCTGCTGGAGGCCGCGCCCGTCGAGCTGGACCAGCGAGGTGGCGAGATGGTGGAGGCAGCGCTCGCCGTCATGGGCATTGTCGCTCAGCTCCGCCAGACGGTCGGCGGCGAGGCTGTTGCCCCATACGACAAGCTCCTCGTCTCCCGGCGGTTCGTCGTCGAGCGCGATATGCGCCGCCGCGAGCAAGGTGCCGAACACGTCGGCGCCGCGGCTCTTGTGGCCGCCATAGTCGATCAGCGCGTCGCGATACGCCTCGAGCGTCCGCTCCCACCGCCCCCAATGGTCGACCATGCGGCGGGTGAGGGCCGCGCACATCTCGCGCTTGTCGGCGGCGGAGATTTTGGGCGCGCGCCCGTTCTTCGGGAGCTCGCCCAGCTCGAGCACGACGAACCGGCTCTTGTCGGCCGGCGCCAAGGGCGGGATCAGGATCGAGGAGAAGATAAAGCTGGAGCGCGCGGTGAACTTGACGCCCTGATGGTCCTGGCCGCCCTTGCCGATATCGTCGCCGGAAGCGGCGATGCGGGCGAGGCCGAGGATCTGTCGAAGCTTGCGGTCGTCTTCCTCGGCCTCGGTCTCGTCGAGCAGCACCGGCAGCGTGTCCTGGCCGAGCAGCTGGCGGACCGCCGCCTCGGTCGCCGACCCGAGCTTCAAGAGGCCGCCGTCGAACAGGGCCTTGACCAGATCCATCAGGGTCGACTTGCCGGTCGCGGCGCCGCCGGTGATCCAGATGAGGGTGCGCCAGTCGAACGCGCCGCCGAGGCGCGCGCCCACGATCCAGCCCAAGGCGAGGATCGGGTCGATCTGCGGCCGCGCCCAGTTCCAGGTCCTGAGCCAGCTCAGCAGCTCCTCGGCCGCGTTGACCTCGATCGCCTTCGCGCCCGGCTTGCGCAACGTGAACGTCGATTTGGGTCCGGGCCGCGGCAGCGCCGGCGCGGCGGGGTACACCAAGCCGTCGATCACCCACGGCCGCTGCCACATGCCGCCGTGCAGCACATGGTTGCCGCAATGGAGGATCAGCCGGCCGTCTTCGTCGCGATGGGCGCCGCGCCCGCGCACCTTGTCGGCCGCGTTCCAGACGCCGCGCCACGCGGCGACGCGCATCAACTGCTTGGTGGTGTCGTCGGCCTTCCATGTGTTGGGGACCGGCTCCCATTCCTCGAGCTTGGCGTTCCACTTCATGCGCGGCCAATGCTGCTCCAGATAGGCGTCGAACGGCGCGAACATCGCCACGATATGCTTGTTGGCGACCTTGTCCGCCGGCAGCCCGCGCAGCTCGCCCAATGCGGTCAGGAACCAGAAGATGTTGTCGTGCGTGCCGAGCGGATAGACCGGGCAGCCGGGCGGCATGCACGGCTCCGGCCCGTCCCAGTCGCCGCCGCGGTCCCACCTGCCGCCGCTGCCGGCGCCGGGAAAGTCGTCGGCCGGCGGCTCGGCGGCATTGTCGAGCACGTCCCGGACGGCCGCGAGGTGGCGCGGCGCGTTCATTCGAGCCCCATGCGCCAGCGGCGGTGCTTGCGGGCGAGCGCATAGCCGGCGAGCAGCAGGAACAGGTGCAGCCCGCCGGCGCCGCCGAGGACCGCCGGGTGCCGGTAGCGCGACGGGAAGCCATGGTTCATGCCGGCACCGCGCCCGCCAGCGCGCGCTGGGCCAGCTCGTTGACGTCCTTGCCGGCCGCGCGCGGCGGCCGCGCGACCTTGACCTTGACCCCCCGCTCGCGCTGCGCCGCGATCGCGCGACGCAGCAGCCGGTCGGCGTCGGAGCCGGGCGGGTCGTTCTGGGCGAGGATCACCAACCAGCCCATCTGCTTCGGCAGATCGAGCTGCGGCAGATAAGAGAGCGCGAGCATGCAGATCACGCGCAGCGACGGATCGGCGCAGGCGGCGGTGAGGCCGTCCTCAATCCCTTCCGAGCAATAGACGTCGGTGCCGGGCGGCACGTCGCGAAGCGGCATGTCGCCGCACCCGCCTTTCCACAACGGGATATGCCCGCCCTCGGGTGATCCAAGCACCTTCTTGGGCTTGCCGAGGATGCCGTCTTCCGGCCCGGCCTTGCCCGAGCCGTCCGCCTTGAGCCAGGTGCGATGGGTAGCGATATGATCGCCCGACAGTGCGGTCACCGCCGCCAGCATCGCCGGACGGATCACCGCGCCCTCGCCATAGCCGTACTGGACCTGGGGGTTGAACCGCAGCGCGCCTGGCGTCCGGCCGAGCCGGCGCAGGTCGATCCCCCGGCCGGCGAGATAGGTTTCGGCGATGGTGCCGGCGATCGGCACGCCCATCAGCCAGCGCTTGCGCGCGCTCGCCCGGGCGCGGCGCGCTTCCTCGGTCGCCGCCGCGGCCCGCGTCTCGGCCGCCGCCGCCGCCTCGAGGCGGACTTGGCGCAGCCGCGCCGGATCGGCGCCGTCGAGGCCAAGCCAGGATTTCGCCCACGCCACCGCCTTGCCGAGATCGCCGCGGAACAGGACCGCGGCGACCAGCTTGAGGCAGTCGCCGCCCTGGCCGGTCGAGAAGTCGCGCCACCACCCGGCCTTCGCCCCGCCGATGTGGACGGCGAGGCTCGACGACCCGTTCGGCACGTCGGCGAGGTTGCTGGTGCGCCATTCCTTGCCTTCGAGACGCCCGTTCGGAAGCAGCTCGGCGGCCAGCGAGGCGGCCCGCGCCTCGAGCATCTTTTCGATCTCGCCGACGGCGAGGATGTCGGGCGCCCGGCTCATCTTGTGCTGCCGCAGGACGGGCAGCGCTCCGGCCCGTAAAGGGCGTCGAAATAGCTCCGATTGGCCTCGCGCCACGCGCGCGCCCCGGCCAGCCCCGCCTCGCGGCGCCCGGCGCGCGCGGCCACCGACGCGGCCACCGCCCGGGCGAGCTGCGGCGGCGCCGTCATGCCGGGCTTCCGGAACAAAGGCGGCGGCCGATACGCAACCGGGCCGCCGCAGGCGCGGCAGGGGCAATGAGGAACCCCCGCCGCAGGGATGGATGGCGCAAAGTCATGCCTGCGCCTCGTACAGATCGGGCGCGTCGTGGACCGCGACCAGCGGGCCGAGCTCGGCGAGGAGCGCCCGCGCCGTCGCGATCGAAAGCCGTTTCTGCTCGCCGCCCAGGAACAGCCAGATTTCCCAGTCGAGCGTGTCGCGCTTGGCGAGCAGGGCCGCGACTGGATGGACGGCGGCGACCGCGGGGGCTCGGGGGGGAACCCGGGGGCGGTCGCCGCCGTCCGGCGCGCCGGCCCGCCCCGGGGGGAGCGCTGGGCCGGCGGCTGTCTCGACGCGGACGGGAGCGGGCGGGGCGCCCGCGTCGGAAGGGGGCGGGGCATCGACGATGCGGCCGATGCGCTCGGCAAGGGCGTCGCAGGGCTCGACCTCGCCGCTTTCGATCCGCTGCAACAGCTCGGGGCTGGCGCCGAACAAGGCCCGGCAATTCGCCTCGTCATGCGCCCGGCCCGCCCGCCACGCGGCCAGCCTGGCCGCCAGCGCCGAGGGTCGGGGCGCCGCCAGCTCGCCCGGAACCTCGCGCGGCAGCTCGCGCTCCGAGGGGAGGTGACCGCACTCGCTCACAGCAGCCCGCCGTCGCGGTAGAACTGGACCCAGTCGCGGTCGGGCGGCTCGCCCAACATGCCGCGCGCCACCGCCCGGTCGAGCGCTTCGGCGGCGCGGGTCAACAGCTCGGCCAGGCCGAGCGCGAGCAGCCCGAAGCCGAAGGCGGCAAGGATGGCCTCCCCCCCGGTCATTCACTCCTCCGCCAGATGCCGCGCCCGGATCCGGGCGAGGATGAGGGGAATGTCGCCGTCGACCGGGCGGCTGCCGCGCTCGGACCCTTCGGGGCCGAAGCGCTGGTCGCGCCGGACGCGGAGCTGCCGGGTGACGGCGGCCGCCTTGCGGCCCGTCCTCTGGCGCAGCGCGCGCAGCTCGGGCGAGGCCGGCGGCGCGGCCCGGCTCATGAGCCTGCCCCGCAAAGTAAATTTGGATTAGGTCCATAATGGTTCATCGTGCGGACAGGTGCCGGGGCATTAAAATTGGTTAACGCGACTCCGGTAGCGGCCCGCAGACCAAGCCGCTTTTTGTCCTCCATCGAGGAGCGAGTGAATGCCGGACCGATCATGCCGCCTGCTCCAGGGCGGGAGCGACAAGCTCGTCCTTTTCGCAGACTTCCAGCAGCGGCAGCGGCGCCGGCGCGTCGAGCGGCAGCGAACGCTGGCCGAGGTCGGGCAGGTCGTAGAAATCGTTCGGGGTCACGGCGCCGGCCGTGAACCGGTAGATGGCGGTCATCACGGCGCGGGACGGAAGGCTGCCGCTGCGGCGCTCCATCTCGCTGACGGACGGCTGGGTGATGCGCAGCGCGTCGGCAAGCTCTTGCTGCGTCAGCCCCTTGTCCCGCCGCCACTCCACCAGCCGCATCAGACTACGCCCTCGTCACACCAGAGGGGCGAATATTGCTTATGCTTATATCATGTGGCAATAGATAAGCTGATGGCGTCTGCCGAATATAACTGTCGCCTATATAGGGTCGTTGCGATGCGACCCGGGAATAGACTTCGCGAGCTTCGCAAGCGGGCGGGTTTGACGCAAACCCAGCTGGCCGATCGGACGGGGG
>DASZDE010000062.1:0-23785 GCA_035942355.1 Allosphingosinicella sp. | reverse complement strand
CACCGGCGGCGACACCAGCACGGGCGGCGATGATGGCCCGGGCAACAGCAACGGCGGCGGTAACGGCGGCAGCAACGGCGGCGGCAGCAACGGCGGCAGCAACGGCAACGGCAACGGCTCTTCCGGCGGTCGCGGCAACGGCAACGGGCACTGATCCCGGCTCAGCGGTCCGCCGGAACCTCGCTGCCGGGAATCGTCGGCGGCGCCGCGGTGGCCTCGGGCTGCGGCGCGTCGGGCGGGCTGTCGAGCCAGGCCCAGCCGGCCAGCACGGCGCCCAGCAGCAGCAGCACGGCCAGCATCAGCATTGCACAGCCGCGTCCGCGGGCGTTGGCCGGCTGTTCGTCCACCATTCCTTGCAAGCCTCGCCAAACCAACCCGGGTTGAACGGCTCAACTGCCGCGGCTGGGGGCGGTTCCGGCCGCGGCCGGCTTTATTCCGGACCGCTGCGCCTGGCCCGGCGCGGCCTGGCCGGCGGCCTCAGTCGCCGCTTTCGAGGGCCGCGGGCGAGATCGCCAGCCCGTCGCCATTCTTGCCGGCGGGCAGGCGGCCGAGCAGCCGTCCGGTCGCGACCTCGAGCTCGGCGATCCGGTCGATCCCGGTCTCGGCGACATAGAGCCGTCCGGCCGGGCCGAACAATATCGTCACCTGGCCGAAGCCGGACTGGCCGCTGACCTTGACCGTGCGCACGGCGCGGGTTGCCACATCGATGAAGCTGAGGTCGCCGCCGCCATGATTGGAGACGACGGCCGTCCGCCCGTCCGGGCTGATCGCGACCCGGATCGGAGTGGAGCCGGACTTGATCCGGGCGAGCTCGGCGAAGCTCGCCGTGTCGAACACGCGCACCACGTCGCCCTTGCGGTCCGCCACCCACAGCTGGCGCCCGTCCGGAGTCAGCGCGATCCCCTCCGGCTCGGCGCCGGCGGGGAGGTCGCGCAGCTTCCGGCCGGCGGCCAGATCGATCACGCTGACCGTGCCCGAGCCCATATTGGCGACGAACGCGCGGTCGAGCCGCGGCGACACTGCGACCATGTGCGAGCCCTCCTGGCCGGTGGCGATCGCCGTCACCCGTTCGAGATCCGCCGATATCACCACCAGGGCGTCGCTGCCCTCGGCAGTGGCGACGATGCGGCCGTCGCTCAGCCAGGCGATGCCGTGCGGCGCCTTGTTGGCGCCGAGGTCGATCCGCCGCGCCTGCTCGCGGGTGGCCAGGTCGAAGATGTGGATCGCGTTGCCGCCATAGGCGACCACCGCCGCCCGCCGGCCGTCGGGCGCGACCGCGATCTCGTGCGGATTGGGGCCGGTCCCGCGGCGGGCGAGCTCGCGGCCGCTGGCGAGGTCGACGAAGCTCAAACTGTCCTCGCCCTTGTTGGCGATGAGCAGGATGCCCGGCCCGCCGCCGGCCGGGCCGCTCTGCGCCGACCCCGTCGGAGCCACCGCCGCGGGCGAAGCCGATGCGGCCGCCAAAGCCGCGGCCAAACCGATTGCCGCCTTCATGCGTTGTCCCTCCCGAACCGCATGCTACCGGCCGCCGCCGGGCATGCAAGCGAGGACGACCGGCTGCTATGGCGAAGAGGGGACGGCTGACCGCGATCGCGCTGCTCGGCATCGTGCTGGTGGCGCCGGGCTCGGTGCCCCCGCCGAACCCCGCCCAGGGCCAGGCCCATGCCGATTATCTCGCCTGGCTCGCCCGCAGCCCGGCCGCGCGGGCGCAGGTGCTCGGCTTCAAGCAGTTCCTCGCGATGGAGAAGGTCGAGGACGTGCTGCCGACCTGGCAATTGCTCCGCACGGCCAGCATGTGGCGCGAATGCGATGGCCCGCGCTTCGAGGTCGCGCCGTTCACCGAGTGGCAGCATATCGCCGCCACCTTGCGGTTCATCGACCACCATGTCGAGCCGGTGGTCGGCCCGGTCGAGGCGCTGTCCGGCTTCCGCAACGCCGAGCTCAACCAATGTTCGGGCGGGGCCAAGGAGAGCGCGCACCGCCGCTTCTACGCGCTCGACCTGACGCCGCGGCGGGCGATCGACCGCGACCGCATGATCCGCAGCATCTGCGCGATCCACGGCTTCCGCGGGCCGGGCTACGGCATCGGCCTCGGCTTCTATTCGGGCCGCCGCTTCCACATCGATTCCAAGGGCTTCCGCAAATGGGGTTCGGACGGCAAGGGCGCCACCAGCCCGTGCGTGACCGGCTCGGCCTGACCTTCTAGGGCTTCTCCGCCTGCGGGGAGTGCGGCACGAGGATCAAAGTGCGGCCCTCGACCCGCCACGAAGCGAGCTTCGACAGGAAGTTCATCCCGATCACCTCCATGTTCCCGAAGGCGGGCGACACGACCACCTTCAAATCGCGCGCGACGATATTGCCGAGCCGCAGCTCCTCGACGCTGGCGGCGCGCGCCGGCGCCATGCCGTTGGCGGTCCTGAGCACCACCGGCACCGGCGCGGCGCTCCCCTCCACCCGCGCCGCCGCCGCGGTCCGCTCCGACAAGGCCGTCACCGTCGCCCCGCTGTCGATCAACATCCGCCGCCTGACTCCGTTCACCGTCGCGTCGGCCCAGAAATGCCCGTCCGCCGCCATCCTGATCCGGACTTCCTTGCCGGTCACCTCCTGCGGATCGAGCCCCAAACGCTCCGCGAGCCGCCCCAGCCGCGGCTGGTAGGGCGCCTGCTGGATCAGCAGGAAGATGGCGAGAGCGGCGATCGCCAGCGAGAAAGCGAACCTGAACAGCCGCCCCACCACCGGCAGCCTGAACAGCAGCATCAGCAGCAGCGCTCCGCCCAAGGCGTAGAGCGCGATCTGCTGCCAGTCGGTGTTGGCGGTGATGGGCATCGCGCGGCGGCTTAGCGCGTCCGCCGCCGCACGGGAACGACCTTGTCCGGCCGCGCTTGCAATGTAGGATTTGTTCTGTTTTCGTTCCTGCATGAGCGATTCGAACCAGCCCCCTGCCGCGGTCCATCCCGATCCTGAGGTCGCCGCCTTGCTCGATTTCAAGCCGGTGCCCCGCCGCTGCAGCCGCCGCGACGGCTGGAGCGCCGAAGTCCAGCGCGGCTTCATCGTCGCGCTGACCGAGCTCGGCAATCCCGCCAAGGCCGCTCATGCCGTCGGCCGCACGATGGGCGGCGCCTACAAGGTCCGCACCTCGGGCGGCGCCGAGGGCTTCGCCGCCGCCTGGGACAAGGCCGTCGACCTCTATCTCGACCGCAACCCCAAGGAGCCCCTCACCGGCCGCTGGCGCCCCTCCGACGCCAAGGCCGCGCCGCCGCCCGCTCCCGGGCCGGAACCGGAGCCGGAACCGGAGCCGGACGAGGACGCGCTCTGGCACGCCCTATGCGACAGCATCTTCATGAAATATCTGCTGAAGCTCGACGCCGAGCGGGACGCGCGGCTGGCCGGCCGCATCGTCGAGGCGGACCTCTACGTCCGCCAGCTGACCTGGCTCGAGGTCGCGCTCGATCTCGGCGGCCAGGGGCCGAGGGCGATCGAGCTGCTGAACGGACTGAAGCGGGGCGAACGCCATGCCGGCGAGATCGTCGCCACTCCGGTCAGCCTCGTCCTCGACCAGTTGCGCCGTTCCTATTGGGCGCGCTGCGACGAGCCCGAGCGCCCGCCGCTCGCCCCGCTCGGCATTCATGACGAGGAGGCCGCGGCCGGCCAGCCGCTGGAATGTCGGCACTGGCCGGAGCGCGACGGTCCCGGTTTCGGCCCCAGCCCGCAAAGCGAAGCGCATCTGCGCCGCAACGCCGAAGCCCAGCGCGCGTGGGAGGAGAAAGCGCGCAAGGATGCCGAGGCATGGGCGGCGCGGGAGGCAACGGCGCAGCCTCCCGACGGCGCTTCGGGCGGGGAGGAAGGCGAATGAAGTTCTTCGTCCCCTACGCCTCCGGGGCGGCCGACGCCGAGCGTTTCTGGCGGGCGATGCACGCGCGCCTCGCGGACGAATACGGCCTGTCCACCACCCGCCGCCGCATCCTCGCCCTCGAGACCGATTGCGGCGCGATCGAGGTCGGCGACGGCACGCCGAAGCACGATTATGAGGACGTCGTGATGGCGATCCTGGAAAGCGCATACCTCGACCGCATGTACTTCGTCTTCACCCACGTCCACGGTGAGCTCGAAGACCCGCCTTACCCGATGCGCCTCGACGATAAGTGGCGGGTGGTGGATTTCGATTGACCGAGCGACCTGCCGATCGGCGGGCCACGTCCGTAATGCCGATCATCCTGAGCAGGCCAAGCTTGTCGAGGCCGTCCGTCGAAGGACACCCCTATAACGGCATCCTCAGGCCTGTCCTGAGCGCAGTCGAAGGAGCGACCCCTTCCCGATGGCCCTCGGCGAGCACGGGCGGGCGATCGGCTTCGACGAGGTGGCGGAGGGGAATGCTTGAGTGCTCGGCACCATGGGCCTTCGCGGGGGTGCGTTCAGCCATCCGCGGCGGAACGCTTTGTGCCCGCGCAAGGTTGCTGCGACGGGGGGCTGCCGCTGGTGCTTCTGCATAGCTGGACGTGCGCGCCGCGTGGCGGACGGGGCGGCGGCGGACGCGGAGGTGTGTAGCGTGTAACGTTACACCTTCTTGACACCTCGGGCGTAAATGTGCGACACTATCACCTATGACTGATCAAATTATCCACCCAGGACAGTATGTCCGTGAGCACGTTATCCCGAACGGAATGAATGTGACGAAGGCAGCCAAGCTGCTCGACGTCAGCAGGCCGACCTTATCCAACTTCTTAAATGGCAAAGCCGAACTCTCTAGCGAAATGGCTGCAAGGCTCGAGGCCGCTTTTGGCGCTCGAGCCCGCACGCTCCTCGATGTGCAAAGTGCCTGGGACGCGGCGAAAACGAAGCGGGGCAATTTCGCTCCGGTCATCAAGTCCTATGTGCCGCCGTTTCTCCAGATCAAAGCCCGGCACATCGAGGATTGGGGGACAGCCGGCATTAAGCCACGCCAGCGCCTCTCTGTGTTCCTGCGTACGCTGCTGAACTCGACCGGCGTCGACCTGACCAAAGTTGATTTCCCTGGCAATGATGACAGCGAACGCGCTGGGTGGGACGGCGAGGTAATCGCTGGTCGGGCCACTCCTTGGATTCCTGAAGGCCATTCCGGGTGGGAATTCGGCGTTACGGAGGACGTCAAAGGTAAGGCAGACGGGGATTTTGCGAAGAGTACCTCCGCGATCCCCGACCCGCAGCGGAAGGAAATGACTTTCGTGTTCGTCACCCCCCGCTCATGGGCAGGAAAAGCGGCATGGGTCAAAACACATCAGGCGAAAAAGCTGTGGAAGGATGTCCGCGCCTACGATTCAAGCGATCTTGAGCAATGGCTTGAACAGTCGCTAGCGGGACAAGCCTGGTTCGCAAACGAGACCGGTCAGGAGGCCCAAGGTGCGATTTCCTTGGACGAAGCTGCTAAAATCTGGGGCGCTGACTGCAGTCCTCAGCTGGCGCCGGCTCTGTTTGCAGATGCAATTTCTACATATCGGTCTACGCTGAAACGAACCCTTGCCGCTGATACATATCAGCCGGTAATCATCGCTGCGGATTCCAAGGACGAAGCCTTGGGATTCTTGAGCACCGCCTTCGCGTCCGATGATCCAGACCTCAGGGCTTACCGCGATCGCATCATAATTTTTCGCGAGACAGGCGCTCTCACCAAGCTCGCCTCCCAGGTTACGAACTTCATTCCGGTTATTCTGTCGCGGGAAGTCGAAAAGGAATTCGCACCATTCCGTTTGGCTATGCCGTCCTTCATCGTCTATCCCCGGAATGCCACGACTTCCGATCCGGATATCACTCTCGAGACCCTGAATTGGGAGACGTTTAATAAGGTCCTTGAAGCGATGGGCCTTGAGAAAGATCGGATCGACCAGCTCAGCCGGGAGTCCGGAAGATCACTTACCGTTCTGCGGCGGCGTCTTTCCCAATTGCCGGCGATCCGAACTCCCGATTGGGCGTCCGATCACGCGATGGCGTCCCACCTTATCCCGTTCGTATTTGCGGGAGCCTGGAAAGCCGAGAATAAGACCGATCGCGCAATGCTCGAAATCCTAGCGGGAGATGTGGCATTTGACGAGCTGGAGCGCCGACTAGCCGCATTGCTTCCGCTGGACAGCACACCTGTTTGGTCCACCGGAGCGTTTCGCGGAGTAGTGTCGAAGATCGACGTGCTGTTTGCGATTCAAAACACCATCACGGCTGCCGATCTGCAGCGCTTTTTTGATGTCGCATCGCTTGTTCTCGCTGAGGAAGACCCAGCCCTTGAACTGCCTGAGAAGGATCAATGGGCCGCAGGAATTTACGGAAAGACGCGGGAGATCTCCGGCGCACTCAGAGAGGGCCTTGCCGAAACCCTCGTATTGCTATCGGTATATGGGCCGACGCTTTTCAAGACGCGGCTGAGTTTCGATGCTGCGGCTCATTCCAACCGCCTGGTGAAAGAACTCTTGACGCCTCTTACAAAGAAGACCCTTGAATCGCAGATCGACAACCTGCCTCTATATTCGGAGGCGGCGCCCGAAACCTTCCTGTCCATCATTGAAGCGGATTTGAAGGGCAACGCTTCGGTCGCGATGGATCTTATGCGCCCGGCCTCAGACTTGCCGTTTGGGAGCTCGCCGCGGACAGGGCTGTTGTGGGCGCTGGAGAACCTTGCGTGGTCGAATGAGCTCTTCCTCCGTACTGTATTGGTGCTCGGGCGGTTGGCAGAGCGGGCTATCGACGATAACTTGGTCAACAAACCGGCTGGAAGCCTTTCCTCGATATTCCGAGCGTGGATGCCCCAAACCAGCGCTACGCTTGAGCATCGAAAGGCCGCGCTGAAGAAGCTGGCTGAGAAACATCCTGAGGTGGCCTGGCCGATCGCAGTTGAGCAGTTTTCGGTTCATTCCGGCATCGGTCACTACAGTCATAAGCCGCGGTGGAGGCCGGATGGGCACGGCCTCGGCAACCCTATCACGGCTGGAGAGCGAAATGATTTTGCACTTTTCGCCTTTCGGCTCGCGCTGACGTGGCCGGCACATACCTTGAGAACGATCAGCGATTTGGTCAGCAATCTCGGGGGCATCGATGAGAAGCTGCACAAGGACGTGTGGAACGCAGTAGATACTTGGATCGGGACCGCCAGCGAGGACGACAAAGCGGCACTCCGAGAGCGCATTCGTACGTCCACCTTCACCCGTCGCGCAATCAAACAGCGCAGCGGAGCCCAGGCGGAAAGGTCCGTGAGAAGAGCCAAGCAAATATATGATCGGCTGGCGCCAGCCGACCCCATTTTGCGGCATGGATGGCTGTTCCGCCAGGCCTGGGTCGACGAGTCTGCCGACGAACTGGCTCAAGAAGGTTTTGACTTCCGCAAGCGAGACGCACGTATTGCTGAACTTCGAACGCAGGCGGTGCGTGAGGTCTTCTCCGCTGGCGGTGTCCAATCTGTTCTGGAACTGGCCGAGCGCGGACAGGCTGCGCACAATGTGGGCTGGTTTCTGGCGACTGTCGTCAGCGACAAAAAGCAGCTTGCGGCCGTGCTCATCGAAGTCGCTAAAAGGGGCGAATTGTCCGAAACTTGCGCTGCAATCTTGTCTGGCGCTCTGCTGAAAGCTGGCGAAGAAGACGACTCTGTCTTGCGTTTGGTTGCCGCAGCAATGCCCGCCGAAAAGGTTTCGGCCCTTTTGACCTTAGCTCCGTTCGGCAAGGAGACTTGGGCTCTTGTGGACGAACTCGGCGACAACGTGGCCGGCTGTTACTGGAATGATGTTACTCCGCGATGGAATCGCGACAATGATGATCTGCTAACCGCGGTGCGGCGCCTCATGACTGCACGCCGTCCTCGAGCGGCCTTTGAGTTCGCCCATATGGACCTGAAGGGGCTTCCCCCGCGGCAACTTTACGAATTGCTTGTTGCTGTTCTCACAAACTCCGGCGAGCCGCCAAAGACTTATTTGTTAGACCAGTATCATCTGCGGGAAGCGTTCAAGCTCCTCAATGCCAGTGGCCAGATGACTACCGATGAAATGGCAGGACTGGAATTTCAATTCATCGACATTTTCACTCACGGTGATGATGTGAAGCCAGCGAATTTGGCCCGCAGTATGGCAAAGCAGCCAGAGCTGTTCGTCCAAGCGGTTGCCTTCATATTCAAGCGAGATGATGGCGGCATAGACCCACCGGAACTCCGCCTGGACGACGACGAACTCCGGGCAAACCGCGCTTCTCACAGCTACAAGCTCTTGGAAGCGATCGAATTGCTGCCGGGGCAGGAGAATGGCGCCCTCGATGCTGGACGCCTCGTTGCCTGGATCGAACAGGCACGTACTTCTTTCAAGGCATTGGCTAGGCAGGACATCGGCGACCAGATGATCGGGAAGATCTTGTCGAAGGCTCCCCCGGCTGAGGATGGGGTTTGGCCGTGCCTTCCTGTCCGGAACGCGCTCGAAGAAGTCATCACTGACCATATCGAGCAGGGGCTGCATGTCGCGCTGCGCAACGCGCGCGGTGTGCATTGGCGTGGCGAAGGCGGTTCTCAGGAACGCGAGATCGCCGCGAAGTATCGCGCGTGGGCCGACGCAATGGAGTACACCCATCCGAAAGTGGCAGCCATTCACCGCCGCCTAGAAAAATCATATCTTCGCGAAGCAGAATGGGAGGACAATGACGCGAAGATCGCTCGCAGGATGAGACATTAGACAGGATGTTCTCAGCCTGCTCATTTGGCGATCAGCCCGCCTCGCCTCGATCCGGTTATACCCGCCAGCGCGAAGTTCGGTAGCACTTGCCGAGCGATATCATCGCACACACTTCGTAATTGAGCGGTGTCGCGCACGTGCTTGGCGCCAAGGAAGATTCCTCCGTACCAGGCAGCTCGTCCGGGTGGATCGGCCTGATCATCCGCGGCGCCGGCAGGCCCAGGCGCGGGAACAGGCTCCGAGGCCGGGCGACGCAGCTTTGGCCCGGCCCATCGAGGCTGGGACCTTCGCACGCCTTCGAGCAAGCGCCCAACCCTTTGCGTCCCGCGTGGCCCCTGCTAACGCCGGCCGCAAATGACCGACCTCGCGCGCATCCGCAATTTTTCCATAATTGCACACATTGATCATGGAAAAAGCACGCTCGCCGACCGGCTGATCCAGCGGACCGGCGGGCTTAGCGAGCGCGAGATGTCGAGCCAAGTGCTCGACACCATGGACATCGAGCAGGAGCGCGGCATCACCATCAAGGCGCAGACGGTGCGGCTCGACTACCAGGCCCGCGACGGCGAGGCCTATGTTCTTAACCTGATGGACACGCCCGGTCACGTCGATTTCGCCTATGAGGTGAGCCGCAGCCTGGCCGCGTGCGAGGGGGCTTTGCTGGTGGTCGACGCCGCCCAGGGGGTGGAGGCGCAGACGCTCGCCAACGTCTACCAGTCGATCGAGCACGACCACGAGATCGTCCCGGTGATCAACAAGATCGACCTGCCCGCCGCCGACCCCGACAAGGTCCGCAGGGAAATCGAGGACATAATCGGCCTGCCCGCCGGAGGCGATTGGCGGGACGGGGGGGCGGTGCTGACCAGCGCCAAATCGGGCGTCGGCGTGGACGAGGTGCTGGAAGCGATCGTCGCGCGCATCCCGCCGCCCAAGGGCGATCCGGCGGCGCCCTTGAAGGCGATGCTGGTCGACAGCTGGTACGACCCTTATCTCGGCGTCGTCATCCTGATCCGGGTGATCGACGGCGCCGTCCGCAAGGGCCAGCAGGTCGCGTTCATGGCCGCCGGCACCACCCACCTGGTCGACCGAGTCGGCGCGTTCCGGCCCAAGATCGAGCCGCTGGCCGAGCTCGGCGCCGGCGAGATCGGCTTCATCACCGCCCAGATCAAGGACATCACCGAGACCCGCGTCGGCGACACCATCACCGACGCCCGCCGCCCCGCCGCCGCGGCCCTGCCGGGCTTCAAGCTGGTCCAGCCGGTGGTGTTCTGCGGCCTGTTCCCGGTCGACGCCGCCGATTTCGAGAAACTGCGCGAGTCGATCTCCAAGCTCAGGCTCAACGACGCCTCGTTCAGCTTCGAGATGGAGACTTCCGCGGCGCTGGGCTTCGGCTTCCGCTGCGGCTTCCTCGGCCTTTTGCACCTCGAGATCATCCAGGAGCGGCTGACCCGCGAATATGATCTCGACCTCATCACCACCGCGCCCTCGGTCGTCTACCGCATCCACCTGACCAGGGGGAAGGATGCGGCTTCGACAGGCTCAGCGCGAACGGTGGAGGTGGACGCGGCCGGCCTGGACGTGATCGAGCTCCACAACCCGGCCGACATGCCCGACCCCAACCGGATCGCGGCGATCGAGGAGCCGTGGATCGAGGCCACCGTCTACGTCCCCGACGAATATCTCGGGCCGATATTGAAGCTCTGCCAGGACCGCCGCGGCATCCAGAAGAATCTGACCTATGTGGCGGGGCGCGCCCAGCTCACCTACGAGCTTCCCCTCAATGAGGTCGTGTTCGATTTCTACGACCGCCTCAAGAGCATCAGCCGCGGCTATGCGTCGTTCGACTATCACCAGATCGGCCACCGCGAGGGCGACCTGGTCAAGATGAACATCCTAGTCAATGGCGAGCCGGTGGATGCTTTGTCGATGATCGTCCACCGCGCCGCCGCCGAGGCCCGCGGCCGCCACATGTGCGAGCGATTGAAGGATTTGATCCCGCGCCATTTGTTCAAGATCCCGATCCAGGCGGCGATCGGCGGCAAGGTCATCGCCCGCGAGACGATTGCGGCGCTGAGGAAGGACGTGACGGCGAAATGCTATGGGGGCGACATCACCCGCAAGCGCAAGCTCCTCGACAAGCAGAAAGAAGGCAAAAAGCGCATGCGGGAATATGGGTCGGTGAGCATTCCGCAGGAGGCGTTTATCGCGGCGCTGCGGATGGGGGAGGAGTGAAGACTTCCCATCAAAGTGGTACTTTGATGGGCCCGGGGATCGTCGCAAAGTGGTACTTTGCGCCGGGTGGGAGCGAAAGCGCGCATCTTGCGCGTGGTGACGCTGGAGGACGGCGAGCCGACATCCGGCTTCTTCCACGAGTCCGCATCGTTATAACCTTGTAATAACATTCGGCTCCCTTTATCTTCACGCCAAAGGAGAAATCGCGATGCGGACGGCGCTGCGGAAGATGGGCAATTCGGCGGGGATGATCGTCCCCAAGGCGGTGCTGGTCGAGCTCGGCAGCGAGATCGGCGAGGAGTTCGAGATCGGCGTCGAGGGCGGCCGGATCGTCGCCGCGCCGGTCGGCGCGAAGCGGCCGCGGAACGGGTGGGGCGCGGCCGCCGCCGGGATCGGCCTGGCCCAGGCTGAACTGAGCGCCGCGGAAGAGGCGGAGCTGGGCGCGCTGGCGGCCGAGCTGAAGACGGCCGCGACCCGGATGGAGGCCCGGCTTGACGAGGCGAGCGCGGCGGTGCGGGCCGCCCTCGACCCGGCGCGCGAAGCGGCGCTGCGCGCGCGGCTGGAAGCGGAGCTCAAGGGGAGCGGCGAGGGCCTGCTCGACGCGCTCGTCGGATGAGCACGATCGGCGACCTTCTCGGAGCCGTACGGCAGGTCCTCCTGATCCAGCACCGCATCGACGCGCTGGCGGACGACCTCAAGGCGCTCACCGCCGCCCATGCCGAGACCCGCGAGCGGCTGATCCGGCTCGAGGTGATCATCGAGGAGGCGCGGCGTGGCGCGGCGCGGCGGCTGGGGAAGGGGTGAGACCGCGGGATGCGCGACGCGAGCTGACCGTCAGCGAGGATGGTCGAGCGCTTCCTGAATCATCCTTTTCTCATAGGCCTGCCATTCGGGGTCGCTCTCGCGATCGAGGGGAGGATGCGGTCCCATTCGGCTTCGCTGAGCGGCTCGGCGGCGGCCGGCTCTTCGTCCTTCTCCTGCGGGCGTGCGGTCATTTTCCGCGGCTCCTGTGGGGTTGGAGAGAAAGTAGGCCCGAGCGGGAGGCGGGGGCAAGGGAGGGGCGGGGTGCGAAGTTCGTTTATTCTGTTAGGGACGTTAAAGGCTAGGCTTTACCTCATTTTCGGAGATGCCAGCTTCGAGCCTCGCGAAGATTTCCTCGGCCAGATAGTGGCTCAGCGTAAACCCGACCAAGTGCCTCAAAAGCCGCTCAACCGCCTGTACCACCTAAACTGTCTTCGAGTTTCGCGAGGCTGCTCTCGGTTATCGCCAAGTCCCTTTGCAACTGCGTATTCTCCGGGTGGGCTTCCGCTAATTTCCGAGCAATTGCCAGACTTTGACGATAGAGACCAATGGCTCCGCTTTCGTCGCCGGCTTCGGCTGTTATCTCTGCCATTCGCTCAAGCGCGATAGAATAGTCTCGCTGGGCGTCAGCACTGCCTTGGTTGAGAGCCGCAAGCCTTCGGAATATATCGAGAGAGGCACCGAGTTCGTCACGGACTTCCTCCGCACTTCCGGAGGTCTTCAGAGCGTCTGCCAGGTATGAATGGTGAATCGCAAGGCGTCTCAGCCACCTTGGACTAGAGTCTTGGTTAGCTAATTCTTTGGCTGTTGCCAAAGCCTCCCGTGCCAGCGCCACCGATCTTCCGCGCAGCCCTGCATCATTGAGGGTCTTGGTGTAACTTGACATAGTAATTAATAAGTCTTCTTTGGCGAGTGCGCTCGATGGATTTCTTTCAATGAGACGACGCGCCAAATCTAGCGCTTTCTCAAACCAAATCTGGCTCTCATCTAGATTATGATCGCCCGCGTAGATGTTACCCATGCGGTCATATGATCTTAATAGGTCTCGCTGCCTCTCGATTGTTTCCGTCTCCGCCGCCAACGTCTCACGCATTGACAATGCGTCATTACAGGCGATTCGGGCTGCCTCAGTGTTACCCAAGCGCTGCTGAATAATACTTTTCAATTCGCAGAAGCGAGCTCAACTCGCAGAGGGGCGCTAAGTTGGCGCTCACTCCCTACCCGCCTTATCGTTCGTATAGCAGTTTCCGTCGCCTCGGCGGCGGCGCCTAAATCGCCCTCCTCTGCTTGAATTCGGGCTAACGCTCCGTAGCATGCCCCGAGGAACAATATTTTTTCTTCGTCGTCCGGATTTCGTGCCACGTCCTCTTCACGGATTTTGAGCGCATCCTCGATATTTTGCTTGGCCTCCACCACGTTGCCCATGTCGGTGAAGATTGAGCTGAGGCGCTCAAGTGATGCCGCGACAGATCGTTGCAGGTCCCGGTCGTCTTCAAAGCGACTCGCAAGGGCACGATCGAATTCCATCAACTCCAAAAAAATTTCGTGCGCACGCCTCAGCTCCCCAGCGTCCTGTAGCGCGTCACCCAATCCTGTCAGCAGCTCCGAGAGCAAGATCAAAGTCTCCTTGTCTTCGGGTTCCCTCTCGAGCGCGCGCTTGCAGGTGTCGACCGCTACCTGATATGCCTCTGCTGCAGCGGCGACGTCGTTATTTTCATGCGTCCGTGCCACGGCCGCAGTCGATCGCGCCAATTCCCTAAGTACCTGCACATCTAGGGCATTCTCTTGCTCGTTTTCGACCAGGTTGCGCGCCTCGTTGGCACGGCCGGCGAGGCGGAGAGCGCGCATTCGAGCTGCTACGTTGTCTGGGCTGGATACACTGAAAAACGCCGCTTGTGTCCTCTCGAGTTCTTGCAACAGGTTTTCGGCGCGCGAAATTTCGGCCTCTATGTCCAAATCTGAAAATCTAGAAGCTCGAACGTTCCTCAGAACAGCAGCGGCGCGTGCTAGCGGAGAGGAAACGGCATCCGGTGCCCCCACGCCCGTCTCCCGACACACGCTCAAAAAGAAGAGGTCCGCATCTTGAGCGGGAACGACGAACGCGTTGTGCGACGACCCTAAGAAGCTCCTTACTTTCTCTCCGAGAGAAGCTACGTCAGACTCATAAGTTACCCAGTACAGGTTCTTATCGGGATAGGTGCTCGCGGCTCTGACTAGAAGGTCCATAACGCCATCTTCACGCCCGCCGTACCCCACGGCAACGAAGGTAGTAGCATGATTAAAGAGGCCCAGTATCGCGCTTATCGCCGGATCTTCCCTTGCAACGCTAGCGACCTCGGACGGCCGGTTCCGGAGCCGGTAGGTGTGTCGAGAGCCATGGAGTTCCACAAGCTGGGGGTGGGCTGGATTCGCACTGATGCGATTTAGCGACTCAATGCCGTCGCATACGACAGGCAAAAGACCAGACGCTGCCATACCACTGAGCACCAGTTGGTCGAAATTTGTCGTTAGCACGGTAGATGCAAATCCCTTTGCCACAAGCTCGCCCAAGCAGAGATGCGCCCAATTGATAGCACCGCTTGACTCGTTTACTATGTCACCGAAGAGTTCGCGTACATCGTTTGGAGCCCTGAGATGCCGCTCAAAGCAGCGATCATAGACTTTGTACCAATCAATTTCCCCTTCGGTGACCGACTTGGTACGTCCGTCAACTTCGGGGTCATGGAGACAAGTGTCCATCCGCCCACGGTCGACGAGTGCCTGATACGCAGCAGTCGCTGTAGCATCCTTGGGTGCCAATCCGAATCTGGCACACAGGTCGATGACAATGCGCCGGGCTATCTCTGGTGCCGTTGGAATTCCTGCAGACACGGAGCACCCGGCCCCAATGAAGAATATCGTCCTTCCAAGTTCGTCACCCCGCTTTGCCAACATAAGGCTTTCGGCTACGTCCTGAACGCGGGCAAGATTCAGAGCCATTTGTTTTCTCTTAGTGGCAGTGGGGAATACTTGCAGCATGCCGAAGGCAAAGTCGAGCCGACATGTGTCTTAACGGAGCAGGCGGCGCTCCATCAAATCTTTCTGATGCGAGAAGTTGACCAAGCAAGGCGGCTACCTTGCCCCCACTCCGACCACTACACGCCTTTTGTCGAGGAGGCGAAGGATGGCTGCTAGGCAGCTTAATCGAAGTTTTGGGGAAGGGCTACCTCCTTCGACAGGCTCAGGATGAGCGAAAAGGGGCCGTCGCGGCGCGCGCTGCTAGGCGCGGCGGTGGGGTTGCCGCTTCTTCCCCGTCATTGCGAGGAGCGTGGCGACGAAGCAATCCAGTGCGGCGGCGGAGTCAGTGCTGGATTGCTTCGCTCCGCTCGCAATGACGGCGAATGGGGCAGGGCGCTCGCCGCGTTCGTGGCCGCCGAGGCGGCGGTGCGGGAGATGGAGGCGGCGACGGCGGGGTACGCGCTCGAGGAGGAGGAGGCGCTGCTGCCGGCGCATGACGCAGCCTGCGAGGCGATGGAGATGGCGCTGCAGCGGATGCTGTTCGTGCCGGCCCCCGACCTGAGGGCGCTCGGGATCAAGTTCGAAGCCGCATTCGACCAGGAGCTGGCATCGTCGGTGCGCAACGGCGAGCTGCGATATCCGGCGATCATGCAGGACATCATCCGGCTTCCGGGCGCGGAGCGGGGGGCGAGGGTGGAGCGGCGCTGAGGTGGGGTGGCATAGCGAGCAGGCCCGGTCAGCCGTCACGAACTGAATTCGTGACGTCGGTCCTGGCGCCTGTTCGCGGGCGCCGGAGAAGCCCCTCCACCACCCTTCGGGCGGTCATGCTCCGGTGCGGACTGCCCCCGGCAGTTCGCAGCCCTTCCGGGGGAAGGGCGGCCGAGCATTCCCCCAGAAAGCTGGGGGAGGAATGGGACTGGGAACGTCATGAGCCGCTGTCGCCGCGCGCCTGTGCCCCGCCTTTCCGCCGCTTGCGCCGTTGCGCCTCGGCGGCCGCGGCGGCGCGGCGGGTCGCCTCGACCTCGGCGACCGCCTCGGCCTTGCGGGCATCGTCCGGCGAGCTGAAGGGCGGCTTGGGCCGGCGCTTTCGGTAGGGCCTGAGCGGCTTGCCGGTGCGGGGGGAGATCGGGGCGGCCGAGGTCTCCCGGGAGCCTTCCGCGGGGTCCCCTCCGCTAGCCTGGGGCTGGTCCCCGTCCCCGGTCCGGGGAGGAGCTGAGGGCGGGGCGTTGCGGGGCCCGGGGTTCGGGAGGGCCGGGGGCGGCAGCTGGTGCTGGCGCTCGTCGCGCATCCTTTGCACCTCGGCGCGATGCTCGGCTTCCTCGGCGGCGATCTGCTCGGGGGTGCGGGCGGCACGGCGCGCCTCGATGCCGGCGACGACGCGGTCGATCTCCTCCGCCTCGCCGCCCTCGCCCAGGCTCTCCCACGCATGCTCGCCCTCCGCCCGGTGCGGGACCCAGTCGTGCTCGACGCCGGACTCGAGCTCGCCGAGATAGCGGACGTCGTTGGGGCCGACGCGGACGAAATTGCATTCGGGGTCGTTCTCCGGATCGGCGGCGAGCGCGCGGCGGCGCTCGGCGCAGGATTCGAGGGTGCGGTAGATCTCCGCCTGGGCCTCGGCGTCGAGGGCGACGCCCGCGAACCCGTTGAGGATGGCGGCGGCCTCGTCGTCGGCGGCGAGCTGGGACGGGGCGTCGCCGCCGGAGATCACGGTCTTGACGGTGGTGGTCGAGGCTTCGGCGGCGGCGAGGGCCGACCCGTTGTCACGGAGGGAATCCGTGACGTCGATCGACACGGCTTCGCCGGTCGTCGGCCGACCGGACCCCGCGTCTCTCCCGGAAGCCCGCGCGCTGCTGCGCAGCTCCGGCCTTCCGCTCGGCGCTGCCGCTCCTGTCGTCGCTCGGGTCGAGAAATAATTGACCGTGGTCTTCCGGCCCTGCGCGTCCCGGCCGTAATGGCGCAGGATGAACATCAGCAGGCGGTCGTTCTTCTTGCGCCGGAAGCCCATCAGCTTGCCGGCGACGAAGACCGGGACCAGCTGGCCGTTGAGGGCGCGGTCGAACGCCTCGTCCTTGACCCGCTGCAGGCCGAGCGTCTGAGCGGCGTCCCACGCGCGGCGGAAGGATTCGGCGCCGGGCGCGCGGCGCAGCAGGTAGGCGCTCTCGGGCGTCATGTTGACCATCCGCGCGGCGATGGCGACGCATCCGGTGTCGGCGAGCGCCTCGATGAACGCTTGCTGGCGCGCGGGCGTCCAGCCGTCGTGGCGGGGACAGCGGCGGGGCACCGGGGTGAAAGCGGGCAGCTCTCCCGGCGGGACGCTGCGGCGGACGGCTGTGCGGACGACCATGATTCGGAACGTAAAGCGAACGAAATCCTACATTGCAAGCCCGGCGCGGGCCGCGGGGCAGCTGCTGCTAGCGCCGGTAGGCGTCGATCGCGGCGAAGATGGCGGCGACGGCGCGGCGCTCGGGCTCGCTCAGCTCGGGGCGCCAGATGTCGAACAGCAGGATCACGCGCAGGCGATCGGAGCTGTTCCACGCCTCGTGCTCGATGCTGTCGTCGAAGATCAAGGTCTCGCCAACCCGCCAGGGGCGGGTCTCGTTGCCGACGCGGAGCGCGCAGCCGTCCGGCACGATCAAGGGCAGGTGGCAGATCAGGCGGGTGTTGAGCATGCCGGTATGGGGCGGGATGCGCGTGCCCGGGCGGAGCAGGGAGAACAGCACCGACGGGGTGCGGCCGGGCATCTGGGTGAGCGGCACTTGCGCCAGCGCGGCCATGGTGCGCGGGCAGCGGGCGGCATTGGCCTCGACGGTGCGGCCGTCGTCGATCAGATAGAAGGCGCCCCAGCTCGGATCGCCGAGCAGGCCGTGGAAATCGTGGTGCGGGCGGTCGCGCTCGGCCTGGACGTAGGGCACGAACGCGCCCTCCTCGGCGAGGATGGCGAGCAATTCGTCGCGGATCGCGGCGGTGGCGGCCTCGAGCGCCGGCACCCAGGCGAACTGCTCGCGCTCGTAAAACTGGATCTGGGGGAGGCGCGGGAAATAGAAGGCGCTCGGCTGCTGGAAGTAGATCTGGCGGCGGCCGCACAAAATGTCGAGCGCCTCGCCGAAGCGCGGGCCGACCGTCTCCGGGCCGAGCCCGGCGGCGGCCAGGCTGGCTTCGAGATGGGCCTGGTAGCCGCCGCCGGCAGCCTCGACCATCGCCTGGGCGTGGCGCAGGTCGGGCTCGAGCTCAGCCGGGACCGCGGCCATCGCCTTGGCGGCGGCGAGCGCGGCCTGGTAGAAGCTGGTCGCGGCGCGGGTGTCGCCGGCGCGGGTGTAAGCCTCGCCGCGCATCACCAGCGCGCGCAGGTTGCGCGGCTCGAGGGCGAGCGCCCGGTCGAGCGCGTCGGTCTCGCCGGCCTCGTCGCCGAGCAGCCGGCACGATCGGGCGAGGAGCAGCCACAAGGGCGCGGTGCGGTGGCCGGCGGCGAGGATGCCGGCGAACAAGGGCCGGGCGGCGGCGCCGTCGCCGCGCTGGAGGGCGGCCAGGCCCGCGCGGGCGTCACGTTCGGCTTCGGCCTGGCTCAGCGGCATCGGCGGCACCTTTAGCCGGGGGCGGCGCGCTCGGCCAGCTTGCGCTCCCAGGCGAGCGCGTCGGCGACGATCACATCGAGGTCGTCGCGCCGCGGACGCCACGGCAGGGTGGCGAGGATGCGGCCATTGTCGGCGACGAGCGCATCGGGATCGCCGGCGCGGCGCGGCTCGAACCGGCGGTCGAGCTTCCGGTTGGTGATGCGGTCGACGGCGTCGAGCACTTCGAGCACCGAAAAGCCGCGGCCGTAGCCGCAGTTCATCACGTGGCTGGTACCGGGATCCTCGATCAGCTTCGCCAGCGCGTCGACATGGGCGGCGGCAAGGTCGGCGACGTGGATATAGTCGCGCACGCCGGTGCCGTCGGGCGTGGCGTAATCGGTGCCGAACACCGACACGTGGGAGCGTTTGCCGGTGGCGGCCTCGACCGCGACCTTGATGAGGTGGGTGGCGCCGGCGGTCGACTGACCCGACCGGCCGTGCGGGTCGGCGCCGGCGACGTTGAAGTAGCGCAGCGCGCAATAGTTGAGCGGATGGGCGAAGGCGGCGTCGGCGAGCATCCGCTCGGTCATCAGCTTGGACCAGCCATAAGGGTTGATCGGCTGGGTGCGGGCGTCCTCGGCGACCGGCACCTTGTCGGGTATGCCGTAAGTGGCGGCGGTCGAGGAGAAGATGAAGTGGCGGACGCCGCCCTCGACCGCGCTTGCGATGAGCGAGCGGCTCTTGACCGTATTGTTCTCATAATATTTGAGCGGGTCCGCCACAGATTCCGGGACCACGACGGAGCCGGCGAAATGGATGATGGCCCCGATCCGGTGCTCGGCGATCAATCGCGCGACGAGCGGCTGGTCGGCGATGTCGCCCTCGGCGAAGACGGCGGCGTCAGGCACCGCCCAGCGGAAGCCGGTGACGAGATTGTCGATCACCACGACCGGCCAGCCCACATCTACCAAGGCGTGTGCTACGTGGCTACCGATATACCCGGCGCCTCCAGTTACCAGCACGGCCGCGCAATCCGGTGAGAGGGCTTTGTGGAGCATGCCCCTCCCATGCCCCCAGGTCAGTTAGAGCTAAGTTAAGCGCCTCACCCAAATTTTTGAGAGGAATGTCCGAGTCGCTAAAGCCCTTGGCGGCGCCGGTGCCAGGCCCAAGCCGTGCGCAGGATCTCACCAAGGTCACGTGTCGGCCGCCAACCTAGTTCCTCGATCAATCGGCGGGGATCGGCGACGAGCTTTGCAGCATCACCCGGACGACGATTTTTTGACTGCACCGGGCATGGTTTGCCTGTTGTGGCTTCCACCGCAGCTATTAGCTCATTCACCGTCGTCCCGTGGCCAGTGCCAACATTGTAGGCGCGGCTTTTGCCGCCCCCTATCAGGTGACGCAAGGCCAGTACGTGTGCATCCGCCAAATCCAGCACATGGACATAATCGCGCTCTGCGGTGCCGTCGCGGGTCGGATAGTCAGAACCAAAGATTGAAAAGGGAGCTCCTTGCGCTGCGACGGCGTCAAGAATCAGGGGTATCGCATGTGTTTCCGGGTTGTGATCCTCCCCAATCGACCCGTCCTCCGCGGCGCCCGCGGCATTGAAGTACCGAAGAGTGACTGAATTCATTTCGCCCGCCGTATCCATTTCGCGTAACATGGTCTCCACCATGAGCTTACTGTGGCCGTATGGGTTAAGTGGGCGCTGGGGGTGGTCCTCCGCGATAGGCAGCCGCTCAGGCGTGCCGTAGGTGGCGCAGGTGGAGGAAAAGACGAAGCTACGCAAACCTGCTCGCCGGGCAGCGGCGATGACAGTAGCGGCGCCACCAACATTCACCTCATAGAAGCGCTCCGGATACTTAACCGATTCTCCCACCTCTATCAAAGCTGCGAAGTGGATGATCGCCACAGGTCGGTGTCGGGCGATCACGTCGCGCACCCGAGGGGCGTCTCGAATGTCGCCTTCCTCGAGAGGTCCCCAGCGCACGAACTCTCGATGACCATTCAAGAGACTGTCATATACGACTGGCGTGTATCCACCTGCAGCTAACTGCATTGCTGTGTGGCTGCCGATATAGCCGGCGCCGCCGGTCACCAGCACCGCGGGCCTGGGGTCGTTCATCGTCACTGTTCCTCGCTCTTCCGGTTGCAGCGAAAACCGGGCAGGATCGTTGCACCGGGCGTAGGAAGCGCCGCTATTGAACGAGGTTCCGGAATGAAAGCTGTTTTTCCGCGCGCCGCTGCCGCGCTCGTTCTCGCCGCGTCGCTGGCCGGCTGCGCGACCGGCGTCGGCCGCGGACCGCCGCCGACCGAGGTCACCCGCTTCCATCTGGGCGGCGAAGTGGCGCGCGCGCAGATCGCGGTCGAGGCGTTCGACCAAGCCGACGCCAACGCGCTCGAATTCCGCAGCTATGCCGACGCGGTCGCGCGGCAGCTGACCCGGCTCGGCTGGAGCGTGGTCAACACCGCCGGCCTGTCCGAGCAGGTGGCGCTGGTCAATGTCGAGCAGGGCAGCCGCGAGGCGCTGCGGCGCGCGCCGGTGACGATCGGCGTCGGCGCCGGCACCGGCGGTTGGCACAGCGGGGTCGGCGGCGGCGTCAGCGTGCCGGTCGGCGGCGGCCGGACCGAACTGGTCGGCACGCTGCTCGAAGTACGGATCAAGCGCCGCTCCGACGGCACCGTGTTCTGGGAAGGCCGCGCCACCACCGAAGCCCGCGCCGGCTCGCCCGAAGCGCAGCGATCGGTCGCGGTCGCAAAGCTGGCGCAGGCGCTGTTTCAGGACTTCCCCGGCGAATCCGGCCGCACTATCAGAGTGCGATGAATCTATCAGTGTCGAGCGCCTTCGATGGCGGCAACATTCGCCTGGTCGCCATCGTGGACAACCGCGTCGACCTCGAGATCGTCAAGGACAACCAGTCCGATTTCTACCAATGGTTCTATTTCCGGCTGACCGGCGCGGGCGGCAAGCCGGTCGAGCTGCGCATCCTCAATTGCGGCGCCAGCGCCTATCCCGACGGCTGGCCCGGCTACCGCGCGTGCATGTCGAGCGACCGCGATTATTGGGAGCGGGTCGACACCGGCTATGAGGACGGCGTGCTGACGATCCGCGCGACGCCGGACGCGAACAGCGCGTGGTTCGCCTATTTCGCGCCCTACACGATGGAGCGGCACCACGATTTCGTCGCGTCCGTCGCGGTCCATCCCGACGTCGAGCACCGCTCGCTCGGCCAGACGCTCGACGGGCAGGAGCTCGACTATTTCCGGATCGGCACCGGCCCGCTCCAGGCCTGGCTCTACGCGCGCCAGCATCCCGGCGAGACGATGGCCGAATATTGGATGGAAGGCGCGCTCGAGAAACTGCTCGACGATGCCGACCCGGTGGCGCGGGTGCTGAAGGCCAAGGCGACCTTCCATGTCGTTCCCAACATGAACCCCGACGGGTCGCGGCGCGGCCATCTCAGGACCAACGCGGTCGGCACCAACCTCAACCGCGAATGGCACGACCCGTCGCCCGAGAAGAGCCCGGAAGTGCTGTACGTGCGCGACGAGATGGACCGCACCGGCGTGGACTTCGCGATGGACGTCCATGGCGACGAGGCGATCCCGGCCAATTTCCTCGCCGGCTTCGAGGGCATACCGAGCTGGACCAAGGCGCAGGGCGCGCTGTTCGCCCGCTACAGCGAGGCGCTGGTGCGGCTGTCGCCCGACTTCCAGACCAAACGGGGCTATGAGATCTCGCCGCCTGGCAAGGCGAACCTGTCGATGTCGACGGCGCAGCTGGCCGAGCGGTTCGGCGCGGTCGCGATGACGCTCGAAATGCCGTTCAAGGACAATGACGACCTGCCGGACGCCGAAGAAGGCTGGTCCCCGGGCCGCAGCCGCGCGCTGGCCCGCGCGTGCCTCAACGCCCTCCACGCGATCATCGACGACCTGCCGGCCAAAAAACGCTGATGCCCCGCCTCGTCCTGATCCGCCACGGCCAGTCGGAATGGAATTTGGAAAATCGCTTTACCGGCTGGTGGGACGTCGACCTGACTGCGCTCGGCGCCGAGGAGGCGCGCTCGGCGGGCGAGCTGATGGCGGCGCGCGGGCTCGATTTCGACCTCTGCTTCACCAGCCTGCAGACCCGCGCGATCAAGACGCTCAACATCGCGCTCGAGGCGATGGGGCGGCTGTGGCTGCCGGTCGACAAGCATTGGCGCCTCAACGAGCGCCATTATGGCGGGCTCACCGGCCTCAACAAGGCCGATATGATGGCCCGGGCCGGGGCCGAGCAGGTCAGGATCTGGCGGCGCTCGTTCGACGTGCCGCCGCCGGCGATGGAGCCGGGCAGCCCGTACGATTTGGCCGGCGACCGCCGCTACGCCGGCATCGAGGTGCCACGGACCGAAAGCCTCAAGGATACGATCGCGCGGGTGCTGCCCTTTTGGGAGGAGCGGATCGCGCCGGCGCTGCGGGCCGGCGAGCGGGTGCTGATCTCGGCCCACGGCAATTCGCTGCGGGCGCTGGTCAAGCATTTGTCGGCGATTCCCGACGCGGAGATTACCGGGCTTGAAATCCCGACCGGCCAGCCGATCGTCTACGAGCTGGACGAGACGCTGGCGGCGGTCGACCGCTATTATTTGCGCGACCGCGAGTAGCAAGGGCGTCTCCGAATGTTTGGCCGAGCCTAACCTAGTATAGGATGAGGTCCGCACACATCTGTTATATCAGGCTCATCGCCGAGCGACTAACCCGGGCTTCGGCGGCTGAGAGAGACGAAGCGCTCCCGCCCTACTCTGCGGGACACTGTCAATGGCCACCGACCACCTCCTCGAGCGCATGGTGCGCAAGCTCGAATTGCGCGCGCCGCTCGGACCTGACGACCGGGCCGCTTTGCTCGCGCTTCCCTACACATTGCGCACGCTCGAGCCGGCCAGCTACATCGTACGCGAGGGGGACCCCCCGGTTCAATGCGCGGCCTTGGTCTCGGGCTATGCGTTCCGGCAGAAGCTCACCGGCGAGGGCGCGCGGCAGATCGTCGCGCTGCACGTCGCGGGCGACCTGCTCGATCTCCAGAATCTGTACTTGGCCGTGTCGGACCACAACGTCCAGACGCTGACCCGCTCCGAGGTGGCGTTCATTTCGCGCGCGGACCTGCAGCGGCTCGCCCGGGCACACCCGGCGGTCGAGCATGCGTTTTTCGTCGACACGCTGGCCGAGGCGTCGATCTTCCGCGAATGGGTGGTCAATGTCGGCCGCCGCGATTCGCGGACGCGCATCGCCCATTTGCTCTGCGAGTTCGCGGTCCGGCTCGAGGCGGTCGGCCTGGCCGAGGACAACCGGTACGATCTGCCGATGACCCAGGAGCAGCTGGCCGACGCGGTCGGGCTCACCCCGGTCCACGTCAACCGCACGCTCAAGGCGCTCGACGCTGACGGCCTGATCCTGCGCAACAAGCGCAGCATGGCGATCCAGGATTGGGGACGGATGCGCGAGGCGGCCGACTTCAGCGCCCGCTATCTCCACCTCGAGCAGCGCGGGGGGGGGGGG
>DASZDE010000061.1:0-17484 GCA_035942355.1 Allosphingosinicella sp. | reverse complement strand
GGACAGTTACCGGTAACTGTCCCCACGGCCGCCTCTATTTCACCTCCGGCGCGACCGAGGCCGCGAACTGGGCGCTGAAGGGCGCCGCCGCCCGTCTCCCCGAAAGCAGGCGCCGGATCGTCACCCTGGCTACCGAGCATGCGTGCGTGCTCGACAGCGTCGCCTGGCTCGCCGGCCAGGGTTTCGCCGTCGACGTCCTCCCGGTCGGTTCCGATGGCCTCCTCGACCTGGATCTTGCCGCCGCCCGCATCGGCGGCGACACCGGCCTGGTCGCGGCGATGCTGGTCAACAACGAGATCGGCGTGATCCAGCCGATCGCGGCGCTCGCCGCGCTCGCCCGCGCCCGCGGCGCGCTGTTCTTCTGCGATGCCGTCCAGGGCTTCGGCCGCGTCCCGCTCCCGCTCGATGGGTGCGACCTGGTCGCGCTCTCCGCCCACAAGGTCTACGGCCCGAAGGGCATCGGCGCCTTGTGGATCAGGGACGGCATCGACATCGACTCTCTGCTCCACGGCGGCGGCCAGGAGGGCGGCATCCGTTCCGGCACCTTGTCGCCCGCTTTGTGCGTCGGCTTCGGCGAGGCCGCCCGCCTGCTGGTGGAGCGGCGCGATGCGGATCGCGATCATGTCGATCATCTGTGGCGGATCGCGTCCGACCTCGGCGCGGGCTGGACTCTCAACGGTTCGTCGGACGCCCGCTACCGCGGCAATTTCAACATCCGCCGCGACGGCCTCGACGCGGCGCGCTTGATCTCGGAGGTCCGCGGAGTCGCCTTCTCGGCCGGCTCGGCCTGCGCCAGCGGCTCGGGCCGTCCCAGCCACGTCCTCGCCGCGCTCGGCCTCGGCGCCGCCGACGCCCGCTCCAGCCTCCGCCTCGGCTTCGGGCGCTACACGAGCGAGGACGAGCTGCGGCGTGCCCTTGCCGCGATCGGCGAGGCGGCCGACCGCCAACGCGACCTTGCCGCATGACTCTGGTCCGCTTCGTCTCCGCCGACGGCAACCACGTCCAGGAGGTGCGCGGCCGCCCCGGCGAGCGCCTGCTCGACGTCGCCCAGGCCGCCGGCCAGCCGCTCGAGGGCACGTGCGAGGGGCAGATGGCCTGCTCGACCTGTCACGTCATCGTCGCCGCCGACGATTTCGCCCGCCTGCCGCCGGCGAGCGAGGAGGAGGAGGACATGCTCGACCTCGCCCGCCACGTCACCCGCACCTCGCGCCTGGCCTGCCAGATCTGGCTGACCGAGGCGCTGGGCACCCTGACCGTCCGCATGCCCGGCGGCTTCCACAACATGCAGGGGCGTTGATTTGGCGCGGGACTGGCCCCATATGCGCCGCGGGAGTCGGGCGGACGGCGCTCTCGCCAACCCGGTCAGGTCCGGAAGGAAGCAGCCGTAACGAGTTCGGTGCCGGGTCGTTCCGGCTCCCACCTCACCCCAGCGAGGACAAGGCCCCTGCGCAACTCACTCACCGGGATGCCAGCCTTCGCTGGCATGACGGAATAGGCTAGTCTCCCGCAATGTCCGATTCCCCCGACGATTCCTTCGGCCTCGGCCTCGACGAGCCGCCGCAGCCGGCGCGGGCGCAGCCTTACCGGGTGCTCGCCCGCAAATACCGGCCGCAAAGCTTCGATGCGCTGATCGGCCAGGACGCGATGGTCCAGACGCTTGCCAACGCGATCAAGCGCGACCGGCTCGCCCACGCCTTCCTGCTCACCGGCGTGCGCGGCGTCGGCAAGACCTCGACCGCGCGGCTGATCGCCAAGGCGCTGAACTGCGTCGGCCCGGACGGGCAGGGCGGCCCCACCATCGATCCGTGCGGGCGCTGCGAGCCGTGCGTGGCGATCGCCGAGAGCCGCCATATCGACGTCGTCGAGATGGACGCCGCGTCCAATACGGGCGTCGACGACGTTCGCGAGATCATCGAGGCGGTGCGCTACGCGGCGGTGTCGGCGCGCTACAAGGTCTACATCATCGACGAAGTCCACATGCTGTCGAAGAACGCGTTCAACGCGCTGCTGAAGACGCTCGAGGAGCCGCCCGCCCACGTCAAGTTCCTGTTCGCGACGACGGAGGTCAACAAGGTGCCGGTGACGGTGCTGTCGCGCTGCCAGCGTTTCGACCTGCGCCGCATCTCGGCCGAGCAGCTCGCCGCCCACTTTGCCGATGTCGCCGCCAAGGAGGGGGTTGAGGTCGAGGCCGAGGCGCTCGCCCTGATTGCCCGCGCCGCCGAAGGCTCGGCTCGCGACGGCCTGTCGATCCTGGACCAGGCGATCGCCCACGGCGCCGGCGGCGTCGCCGCCGACCAGGTCCGCGCGATGCTGGGCCTGTCCGACCGCGGCGCGATCCGGGCTTTGCTCGGCCTGCTCCTGGCCGGCGACGCACCCGGCGCGCTGGCGGCGGTGCGTGAGCAATATGAGCTCGGTGTCGACCCCGCCGCGCTGATCCGCGGCCTGCTGGAAAGCGTTCACGGTATCACCCGCGCCAAGGTGGGCGGCGCCGTCGACCTCGCCCAGAGCCAGGAGGAGCGCGACGCCTATGGCGATTGGGCGGCGCGGCTCGGCTATGCCGCCATCCACCGGCTGTGGCAGCTGCTGCTCAAGGGGCTCGCCGAGGTCAACGCCGCGGCGATGCCGCTCGAAGCGGCCGAGATGGCCCTGCTCCGCATCATCCACGCCAGCGAGATGCCCGATCCCGGCGCGCTCGTCGATCGGCTGACGAGCGGCGAGGCGGTGCCGGCCCCTGGCCCCGGTGCCGCCGCTGCGCAGGCGAGGCGCGAGGCGCCCGCCACCTTCGCCGGGTTGGTCGAGCGCCTGGCTGCCGAGGGCAAGCCGCATCTCGCCCAGCAGCTCCACGATTTTGTCGGCGTGATCCGCTACGCGCCGCCGGAGTTGCTGTTCCGGGCCGCCAAGCCGCTGCCGGGCGACTTCAGCCGCGATCTCGCGGCGGCGCTGAAGGCGCTCACCGGAACCCAGTGGACCGTCCGGGCATCCGACGAGCCCGCGCAGCCCACCTTGCTCGAGCAGGAGAAAACCGAGGCGGAGGCGCTGCGGCAGGAGGTGCTCGGCGCACCGGTAGTCAAGGCCGCGTTCGATGCCTTTCCGGACGCCGAGCTCACCAGCTACACTTTGAACGATCAACGGAGCCCGTGAACCATGCCCAACATGCCCGATCTCAACAAGCTGATGGAGATGGCGCAGAACGCGCAGGCCGAGCTCCAGAAGGCGCAGACCAATCTCGATTCGATCGAGGTCGAAGGCGCCTCGGGCGGAGGCCTCGTCAAGATCCGCGCCAGCGCCAAGGGCCGGATCATCAACGTCGAGATCGATGAAAGCCTGCTGCAGCCGTCGGAGAAGCAGATGGTCGAGGATCTCGTCGCGGCGGCGCTGAACGATGCCCGCGCCAAGGCCGACGTCGCCGCCCATGCCGAGATGCAGAAGGTGACCAGCGGCCTGCCGCTCCCGCCCGGCTTCAAGCTGCCGTTCTGACGCTTCCGGGGGAAGCGTCACCCCGGCGCAAGCCGGGGTCTCGGGGAGGCCCGCCGTGACTTCTTGTCCTGAGATCCCGGCTGGAGTTTATCCTGAGCGACGTGCAAGCGGCGTCGAAGGGCCGGGATGACATTTACAGCCCATTGAGTTCGGCCGGTTCCGCGTCTTCCGGCTCCGGCGGCGGCGGCTGGGCCTTGCTCGGCAGTGCTTCGGCCGGCGCTTCCACTTCGAGCGGGGCGCCGACATCAGGGGCTTCGAGATAGTCCTCGGCACGCTCCGGCGCCGGGGCAGGCGCGATCCGCTTTCGCTGCTTCGGCGATGGCGTGCGATCGGCAGGCTCGTCCGCCGCAGCAAAGCCGCCGTCGCCGCGCAGGCAGGCATCGAGTCCGTCCCGCGCCACCACGCCGATCCGCGCCGCGATCGAATTGCCGTAGCGGCGGGTGAAGCCGCCCGGCGCGATTGCCTCGCGCTTCTTGGGCAAGGGCAGCACCGCCGCGATGCGCGCCGCTTCGGTGCGGCTCAGGCTGGAGGCGTCCTTGCCGAAATAGCGCTGGGCGCCGGCATTGACGCCGTAAGTGCCGATGCCGGTCTCGGCGATGTTGAGGTAAACCTCCATGATTCGCCGCTTCGGCCACATTTGCTCGATCAGCAGGGTGAACCAGGCTTCCAGCCCCTTGCGGAACCAGCCGCCGCCCTGCCACAGGAAGGCGTTCTTGGCGGTCTGCTGGCTGATCGTCGAGCCGCCGCGGATCACGCCGCGTCCTTCCGCGTTGCGGCGCATCGCCGCGGCGATCGCATCCTGGTCGAAGCCGTGGTGGCTGCAGAATTTGCTGTCCTCGGCCGCGATCGCCGCCCGCTCCATGTCGTCGTCGATCGCTGAGAGCGGCATCCACCCTCGCTCGGCACCGCGGCCGCTCAGCACGTCGCCGAGCATGGTGAAGGTAATTGGCGGCGGCACGAACCGGTAGAGCAGCACCCACAGCAGGCTCAGTAGGACGAACAGGAAGAAAGCGCGGATCGCCCAGCCGATCATCCGGCCCAGCCATCCGCGCTTCTTGGTCCTGCGTGTCGTCATCGAGGCCGCTTAGCGGCGCTTCCGCCTCACGTCACGCCGCTCAGGCTCATCCGTGGGCAGGCAGCAGCCGCCGCTCGCCGGCCAGGTTCATCAGCGCCTTCTGGAGCTTCTCGAACGCGCGCACCTCGATCTGGCGGATGCGCTCGCGGCTGACGTCATAGACCTGGCTCAGCTCCTCGAGCGTCTTCGGGTCCTCGGAAAGCCTGCGCTCGGTGAGGATGTGCTTCTCGCGCTCGTTGAGCGCGTCCATCGCCTGGACGAGCAGCTCGTGGCGGACCTTGGTCTCCTCGGCCTCGGCGACGCGCTCGTCCTGGAGCGGACCCGTGTCGACCAGCCAATCCTGCCACTGGCCTTCGCCTTCCTCGCGCAGCGGCACGTTCAACGAGGTGTCGCCGCCCATCGCCATGCGCCGGTTCATCGAGACGACCTCTTCCTCGGACACACCGAGATCGGTGGCGATCTTGGTGACGTCCTCGGGCTTTAAATCGCCGTCCTCGAACGCCTCGATCTGGTTCTTCATCCGCCGGAGGTTGAAGAAGAGCTTCTTCTGCGCCGCCGTGGTGCCCATCTTCACCAGGCTCCACGAGCGCAGGATGAATTCCTGGATCGAGGCGCGGATCCACCACATCGCATAGGTGGCGAGGCGGAAGCCGCGGTCGGGTTCGAACTTCTTCACGCCCTGCATCAGGCCGATATTGCCCTCCGAGATCAGCTCCGAGACGGGCAGGCCGTAGCCGCGATAGCCCATCGCGATCTTGGCGACGAGGCGGAGGTGGCTGTTGACCAGCTTGGCCGCCGCATCGGTGTCCTGATGCTCGGTCCAGCGCTTGGCCAGCATATATTCCTCTTCCGGGGAGAGGATCGGAAACTTCTTGATCTCAGCCAGATAGCGATTGAGCCCCGCCTCGCCGCCGCTGGCGGGGATGGTCGCCGGGACTTTGTTACCGCTTGCCATGATTCTTCTCATTCTCCCTGGCCGGTAAGGCTTTGAGCCTTATCCGCTACTTGGTTGCTATACGGTAAGCGCCCTGAACAGTTCCTGCATATCGGACGGGACGGCGCTCCTGAAGGACAAGTTTTCCTTCGAGACGGGGTGCACGAAGCCCAGTTCTGAGGCATGCAAGGCCTGCCGCCTGAAGTCCAATTGATTGAGTAGGTCACGGTGAACGATTCTGCTCCTGCCATAGGCGGGATCGCCGAGCAGCGGATGGCCGATGGACGTCATGTGCACTCTCACCTGGTGCGTCCGTCCGGTTTCCAGCCGGCATTCGACCAGCGCCGCCTCGCGGAGCGGAGTCAGCAGCCGGTAACGAGTGACCGCGCGCTTGCCGCGCCCTTCCGCCACGATCGCCATCTTCTGGCGGTTCGCGGAGGAGCGGGCGAGCGGCGCATCGACCGTCCCACTGGTCGGGTTCGGCATGCCGGCCACGATGGCGAGGTAGCGCCGGTCGATGCTGTGAGCCGCGAACTGCGCTGACAGGCCTTCGTGGGCGGGGTCGCTCTTGGCCACCACCAGCAGCCCGGACGTATCCTTGTCGATGCGGTGGACGATGCCCGGCCGCGCAACCCCGCCGATGCTCGAAAGGCGGCCGGCGCAATGGTGGAGCAGGGCATTCACCAGGGTCCCGTCGAGATTGCCCGCCGCCGGGTGCACCACCATTCCGGCGGGCTTGTCGACGACGAGCAGATGGTCGTCCTCGAACAGGATCTCGAGCGCGATGTCCTGCGGCACGTTCCGCGCCGGCGCCGGAGCGGGGATGCTGACGTCGAACCTGGCTCCCGGGGGGACCTTCACGGCGGGGTCGCGCACCGGGATCCCGGCGGCGTCGCGCACTCCGCCGCTGCTGATCAGGGCTTTGAGCCGCTCGCGGGAGAGGGTCGGCAAGGCCGCCGCCAGCGCCCGGTCGAGCCGCCAGCCGGCGGCCTCGTCCGGGATCGTCGCGGTGATGATCGAAACCCCCCGGTTCATTCGATTGCCGATGTGGTGGCGAAGGCCCGAAAATCAAGCGTCCGGCGGCAGCAAGCCGCCTTGCAACCTGCAGCGCCACGCGCCAATAGGCTGGAAGATCATCGACCGTTTCCGGCAGGGGCACTCAAGCGCATGAAATCCCATGAATTCGCGAGTCTCCTATGTTCCCGCTTGTGCCACGACCTGCTGAGCCCGGTCGGCGCGCTCAACAACGGGATCGAGCTGCTGGCGGACGAGCATGATCCCGACATGCGCGCCCGTTGCCTGGACCTTCTCGGCGAAAGCGCCCGCGCCTCGGCCAACAAGCTCAAATTCTTCCGGCTTGCCTTCGGCGCCGCCGGCGGGTTCGCCGACGAGGTCGATACCCGCGAGGCGCGGGTCGCGATCGAAGGCCTGTTCGGCGGCGACGGCCGCATCCAGCTCGGCTGGATGGTCGACCAGTCGACGATGAGCAAGTCCGCCCTCAAAGTACTTCTGAACCTGGTGTTGATCGCCGGCGACGCCCTGGTCCGGGGCGGCCGGCTCGACGTCGGCTCCGAGCGGCATGGCCAGGGCCTCGACATCGTCATCCGCGCCGAGGGAACGCGCATCGTGCTCGATCCCGAGCTCAAGAAGGTGCTTGCGGGCGAGGTGTCGGAGGATGCGATCGCTCCGCGCGCCGCTGCGGCATGGCTCACCCATTGCCTGGTCGCCGAGGGCGGTGGGGAAGTCCAGGTGATGGACAATGAGGAAGGCGTGCTCCTGCTCGGCGCGTCGCTGCCGGGCTGACGACCGGAAGCTTCCCCCGCGTCGCGGAAGCGACGGATTTCAGCCGCTCGCAAATGTAAACGCCTCCTTTACCAGAATCTCGCCATAACCGCTCCGCCAGCCGCGTGGACGGAGCCGATGGAAGACCTGATCAGCGAATTCATTGCCGAGACCCGCGAGATGCTCGACGCGCTCGGCAGCGAGGTCGTCGCCTGGGAGGCGGAGCCCGGCGACCGCGCCCGCCTCGACGAGATTTTCCGGTTCGTCCACACCGTCAAGGGCAATTGCGGCTTTTTCGACCTGCCGCGTCTCGAGGCGCTCAGCCACGCCGCCGAGGATGCGCTGGCTGCCGTCCGCGCCGGCAAGCGCGTGCCGGATGCGGCCCTGGCCAGCGCCGTCCTGGCGATCACAGACCGGATCGGCGAGCTGGTGGAGGCGCTCGAGACCGGGGCGTCCGTCGGCAGCGGTGACGATGACCGGTTGATCGACGCGCTCAGTCCCAGCGCCCTGGCCGCAGGTCCGACGCATGAGATCTCCGATGCGCATGCCCACGACCAGCGCCGCGTGATCCGCAGCATCCGCCTGTCCGTGGAGCTTCTCGATCGCATGATGAGCGGCGTCTCGGACATGGTGCTGGCGCGAAACGAGCTTGCCCGCCGGCTCCGGGATCGGCCGGCCGAGGTCGCGGTCGAGGCGGCGTTCGAGCGGGTGTCGGCGTGCATTGCCGAGATGCGCGACGCGATCACGCTCACGCGCATGCAGCGCATCGACAGCCTGTTCATGTCCTTGCCGCGCATGGTTCGCGATCTCGCGGCCGAGCTCGGCAAGCAAGTGACGCTCGAAGTGGACGGGGGTGACGTGGAGCTCGACCGCGAGATGATCGAGACTATCCGCGATCCGCTCACGCATATCGTTCGCAATGCGGTCGACCACGGGATCGAGGCCCCCGACGAGCGGGCCAAGGCGGGCAAGCGGCCCGATGGCGCGCTACGCGTGTCCGCTCGGCAGGCCGGCAATCAGATTTTGGTCGAGATCGCCGACGACGGCCGCGGGCTCGATGGCGACGCGCTTGTTCGCCGGGCTGTTTCGAACGGGCTCCTGACCATCGATCAGGGCCGCGGCCTGTCGATGCCGCAGAAGCTGGCGCTCATCTTCGAGCCGGGCCTGTCGACCGCCCAGGAGGTCACCGCCATTTCCGGACGCGGGGTCGGAATGGACGTGGTCCGGGCGAACGTCGAGCGGATCGGCGGCGTCGTCGAGGTCGACAGCAAGCCCGGGCAGGGGCTGCGCCTCACGCTGCGCGTGCCGCTCACGCTTACCATCATTCCGGCGCTCACCGTCAGCGTCGGCGGCGGCACCTACGCAATCCCTCGATCGACGATTGAAGAGATCGTCCGGAGCAGCAATCCGAGCGTCCGAATCGAAACGCTGGGCGCCGCGCGGATGGCCGGCATTCGCGACAAGCATCTTCCGCTGGTGTCGCTGGCGGCCATACTCGGCGTCGACGAGCATGTCGCGGCCGAGCAGCAGAGCCTGATCGTGCTCAAGCCCGCCGGCGGCGATGCTTATGCGCTCCTCGTGGATCTCGTCCACGATCATGAGGAACTGGTGGTGAAGCCTGCCGCGCCGCTGGTCATGGCGACGGGCCTCTATGCCGGCACCACCCTGGCCGACGACGGCCGGCCGGTGCTGCTCCTCGATCCGTCCGGCCTGGCTTCCAGTGCCGGCCTGCTGCTCGATCAGAAAGCGGGGGAGCGGCTCGCCAGCTCGCCTGCCGCCGCCGAGGAAGCGCCCGAGCCGATACCGGTTTTGCTCTTCCGCAGCGTGGAAGGAGTCAAGCGCGCCATTCGGCTCGCCGAAGTCGAGCGCATCGAGGGTGTCGGTCCTGATGCGATCAGGCTCAGCGGGGGGCGGCTGCGGGTCGCGGTCGACGGGCGCATCGTCCCGCTTGCCGGCTGCAGCGCAGCTCCGGCGGGGCCGATCCGCATCCTTCGCCTGTGCGATGGAGAGCGCGAGCTCGCCTACGGCTTTGCCGAGGTCATCGATATCGTCTCGTTCGACGGCGCGCTGCAGCCTGCCGCCGACTCCGGCGAGGTCGGAGGCGTCACTCTGATCGGCGGTGAGCAGGTGGAGGTGATCGACAGTTATCGGCTGTTCGCTGCCTACGCTTTGGCCGGCGCCGTTGGTGCGAACAGGCCGGTCTGTGCCCTGCCCGGCAGCGATCCGTGGATGGCGAACCTCCTGCGCCCAATCCTTGAAGGCGCCGGCTATAGGGTCGTTGCCGCCGAACAGGCGGCGGCGGGCGAGGTCGACGTGCTGATCGCGGGCGCTGATGAACCGGTGCCCGCGGGCGGCGCGCCGGTGGTGCGGGTCCGGTCGCGTCCCGAGGCCGCCGCCGGCAACGACGACAGCATCTACCGCTACGACCACGAGGCGCTGCTGAGCGCGCTCAGCAGCCGCTTGGGCAATAAGGAAGGCCGCTCATGACGGAGCTTCTCCTGGTCGTGACGCTGGCCGGTCAGCGGGTTGCGATCCCCGCCGAACAGGTGGAGGCGGTGGTCGAGATCGATGCGCTCACCCCGGTTCCGCGCGCGGCCGATCATATTGCGGGGCTGGCCGCCCTTCGCAGCCGGGTGCTGACGGTGATCGACTGCGCGGCTTCGATCGGGCTCGGTCGCTCGCCTGCTCGAGGACTGTGCGAGGCGGTCCTGGTGGAGGCGGATGGGCACCCCTACGCCCTGCTGGTCGACAGGGTGGAGGATGTCGTGGAACTTTCGGGGGAAATCAGCCCCGTTCGCACCGCGCTCGGCGACGGCTGGCGCCGGGCGGCCGTCGGAATGGTCGTGGCCGGGGAGGATCTCTTGCTGGTGATCGACGCCACGGCCCTGATCGCCGGACCGGCCGCCCAGGCCGCATGAGCGCCTTAAGACAGTCCTTACCACTTTCGGTTAGCCCTTGACCCGGCGGAGGAGCAAGTCGTTGGAAATCAAAAACTGTCTTGTCGTCGACGATTCGAAGGTGATCCGCAAGGTCGCCCGGCACATCCTCGAGACGCTGAACTTCGCGGTCGATGAGGCTGAGGACGGGCGCGAGGCGCTGTCGCGGATCGAGACCCGCATGCCGGACGTCGTGCTGCTCGACTGGAACATGCCGGTGATGAGCGGAATGGAGTTCCTCCGCACGCTGCGGCAGCAGAATTATCCCGTCCAGCCGAAGGTCGTCTTCTGCACGACCGAGAATGACGCGGCCCACATTCGCGCCGCGATCGCCGCCGGGGCCGACGAATATGTGATGAAGCCGTTCGACCGCGACACGCTCCAGAGCAAGCTCCAGATCGTCGGGGTCGCGTGACTCGCGCATCGGCGACGGGGCCCGAGCGCCGCGCCGCTCCGCCCCACGCGGCGCTTCCGATCAACCTGATGATCGTCGATGATTCGGCGATCGCGCGCGCGGTGCTGTCGCGGATGCTTGCTGCCTACCGGGACTTCGAGGTGGTGGCGCTCGCCGCCAATGCCGGCGAGGCGCTCGACGCGCTCAAGGCGGTTCGGGTCGACATCGTCCTGCTCGACGTCGAGATGCCCGGCACGAGCGGGCTCGAGGCGCTTCCCGACATCCTCCGTGAGGGCAGGGGCGCGCGGGTCCTGATCCTGTCCTCGCTGTGCGAGGATCGGGCGGAGGCCACGGTAAAGGGGCTGGCATTAGGCGCCGCCGACACGCTTCCCAAACCCGGTACCGGCACGTTCGGCGGCCGCTTTGCCGAGGTGCTTGCCGAACGGCTCCGCCGCATCGGCCCCGCCGCGCCCGCGCCCGCGCCTTCGGCCGCCGCGGCGGCCGAAGCCTCGTCGGTCAGGCTGCGCGCCATGTCGACCGAGAATTTCGCGTGTCTGGCGCTGGGCGCGTCCACTGGCGGGCTCCATGCGATCGGCGAATTCCTGAAGACGCTGCCCAGCCGGATCGGGGTCCCGATCCTCGTCACGCAGCATCTGCCGGTCCTGTTCATGCCGTTCTTCGCCCGCCAGATCGAGGCCGTGTCGGGGCGCGGCGCGCAGGTTGCCCAGAGCGGCACGATCCTGGAGCCGGAGCGGATCCTCGTCGCGCCCGGCGACGCCCATCTGGCGCTCGAACGCCGCGGGACGGCTGTCGGCGTCAAGCTTTGCCGCGCGCCCGCCGGCTCGGGCTGCATGCCTTCGGTCGATCCGATGTTCGGGGCGGTAAGCGAGATTTACGGGCCTTCGGGCCTTGGCATCGTGTTCAGCGGCATGGGGCGCGACGGACTGACCGGCAGCGCCCGGATCGTCGACCGCGGCGGATCGGTGCTGGTTCAGGACCGCGCCACTTCGGCAGTGTGGGGCATGCCGCGCGCGGTGGCGGAGGCGGGGCTGGCATCCGCGATGCTGTCGCCTGCGGATCTCGCCCGGCGGATCAGCGGCCGTCCCGCGGCTGCGGCATGGAAATGAGCGGCACGGCGAGCGCCGTTCTCGCGGAGCTGCTTGAATTGCGGACCGGGCAACAGCTCGGGAGCGCCCGCCGCTGGCGCATCGAGACCGCACTCAAGTCGCTGATGCGCGAACGCCGGATGACCAGCCTCGAGCAGCTGGTGGCGAATCTGGCCGCCGCACCCGACGGAAGGCTGTCCGCCCAGGTGGTGGACGCACTGCTCAACAACGAAACCTTCTTCTATCGCGACCGCGGGTCGTTCGACCTGCTGCTGCGCAACGTGCTGCCCCGCTTTCGAACGGCCCGCGCCGCCCAGAGACGGCTGCGCATCTGGTGCGCCGGCTGCTCGACCGGCCAGGAAGCCTATTCGCTTGCCATGCATTTCGCGGAGGACGGCGGCCAGTGGGCCGACTGGCGCATCGATCTGCTCGGCACCGACGTCTCCGGGTCCGCGATCGAAGCCGCCAGGTCCGGCCTCTACTCGCAATTCGAGGTGCAGCGCGGGTTGCCGGTCCTGCAGATGATCCGCTGGTTCGAAGAGGAACCGGGGCATCGCTGGCGGATCGGCTCGAGCTTGCGGGAGTCGGTCTGCTTCGAGGTGCACAACTTGCTCGGGCCGCCGCCGCGGCCGATCGGCTACGACATCATCCTGTGCCGCAACGTGCTCCTCTATTTTCCGGAGGACACCCGCCGATTGGCTTTCGCCAGGCTCGCCGAAGCAAGCGCTCCGGACGCGTGCCTGATGCTCGGCGCCGGCGAGACCAGTATCGGCCAAACCGACGACTTCGTCCCCGATCCCGATCATCGCGGCCTCTACCTTCGTGCTCCCGAGGGTCGCGCCGTCGCCGCGCGTCGCCGCGCCAGCGCCTGATCGAGCGCACTTGACGCAAGCGGCTTTTTGGAGCGCAAAGGACCGATGAGCGAGATCATCGAGTGCCCGTCACCGAATTTCGACGAGCGGACGATGCCGATCAGCATCCTCGTCCTCCATTATACCGGGATGCAGGATGCCGCCTCGGCCATAGCCCGTCTCAGGGATCCCGCCTCGAAGGTCTCGGCCCATTATCTGGTGGCGGAGGACGGGCAGGTCCTCCGCATGGTGCCCGAGGAGAAGCGGGCCTGGCATGCCGGCAACTCCTACTGGCGCGGGATGATGAACCTCAATTCGGCGAGCATCGGCATCGAGATCGTCAATCCCGGGCACGAGTTCGGCTATCGGCCATTCACCGAGGAGCAGATGGACGCGCTGGTTCCCTTGGTGGCCGGCATCGTCAAGCGCTACAACATCCCGCGCGCCAACGTCGTCGGCCATTCCGATATCGCCCCCGCCCGCAAGCAGGATCCGGGTGAGTTGTTCGATTGGGCGCGCCTCGCCAAGGTCGGTCTCGCGCTGCCCCGCCCGACCCGCAATCTGATGGACCCGCACTGGACCAACGGCGGCTTCCTGCTCGCGCTGGAGCGGTTCGGCTATGACGTGCGCGATGCGAAGGCGGCGGTCACCGCCTTCCAGCGCCGCTTCCGCCCGGACCATGTCGACGGCGTCATCGACGGCGAGTGCCGCGCGGTGCTGCTCAGCCTGCTCTTGGATCGCGAGCGCGGAAACGCTAGATAGGGCCCGCCAGAGGGTTGGGCGGCCGCGCGACATGTCGATCATGCCGCGAGGAAAGTCCGGGCTCCACGGAACGACGGTGCCGGCTAACGGCCGGCGGGGGCGACCCCAGGGAAAGTGCCACAGAAAGCAAACCGCCGCGGCTTCGGCGCGGCAAGGTCGAAAGGGTGCGGCAAGAGCGCACCGCGGGCCCGGTAACGGGGCCGGCACGGCAAACCCCACCGGGAGCAAGACCGAATAGGGGCGGCACATGGGCCTGTTCCGGCTCGTCGCCCGGGTTGGTTGCTTGAGGGGCGCAGCGATGCGCCTCCTAGAGGAATGGCCGCCCATCCTCCGGAGCCTCGCGCGAAGGAGGAGGACAGAACCCGGCTTACAGACCCTCTGGCATTATCCTCAGAGCTGGACCGCAGCGCCGATCATCGTTGCGACGAAAGGCGTGAGGATCGAGATCATGATTCCCAGCTCATCCTTGGAGAAGACGAACTGGTGGAAGTATCCGCTAGTTCAGCGCTTTCCTCCGTGGCGGCAGACCTCGTTCCCGCGGCGGCCGCGCGCTGCTTCTTTCGCGGCGATGGCAGCTGCAGCACCGCGGGGACGGCGAAGGCAAGGAGCGCGAGGCTGTAGCCGGTGCCGAAATACAGCCTGAGCCCGCTGGCCATGCTTCGAATCTCGGCCCCGAGCGCTTTGTGTTCAGGCGGAATCAGGCGAGCCGGCCATGCGAGCCATTCGCCGACGTAGACGGCGAGAAAGGTCAAGAGCAGGGCACCTGCGGCGATGATCAGTTTGAGGTCGCGCCGCTTCGCCTCCAGCCGCTCCGCTTGCCCCATAACCAGGGCGCCGGTGTCGGCGAGCACGCTCGCCGCCGCCACGACCACCAGGACGGTTACGAATAAGCCGCCGCCATAGTCCAAGCGAACGCCAGCCCAGGCAAGCTGCGCGAAAGCGGCGTCATAATGGGCCAATGCGTGTGCGCGGGTAGGCAGCAATAGTGACGCGGTGTCCATTCGGAACTCCGCGGGGTCTCCCACCGAAGACAGCGCCCACAGCGCCCCGCCGGTCACTGCCGCGGCGATCACTGCTTTGGCCCGCAAGCCTCCGAGGTTCCTGTAGATCACTAGGAGCGCGACGAAGGCGATACCTGGGAAAATCACCATTGCCGCCATATGGAAGGTCATCCATTCGAACCGACCGGCGGCAACCGCCAGTCGAGGTGGATCCGTCGCGCCGGGCAAGGTGAGAGGCTGGATGATCTCACCGGGAGGAGGGGCCTCGACGGCGTCTTCAGCGGTTCTGCCGACCGGCAATTGGCAGCCGGGGCGAGCTTCCTCACGTGGCACGAATATCTGTTGGACTTGATAGCTCGCGCCGCTGCCTACGCAGCCTATGTTCGCGATATGGGCGGTCCAGAGGACGTTCATCACGACGAGAACGGCTACAGGCGGGAGACCGAAGAGAATCAATCGAAGGAGCCAGAAGCTCCTTGCCCGCCTAATCGCTATAGAGACTCCAGTCATGACTGCGCCCCGACCGTTGCTAAGTTAAGCCATGATCATTGAAACGACGCAAGGGGCTGGCCTCGCCCTGCGGCGGCCCTTATCTGGGGGCGATGGCAAGGCAGACGCGCTCGAACGATTGGGGCTTTCCGCGCTGGCGCAGCTACGGCGGCGAGCGTGCGGCGACGCAGGTCAGGCCGTGCGACCGCCACGGCTGCACCGAGCCCGGCGACCGGCCCGCGCCCAAGGCGCCGAACAAGCCGGAACGCTGGTATTTCTGTGAGCGTCACGCCGCCGAGTACAACCGGAACTGGAATTACTTCCAGAACCTGACGGCCGAGGAAGCGGCCGCGCGCGAGGCCGAGGAGCGCCGCGAATTCGCCGGTTTCAAGGAAACCAAGCATTATGGCTGGGGCGGCCCCGGCGACGGCAGCCGCAGCCGCGACGAGCTGCGGGCGCTGGAATTGCTGGAGATCGAGGGCAATCCCGACTTCGAGGAAGTGAAGTCCGCTTACCGCCGGCTCGCCAAGGCCAATCACCCCGACGTTGCTCCGAGCGAGGAGGCGGCGACACGCTTCCAGGCCATTCAGGCTGCCTATGAGGTTCTGAGGAAGGCCGAGGAAAGGCGGAGCGCGCTGCCGGAATAGCTCCAGCCCTGCTCAGGCGGGATCAAGTGAACATGAAGGTCGCTGCCACGTGCGCGACCGGGTCGGAGGGGTCGCCGTCATGCGCGACTCCCCGCACGAAGCCGACGCTGCGCGTCGCCGCATAGCATTCGCCGCGGCCGACGATCGTCTTCCCCGGCGTGGCCGGCCGGAGATAGTCGACCCTCAAGTCGAGCGTCGCCTGGTGCCGGAACCGGTTGAGGCGCACCCAGACCGCAAGGCTCGTCGCCATGTCCATGAGGCTGATGATCGGCCCGGAAGCAATGATGCCGCTTTCGACCACCCCGATCAGTCGCTCGTCATAATCCAGCGCGAGCTCGACCCAGGCGGAGCTATGGCGGTGGTAGCGTATGCCGAGCGCGCCGCCGTGACCGAGCTTCTCGGCGAAGGCCATGAACGCTTTCGGATCGAAGCCGTTGGCTGCCGCGGGATCGGCCGCGCTCAATCCCTCAGCCTCTCGGCGGTTTGCCGGATCAGCGCGATCATGTTGGGAATGCCCTGGGTGCGGTTGGAGCTGAGCTGGTTCTTGAGGTCGAACGGCGCCAGCTCCGCCTCGACGTCGGTGGCGAGGATAGCCTCGGCGCTCTTGTCCTGCACGGTCGTGAGCACGAGCGCGATGATCCCTTTGGTGATCGCGGCATTGCTGTCGGCAAGGAAGTGCAGCCGCCCGTCTTCGCGGCGGGTCGGATAGACCCACACCGCCGCCGAGCACCCTCGCACCAGGGTCGCGTCGGTCTTGAGCGCGTCGGGCATCGGCTCGAGCCCGCGGCCGAGTTCGATCAGCAGCCGGTACCGGTCGTCGGCGTCGAGCAGCTCATAGTCGCTGAAGATGTCGCCGAGAGCGGTCATGCGCGGCACTTAGCGATGCCGGCCGCGTCCGTCACCCTCGCAAAGGGTGAAGCTCAGCGATCGGCGCCGCTCGCGATCGCCTCGAGCCTACCGACCCGCTCCTTAAGCTCGGCGAGCTCGACTCCGGCCCGCGGAGCGCCGCGGCCGATGCCGGCATCCAGCGCCGTCCGCCTCAGCTCGAGCCAGCCCCGCCAGCCGCTCAGCACAGCCATGCTGACGGCGCCCAGGCCGGCCAGCACCGCCAAGGCGAGGGCGACGGAGGGGAGGGGATCGGTCATCGCCGGCTCGCTCAGCGGTCCCGCAGCCGCTCGATCTCGCGCTCGAGCGAGCTTTCCTTCTCGACCGTGATCCGCTCGATCACCGCCAGCCGCTCCTTGAGCTGCCTCACCTCGTCGCGCAGCCGCTGGTTCTCCGCCGCGTCGACCCTATGCTCGCTGCGCCCGATATCCTTGCGGGCCCCGTGCTTGGCCTTCCAGACGCCGGCAATCGTGGTGATCAGCACGATCGCCACCACCATTTCGAACGGACCCATGCCAATCTCCCCGTCTCGTCACTCAGTTGAGCGGCGGCCGATCCCGCAGCTTCTCGATTTCGTCGGCGACGTCGATCCCGCGATCGGTCGCGATCCTCTCCAGCACCCGCACCCGTTGCTCGAGCCGGTCGGTGTGGGCGGCATATTGGGCCGCTTTTTCCGCCGCCTCATGGGTCGCGGCTTCGATCTGCCGCTCCTTGATCCGCAGCCAGTGCTTCATCACGCCGGCCAGGATCGCCGCGAGCGGGATCAGGACCCAGATCCAGGATGCCATCATCCGCCTCTCAATTCTTCGGCAGGCGGAGCGATTCGATCTCCTGCGTCAGCCGGTGGCTGTCGTCGGTGACGATCCGCTCGACCGTCGCGAGCCGGTCCTTGATCGAGCCGAGCTCGGCGCGGAGCTGGGCATTTTCGGTGCTGAGCAGCTTGATCCGCTCCATCTGCTCGTCGCTGTTCTTGGGGTAGACCGCCTGGCCCCACGCGCCGTCGAGCGGGTAGCCGTGCTTGATCCGCATCCAGGTGGTGGCGACCCAGCCGATCACCGCGGCCAGGCCGACGATGACCAACATCGGCGCCATGTCTGCAAATGGGAACGACATCTCCTTCATTCTCCTTGTCCGCGCTTCAGCGC
>DASZDE010000060.1:0-5130 GCA_035942355.1 Allosphingosinicella sp. | reverse complement strand
GCACCACGTCGGCCATCTTGCCCGGCTTGAGGCTGCCGGTCCGCTCGGCGATGCCGAGCGCCTTGGCCGGGTTGAAGCTGAGCCACGTCCACGCCGTCTCGGGCGCGATGGCGATGCCGATCCGGCGCGCGTCGCCGAGCGCCTTGGCGGCCTCCTGGTTCAGCCGCTGGATGCCGTTGGCGTCGTCGGAATGGACGATCGCGCACGCGCCGGCATTGTGGACCAGCGGGATATTCTCGGTGATCGCGTCATAGGCTTCCATCTTGAAGCCCCACCAGTCCGCCCACATGGCCGAGCAGACGCCGTTCTCGCGCAGCAGGTCGGCGATCTTGTAGCTTTCGACGGCGTGGTGGAAGGTCGACACCTTGTAGCCGAACTCCTTGGCCATATCCATGACGAACGCCATCTCGTCGGCGCGGTAGCAATGGTTGTGAACCAATATGTCGCCGTCGAGCACGCCGGCCAGCGTCTCGAGCGCGAGGTCGCGGGCGGGCGGCTCGCCGCCCTTGTCGCGATATTTGTCCCACTTGGCCTTATATTCCTTCGCGCGCTGCCAGGTTTGGCGATTGAGCGCCATATTGCCCATCCGCGTCCCCGGCATCTGGTTGCGGCTGCCGTAGACGCGCTTGGGGTTCTCGCCGCAGGCCATCTTGAGGCCGTGCGGAGCGCCGGGGAACTTCATCCCCTGCACCGTCCGCGCCGGCACGTTCTTGAGCGTCACCGAGCGGCCGCCGAACAGATTGGCCGAACCCGGCAGCACCTGCAGCGCGGTGACGCCGCCATTGGCGAGCGCCCGGCTGAAGCCCGGATCCTGCGGCCACACGCTGTGCTCGGCCCACACTTCGGGCCGCACCGGGCTGGTCACCTCATTGCCGTCCGAATGCGCCTCCACGCCCGGGCTCGGATAGTTGCCGAGATGGCTGTGGACGTCGATGATGCCGGGCGTCACCCACTTGCCGGCGGCTTGGTAGGTGGTCGCCCCGGCCGGCACCGGCGTCTCCGGCCCGCCCACCGCCTGGATGGCGCCGTCGGCCAGCACGATCGTGCCATTGTCGATCCGCCCGCCCTCGCCGTCGAAAATGGTCGCGCCGATGATCGCCGTCACCGCCCCCGGATAGGGCTTGTAGGTCGAGGGATAGACGGGCGGCGCATCCTCCGCCGGCGGCGCCGACGAGGCGGTTTGGGGCGGCTGGTCAGCGGCGCAGGCGGCGAGCAGCCACAGGCCGGCGAGGCCGGCGGCGACACGCGGGGTCAACGATCGTCATCCTCGCTACGGTTGGGATTGGCGGCGCCGCCCTCGTCGCCGGCGGCGCGGTCGGGATCGTTGGCGCGGCCGAGCGGGTCGCGGCCGGCCTTCATCTCGTTGGTGGTCTGCGTCCCGGCGGCCTCGCGCTCGACCAGCTGCGCCTCGCCGGCCATCACGTTGCGGCCGCGGTCGCCGCCGGTGGTGGTCGCGCCGCTGCCCAGATGCTGGTCCTTGCCGAGCGTCTCGAGGTGCATGCCGCGCTTGAGCCACGGCGAGAGCAGCATCAGCAGCACGCCGATGCCGACCCCGACCCAGCCGATCGTCGAGAAGACGTCGGCATAGGTGGCGAGCTGCGCCTGCGGATCGGTGACCACGCCGCCGACGGTGTCGCCCGAGGTCGCCTTCGCGACCAGGCCGGCCAGGGTGTGGGCCAGCGCCGAGGCGAGGAACCACACGCCCATCATCAGCCCGACGATGCGCGGCACCGAGAGCTTGGTGATCATCGACAGGCCGACCGGCGACAGGCAGATCTCGCCGGTGGTGTGGAGCAGATAGGCCAGGAACAACCAGATCAGAGGCACCCGGAAATCGGGGCCGGCGAAATAGGTGATGCCGACCACGAGCACCAGGAATCCGGCCCCCGCCTGGAGCAGGCCGAGGCCGAACTTGAGCGGCGTCGAGGGCTCCAGCCCCTTGCGGTTCAGCCAGCCCCACATGCCGGCGAACAGCGGCGCGAGCAGCACGATCAGGCCGGGGTTGAAGAAGTTGGTCTGGGCCGCGGTCATCCGAAGGCCGCCGGCGATGGTGAGGTCGCTGTTGCGGTCGGCGTAGAGGGTCATCGAACTGCCGGCCTGCTCGAACAGGGTCCAGAACAGGACGGTGAAGATGATCAGCACGAGCGCGACGATCATCCGCGAGCGCTCGGCGCCCTTCAGCGCCACCCACGACCAGATCAGCATCGCGGCGAAGATCAGCGGAGCGCCGATCGTGAGCACGTTCGTGACGATGTCGTCGCGCTGCACCAGGAACCACATCGGCAGCAGCATGAGCAGGCCGAACACGTAGATCGTCCACTCGTAATTGGCACCGACGAAGCTGCGCTGCTTGAGCTTCTCCGGCCGCGGCGGCTCGGCCTTGCCGAGCAGATGCTTCTGCCCGGCCAGGAAGGTGATCAGGCCGAGCAGCATGCCGAAGCCGGCCAGGCCGAAGCCATAGGCCCAGCCATATTTGATGCCGAGATAGCCGCAGCCCAGCGTGGCCAGCACCGAGCCGAGGTTGATGCCCATGTAGAAGATGGTGAAGCCGCGGTCGCGCCGCGGGTCGTCGGGGGCGTAGAGCGCGCCGACGATGGTCGAGATATTGGCCTTGAGGAAGCCGACGCCGACGATGATCAGCGACAATGACAGGAACAGGATCTGGACGAACAGCGGGTCCTGCACGGTCCGGGTCGTGAACGATCCGGTCGGCACCGCCGCCGGAAGCCCGAGCGCGGCGCCATTCTCGACGGTCAGGCCCTGCTTCGAGAAGTTCATCGGGGTCGTCACGCCGCCGGGCGAGGTCAGCATCAGCTTGCGGTCCTCGCCGCGCCCCTCGGTGACGACTTCGTAGCTTTGCCCGGCGACGTCGACATATTGCTTCGAGCCGGAGCCTTCGAAGGCCATTCCGAAATGGCCGCAGACGAGCAGGATCGCGCCGATCGTCACCGCCTTGCGCGAGCCGAGATACTTGTCGGCGATCAGCCCGCCGAGCACCGGCATCAGATAGACCAGGGACGCATAGGCGGCGTACAGGCCCTGCGCCTCCTCGTCCCCGAACAGGAAATGCTGGGTGAGGTAGAGCACCAGCAAGGCGCGCATGCCGTAGAAGGAGAAGCGCTCCCACATCTCGGCGAAGAACAGCACGGCGAGCCCCTTGGGGTGGCCGAAGAAGCTGGTGTCGGTCGACGGTGCGCTGCGATCCGGATAGGTGACGGTGGCCACAGGCAACTCCATACTGTGATCGCCGCCTCCGGCTCCCGCGAAGATGCTTCGGGGACCCGGGCCGGGCGGCCGCGTGGCGGGGACACTAGCGTGTCGAACGCTTATGTGAAGCGGATTGTTGCTGCCCCGTGACGCTGCTAGCGCCCCGCTAACGATGCTCAACGACCGCTCCTCCGCTCTGGCGCTGCTCAGGACCCGCCGCTCCGGCCGCCCGCGCGATCTCGTCGCGCCCGGCCCCGACGCCGACCAGCTGCGGCAGATATTGGAGATCGCCTGCCGCACGCCCGACCACGGCAAGCTCGCTCCGTGGCGCTTCGTCCACGTCCCTCGCGGCCGGCGCGGGGCCTTCGCCGATTTGCTCCACCGCGCCTACCGCGCCGGCTCGCCGGAGCCGGGGCGGCTCGAACGCGAGGCGATCGACCGCTTCGCCCACCAGGCCCCCACCCTCGTCGTCGCTTTGTCGAGTCCGGTCGAATCGGCCAAGATCCCGCTCTGGGAGCAGCAGCTGTCGTGCGGCGCCGCCCTGATGAACCTGCTCGCCGCCGTCCATGCGACCGGCTTCGCCGCCGGCTGGGTGACCGGCTGGGCCGCTTACTCGCCGCTGGTGCTCGACGCTTTCGGGAAGGAGCCCGAGCGGATCGCCGGCTTCGTCTTCATCGGCACGCCGGCCGTGCCGCTCGAGGAACGCCCCCGCCCCGCCCCCGGCGACATCGTCAGCGAGTGGATGCCGCGATGACTCGCCCGCTGCGCAGGCCGGCAGCGGAAATAGGAGCTTGACCGCGTGACTGTATTAGTACAGCATAGCAGAAGATGATCCACGACGACCGGCCCGTCTATCTGCGCCTGCGCGACAGCATCGCCGCCGCCATCCTCGACGGCAGCGTCGGCGACGGCGATCCGCTGCCGTCGGTGCGCAGCCTCGCCGCCGAGCACGGCGCCAACCCGCTCACGGTGGCCAAGGCCTATCAGACCTTCCAGGACGAGGGGCTGATCGTGGTCAAGCGCGGCGTCGGCATGTTCGTCGCCGACGGCGCCACCGCCCGGCTTCGCGCCAGCGCCCGCAAGGAGTTCCTCGAGCAGCGCTGGCCGGCGATCGCCGCCCACATCCGCCGGCTCGAGCTCGATCCCGCGGAACTGGTCGACCGCGCCCTGGCCTGACCGCTCCAGGGCGGTTCGCCCTCAGCTTTTCGGATCCGCTCTTCCTGCGGTCCCCCCACGGCAGGGCGGCGGCACGCGCCAGCGCTCTTCGTGCGCTCAGGAAAGAGGGGGCCGACAAGGTCTCCCAGGCGACGAATGTCCGCAACGGGGGGAAAAGCGGACGCTCTTCCACCCCATGAGCGCAGCCCTCACACGATCTCGGTCAGCATCTCCCAGCCCGCAGCCGGCGCCGGCGCCATCATCGGCACGGCGTCGGTGGCGCGCGCGTCGGCGAACGCGGCCGGCCCTGGCGGCGCGGCGGCGGGCGGGGCCGTGTAGGCGTAGAAGTCCGAGCGGGTGATGGCGGTGCCGGGGTTGACGCGGGCGAACAGGACCTGGGCGGCGCCGCCGGCGCCGTCGACATCGTAGAAGATGTTGCCGTTGGCCGTATTGTAGATGATCCGGTCGGACGCGTCGGCCGCCGCAGCGCCGGCATGGAAGGACGCGATCGGCAGCACCCCGTCGGCGGCGATGCCGCCATAGACGGCGCGGTCGAGCAGGATCGCATCGTCGGTCGGGTTGAAGTCGGTGATCTGGTCGAAATTGGTCGACGAGTCCGGCACCGTATCGAACAGGAAATGGTCGAGGCCGGCGCCGCCGGTGAGATTGTCCTTGCCGCCGCCGCCATAGAGGCGGTCGGCGCCGCCCAGCCCGCCGATCACGTCGTTGCCGCCCTCGCCGCGCAGATGGTTGCCGCCGGCATTGCCG
>DASZDE010000059.1:0-14699 GCA_035942355.1 Allosphingosinicella sp. | reverse complement strand
GCCGAGAGCGAAGGCGCCTCGGCGCGCGCCGCCCTCGCGGCCCTCGAATCGGAGGCCAGGGCGCTCCTCAAGGCAGTCGAGGCGGCGGGCGGCGACCGCGCGCTCAACCATATCAAGGCCGAGCCGGGCTTCGAGCGCGCCTTGGCCGCAGCCCTGGGCGACGACCTTGAAGCCGCGCTGGCCGGGGATGGCCCCCGCCGCTGGGCCGGTGCCGCGATCGGGGCGGACGACCCGGCGCTCGCCTCCGGCGTCGAAAGGCTCGCCGACCGGGTCCAGGCGCCCGCCGCTTTGGCCCGGCGGCTCGCCCAAATCGGCGTCGTCGACGGCGACGACGGCAGCATCGCGCTCGCGGTCGGCCAGCGGCTCGTCACCCGCGACGGCAGGCTGCGCCGGTGGGACGGCTTCGTCGCCACCGGCCTCGGCGCCGCCGCCGCCGAGCGGCTGATCCGGGTCAACCGCCTCGCCGCCATCGAGCAGGCGCTTCCCGCCGCCGCCACCGGCGTCGAACGGGCGCAGGCGGCGATCGCCGGCGCTCATTCCGAGATGCAGTCCGCCCGCGATGCCGCCGAGGGCGGCCGCCGAGCGGAGGCGGACGCCAATGCCGCCATCCGCGAAGCGGGCCGTGACGAGGATGCCGCCACCGTCGCCATCGAGCGGCTCGACGTCCGCCGCACCGGCCTGGCCGAGCGCATCGCCCAGGCCGACGCCGATCTCGCTGAGGCAAGATCCGCCTTTGCCGAAGCGGAAGCAATCGTCGCCGCGCTTCCCGACGCCGCCGCCACCGAAGCGCGCGTCGCCGACCGCCGCCGGCGTGCCGAAGCGGCCCAGGCCGCGCTCGCCGAGGTGCGCGCCGAGGCCGCGACCCATGCCCGGGCCGTCAGCGCCGACAAACAGCGCGCCCAAGCCGCGACCAGGGAACAGGCCGATTGGCGCACCCGCGCCGCCGATGCGGCCCGGCGGCAGGCCGACCTCGCGCGGCGCATTGCCGAGGCCGAGGGCGAAGCCGAACGGCTCGCGGACGCCCCAGCCGCGCTCGCCGCCCGGCTCGACGCGCTCGAGAGCGAAGCGGTCGCCGCCGCGGCAGCCGCCGAAGCCGCCGCCGCCGACGAGCGCGCCGCCGAGGAGGCGCTTCGCGCGACCGAGACGAAGCTGACCGATGCCGGCGAGGCGCTGTCGATCGCTCGCGAGGCGCGCGCCGGGGCGGTCGCGCGCGCCGAGAATCAGGAGATCCGGCGCATCGAGCTGGGCCGCATCTCCGGCGAGAAATTCGAATGCCCGCCGCCTTTGCTCCCCGAGCGGCTCGGCTTCGACGCTGCCGGCATTGGATCGGCCCAGGCCGAATCGGCGGCGCTCGAGCGCGCGACCCAGGACCGCGAGCGGATCGGCCCGGTCAATCTCGTCGCCGAGCGCGAGCTTGCCGAGCTCGAGCAGGGGCGCGCCCATTCCCAGGCGGAGCGCGAGGAGTTGGGCCTCGCCATCAACCGGCTGCGCGGGTCGATCGGCAGCCTCAACCGCGAGGGCCGCGCCCGCCTGCTGGCCGCATTCGAATCGGTCGATCGCCATTTCCGCAGCCTGTTCACCACCCTGTTCAGCGGCGGCCAGGCCCATCTCGAGCTGGTCGAATCGGAGGATCCGCTCGAGGCCGGGCTCGAGATCATGGCGCAGCCGCCCGGCAAGCGCCTGGCGACCCTCACCTTGCTGTCGGGCGGCGAGCAGGCGCTGACCGCGATCGCTTTGATCTTCGCCTTGTTCCTCACCAATCCCGCGCCGATCTGTGTTCTCGACGAAGTCGACGCCCCCCTGGATGACGCCAACATCGAACGCTTCTGCGACCTGCTCGACCGCATGACCGGCGAGACCGACACGCGCTATTTGATCGTCACCCACAATGCGGTGACGATGAGCCGCATGCACCGGCTGTTCGGCGTGACCATGATCGAAAAGGGCGTCAGCCGCCTCGTCAGCGTCGATCTCGGCGGGGCCGAGCGCCTGCTCGCGGCCGAATAGGCTCAGCCCTTTCGGGCGATGTCGACGGACCTCCGCCGTGCGCGCAATCCTCGGACCGAATGCTATTGCGAATAATTTGCAAGAGCAGTAGACGCCGACCAGACGCAAACATGCGCTTCTCCGCGGAGTCCCCAATGCGCGTTCGTTCCACTACGGCTTTCGCCCTCGCCTGCGCCTTCGCGGCGCCGGCTCAGGCCGCGGACGATTCTGCGGCCGGCGAGGCCCAGGACCCGGGCGTGATCATCGTCACTGGCCAGCGCGATCAATATGGGCTGGAGGCGACCAGCACCGCCACGCGCACGCCGACGGAGCTGAACGACATCCCGCAGGCCATTTCGGTCGTCACCGAAGCCCAGGTCGACGACCAGGCGATGCGTTCGATCGCTGACGTGCTGCGCTACGTGCCCGGCGCCAATTCCGGCCAGGGCGAAGGCCATCGCGACCAGATCGTGCTGCGCGGCAACAACAGCACCGCCGACTTCTTCACCGATGGGCTGCGCGACGACGTGCAATATTATCGCGGCCTCTACAATGTCGAACGGGTCGAGGTGCTGAAGGGGCCGAACGCGATGATCTTCGGCCGCGGCGGCGGCGGCGGCATCGTCAACCGCGTCACCAAGACGCCGGCCGCCGACGCCTTCATGCGCGGCAGCGCCGGGCTCGACAGCGAAGGCGGGTTCGTCATTGACGCCGACCTCAACCAGCCGTTCGGCACCAGCGCGGCCGCCCGCCTCAACGCCGTCTACGAACGCTTCGACACTCATCGCGAGGTCTATGAGGGCGAGCGCTTCGCAATCAACCCGACGCTCGCCGTCACCCTTGGCGACCGGACCCGCATCGACCTGTCCTACGAATATGATAAGGACAACCGGGTGGTGGACCGCGGCGTCCCGTCGTTCGCAGGGCGGCCGCTCGCCGGCTTTCGCGACACTTTTTTCGGCGACCCCGACGTCAACGACGCCGACTTCGACGCACACATCCTGAAGGCGCGGCTCCAGCACCGTTTCTCCGACAGGCTCAGCCTCACCAGCCGCCTCCTCTACGGCGATTATGACAAGCTCTACCAGAACGTGTTCCCGGCCACGGCCGTGACCGCCGATCCGGCGACGGGGCGGCTCCTATTCGGCATCGAGGCCTATCGCGACGGCACCCAGCGCCGCAACCTGCTCAGCCAGACCGACCTGGTCTGGAACCTTCGGACCGGCGGCGTCGGCCACGTCATCCTCGCCGGCTTCGAATATGCCGACCAGGATAGCGGCAGCCAGCGCACCAACGGCTTCTTCGCCTCAGGCAATCCGCAAAGCCCGCTGGTGACCCGCATCATCATCCCGCTGACGGACCCGGTCGCGACGCCGCCGATCGCAGCCTGGACGATCGCCCGGTCGAGCGAGGGCCGCGCCACCGCCCATGCGCTCTATGTGCAGGACCAGCTCTCGCTGGGCGACCATTTCGACGTGGTCGCCGGCATCCGCTACGACCGGTTCAAGCTCGAAGTGGACAATCTGCTCAACGGCGACGAATTCAGCCGCGAGGACGATTTGTGGTCGCCGCGGCTGGGCCTGGTGGCCAAGCCGATCGCGCCGCTCTCGATCTACGCCAGCTACAGCCGCTCCTACCTGCCCCAGTCGGGCGACCAGTTCGCCTCGCTCGACCTCACCACCGAGGCGCTGAAGCCCGAGCGGTTCGACAATTACGAGCTCGGGCTCAAATGGGACATCCGACCGGCGCTGAGCCTGACCGCCGCCATCTACCGGCTCGACCGCACCAACACCCGCGCCGTCGACCCGGGCTCAGGCGACATCGTCCTGACCGGCGCGCAGCGCAGCGAGGGGCTGGAGATCGGCCTCACCGGCTCCATCACCAAACGCTGGCAGGTGAGCGGCGGCTACACGCTCCAGTCGGCCGAGGTCCGCCGCGCCACCACCGCCTGCGATCCGGCCGCGCGCGACTGCGCCGTGCCGCTCGTGCCCCGGCACCAGATCGCCTTGTGGAACCGCTACGATGTTTCGAGCCGGATCGGCCTCGGCCTCGGCCTCTACCACCAGTCGAAAAGCTACGCCTCGATCTCCAACGAGGTCGCGCTCCCCGCCTTCACCCGGATCGACGCCGCCGCTTATTTCGCGATCACCGACCAGGTCGAAGCCCAGGTCAACGTCGAGAATCTGCTCGGCGAGGATTATTTCGCCACCGCCCATAACGACAACAACATCAGCCCCGGCGCACCGATCCGCGCCACCGCGACCTTGCGCTTCGGCTTCTAATTACTCCGCCGCCAAAGCGAGGCGGTTTTAGAGGCTAATCCACCCGGCCGGAAGCATCTTGCTCCCCGGCGAAAGCCGGGGTCCAGTTCTTCCGACGGCGCCGCTGGACCCCGGCGTTCGCCGGGGAACATTCCAGCTTCGATGCAGACTCAGATCAGATTGCCGAACGTGTCGCACTGGTCGGGGTCGCCGCTCTTCAGGCCGCGCTGCAGCCACTCCTGGCGCTGCGCGCTGGTGCCGTGGGTGAAGCTCTCCGGCACGGCATAACCCTGCGCCGCCTTCTGCAGCGTGTCGTCGCCGATCGCTTCGGCTGCGCGCAGCCCCTCCTCGACGTCGCCCGGCTCGAGCGCCGCCCGCTCGGCCGCGGCCCACACGCCGGCATAGCAATCGGCCTGCAGCTCCATCCGCACCTGCAGCGCATTGCCCTCGGCCTCGCTCGCGCGCGACTGCGCCCGCCGCACGCGGTCGGCGATGCCGGTGATGGTCTGGATATGGTGGCCGACCTCGTGCGCGATCACATAAGCCTGGGCGAAGTCGCCCGGCGCCTGGAAGCGGCGCTGCAATTCGGTGAAGAAGCTCGTGTCGAGATAGATGTTCTGGTCCGACGGGCAGTAGAACGGGCCCATCGCCGATTGCGCCGCGCCGCAGCCGGACCGGCCGCCGCCCGCATAGAAGATCAGCTCGGCCGGCCGATATTGCTGCCCCGCCGCCTGGAAGATGCGGCTCCACTGATCCTCGGTCGAGGCCAGCACCTGGCATGAGAAACGGGTGACCTCGTCGCTGTTGCAGATCTGCTCGGCGCTCTCGCCGCCGGCCCGGCCGGCCTGGTGCGGCGCCACCATCTGGCCGCCGCCGCCGTCGAGCAGGCTCATCGGGTTGATGCCGAACACCATCGCGATGATGATCAGCAGCACGATCCCGCCGCAGCCGAGCCCGCCGCCGCCGAACCCCATGCCGCCGCCGCCCATGGGGAAGCCGAAGCCGCCGCCGCGCTGGCTGCCGACATTGCCGCTGATCCTGCGTCCGCCGAAGCGCATCGCCCGTCTCCCACTTGTCCGATCAGGGGCTAATGCGCGGCGGCGGGGCTGGTTGCATTTCCGAACCGGCGCGCCCTAAAGCCCGCCGCAGACCAGCAGAAGGCGACCGCATGTTCCTCACCGGCAAGACCGCCCTCGTCACCGGCTCGACCTCCGGCATCGGCCTCGCTTACGCGCGCGCGCTGGCCGCCGAGGGCGCGGCGGTGATGATCAACGGCTTTGGCGAGGCCGCAGCGGTCGAGGCGATCCGCGCCGGGCTCGCGCAGGCGAGCGGCGCTGGGGCCGCTTATTCGGCCGCGGATCTCACCCGGCCCGAGGCGATCGCGGCGATGATCGGCGAGTGCGAGCGCGAGCTCGGCGGGATCGACATATTGATCAACAATGCCGGCATGCAGCATGTCGCCCCGGTCGAGCAATTCCCGCCCGACAAATGGGATCTGATCATCGCCCTCAACCTCAGCGCCGCCTTCCACGCCGTGCGGCTCGCGCTCCCCGGCATGCGGGCACGCGGCTGGGGCCGGATCATCAGCACCGCCTCGGCGCATAGCCTCGTCGCAAGCCCCAACAAGTCGGCCTATGTGGCGGCCAAGCACGGCCTTGCCGGCTTCACCAAATCGGTCGCGCTCGAGGCTGCGCAGAGCGGCGTCACCGTCAACTGCATCAGCCCCGGCTATGTGTGGACCCCGCTGGTCGAGAACCAGATCCCGGACACGATGAAGGCGCGCGGCCTCACCCGCGACCAGGTGCTGAACGACGTCCTGCTCTCCGCCCAGCCGACCCGGCGCTTCGTCACCCCCGAGGAGGTCGCCGCCTTGGCCCTGTTCCTGTGCCGCGACGAAGCGTGCTCGATCACCGGCGCCAACCTATCGATGGACGGCGGCTGGACCGCGCAATAGCCTGCTGCGGCATTCTCGCGGCACGATGGAATTCATCCGCGTGACGCCCTCCATTGTTGGGACCGCGGGGACTGGTCTAAGAGCGTTCACGATGCGGCCGAAGACGCTCCCCCTTCTCCTCTCCCTCACCCTGGCCGGCTGCGCGTCGACCAGCCCCCCTCAATGCCCTCCCGGAATGCGGATCCCATCCTCGGCCAACTGGCGCACGCTCGCTACCGGGAACGACCGCGAGCGCCTGCGCGAATGGCGCCAGGCGTGGGTCAAGGGGCTCGAAATCGCCGCCGCCGCCGGCCACGCCGCGACCATCGGCGGGGGAGGCGCCTTGCTCGATCCCGACGCGGCGATCGCGTTCGAGCCGCCGCCGCCGGGCGACTACCGCTGCCGCACCGTCAAGCTCGGCGCCAAAAGCCACGGGCCGCTCGATTATGTCGCCTATCCGTGGTCCGAATGCCGGATCGGCGCCGACGGCGAGGGCGGCTTGCGGTTCGACAAGCTCGGCGGGTCGCAGCGGCCGTCCGGCCGGCTGTTCGCCGACCCTGGCCGGCGCATGATCTTCCTCGGCACGCTGGTGCTTGGGGACGAGCAGCGCCCGCTCGACTACGGCCACGACCGCGAGCGCGACCTGGCCGGCATCCTCGAACGGATCGGCCAGGATCGCTGGCGGATCGCCTTCCCCTATCCCGCGTTCGAATCCACCGTCGATGTGATCGAGTTGGTCCCAGTCTCCTGACCCGCTAGGAACAAGCCCATGCCCAGCAAAGCTTTCGCCGCCGCGCTCCTGCTCACGGCCGCCGCCCCGGCCGACGCCGACCCGCTCGCCGACGCCGTCGCCCGGGACATGCCGTCGCTCATCACCCTCTACAAGCACCTCCACGCCAATCCCGAATTGAGCATGCAGGAGGTCAAGACCTCGGCGAGGCTCGCCGCGGAGGCGAAGAAGCTCGGCTTCAAGGTCACCACCGGCGTCGGCAAGACCGGCGTGGTCGCGGTGATGGCCAACGGCCCCGGCCCGGTCCTCATGCTCCGCGCCGACATGGACGCGCTGCCGGTGGTCGAGCAGACCGGCCTTCCGTTCGCCAGCAAGGTCCGCGGCACCAGCCGCGCCGGCGGCGAGACCGGGATCATGCATGCGTGCGGCCACGACACCCACATGACCGCGTGGGTCGGCGCCGCCCGGCGGCTGGCGGCGATGAAGGACCAATGGTCCGGCACCCTCGTCATGATCCTCCAGCCCGGCGAGGAGACCGGCGAAGGCGCGCAGGCGATGCTGGCCGACGGCCTCTACACCCGCTTCCCCAAGCCCAGCCACGTCATCGCCTTCCATGACGCCGCCGCGCTTCCCGCCGGCGTGATCGGCTATTCGAACGGCTATGCGCTGGCCAATGTCGATTCGGTTGACATCCAGGTGAAGGGCGTCGGCGGCCACGGCGCCTATCCGCACACCACCAAGGATCCGATCGTGCTGGCGAGCCGGATCGTCACCGCGCTGCAGACCTTGGTCAGCCGCGAGAACGATCCGCAGAGCCCGGCGGTGGTCACCGTCGGCAGCTTCCACGCCGGCGCCAAGCACAATATCGTGCCCGACGAGGCACAGCTGCTGCTCACCGTCCGCAGCTACAAGGACGAGACCCGAAAGCTCCTCCTCGACGGGATCAGGCGGATCGTCCGGGGCGAGGCGATCGCCGCCGGCATGCCGGAGGACCGGATGCCGGTGGTCACCATTCGCGACGCCGAATATACGCCCGCCACCTTCAACACCGAGAAGCTCACGACCAGCACTGCCGCTTTGTTGACCGCCCGCTTCGGCGCCGATCGGGTGAAGGAGACGCCGCCGGTGATGGGTGGCGAGGATTTCAGCCGCTTCTGGCTTGCCGACAAGAGGATCGAGAGCCTGATCTTCTGGGTCGGCGGCGTGCCCCACGCCAAGTGGCAGGCCGCCGGCGGCGACCCGGCCAAGCTGCCGTCGCTGCACAGCCCGTTCTGGGCGCCGGACGCCGAACCGACCATAGCGACCGCCACCGAGGCGATGGTCACGGCCGCGCTCGGCGTGCTCGGCAAGCGCTGAGGAGAGTCACCTTATACGGTCGTTCGGCCGCCGCTGGGAGCTGCCCGGCAGTCGCTCGCGATGTTCCTCGAACCGCCGGAGCAGTGCGGCCAGATCGCCGGTAAGATACATCCTCGCCGCGGCCGCGATGTCGCCGGGAACGCCGTGGATCGCTTCGGCGGCCGCGCCGGCAATGCAGGCCAGCGTGTCGGTGTCGCCGCCGAGCCCGATCGCGGTCCGCACCGCGGTTTCCCAGTCGGCGGTCTCGAACGCGGCCGCCAGCGCCGGCGGCACGGTCCCGGCCGCCGAGATGTCGAAGCCGCCGCGCCGGAAGGCGGTGGCGGGGTTGAGGTCGTAGCCGAACTGCCTGGCGATGCGGTCGCGCACGTCCCGCGGCGGCGTGCCCTGGCGGAGCAGGAAAATGGCCAGCGCCACCGCCTGGGCCGCGGCGATGGCGTCGGGATGGTCGTGGCTGACCGCCGCCTGCGCCGCCGCGCTCGCCAGCACCGTCGCCTCATCCGGCTCGAGCCAGCCGACGGCGGCGGTCCGCATCGGCGCGCCATTGCCCCAGCTGCCGTAAGGCGGGGCGCCGTCGACGAGCGCCCAGTCGCGGAACATGGCCCCGTAGCCGCGCCGTGGATGGCGGCGGACGAACGCCCTCAGGCTGGCCGCGTAATCGCGGTCGCTGAGCAGGGCGTCGGCCACCGCCAGGCTGCAGACGCTGTCGTCGGTGAACCGGCACAGTGGGTGGAACAGGACGAAGCCGGGCGGCGGCGCCGGCTCTCCCTCGAGCCGCGACCCGATGATGTCGCCTGCGATGGCGCCGAGCATGTCAGGTTCCTCCTCCGCCGCTACGCGAGGTCCTTGGCCAGCACGACGAAGACGAGGTCGCGCCGTTGCGGCAGCCCGAACCGAGGGTCGTCGAGCGGGAAGGGCCGGGTCTCGCCGGTCGGCGCATAGCCGCGGCGGACATAATAAGCGATCAGCTCGGCGCGCTGCGCGATCACCGTCATTTCGATCCGGCGCGCGCCGAACCCCGCCGCTTCCGCCTCGGCCGCCTGCAGCAGCTTCCTGCCGAGCCCGCTTGCCTGGAGCAGCGGCTCGACCGTCACCAGGCCGATATAGGCCAGGCCGTCGCCCTGGTCGGCGATCTGCACGCAGCCGGCGAGGGTCCCGTCCGCCTCCGCCACCAGCAGGCGCTGGCGCGGATCGGCGATGATCGCCGCGAGCGCGGCGCGGTCGGTGCGCTGGCCGCCGAGCAGGTCCGCTTCGTGCGTCCATCCCTGCCGGGCCGCGTCGCCGCGATAGGCGCGCTCGACCAGGGCATGGACCGCCGCCAGATCGGCCGTCCCCGCCCCGCGCAAGGCGAAGCCCGCCACCGCGGCCGCTAGGGGAGCCGGTCGTCGCACCCGCCGGCGCCGGGGCGGTGCCAGCACCGCAGCCCCTCCTCGACGTCCGCCTGGTCCGGCAGCCCGAGCCTTGCCGCCGCGAACGCATATTGGAAGACCAGCGTATGCGGGCCGAAGCGCTCGTCGGTGTAAACCGCCGTCGCGTCGGCGCCCTCGCCATTCTGGACGAGCAGCCGGCCGAACCGCTTCATCGCCGCCGGGTCGATCCCGCCGCGGGCGCACAAGGCGTCGGCGGCCCGCCTGAAGCGCTCCCCGGCCGCGCGGCGCAGCGCGTCCAGCTCGGCCGCGCCGGGCCCCGGCTCGGGCAGTCCGCCGCCGAAGCTGTCCCGGTCGATCGCGACTTCGAGCCGGGCGGTGCAGCTCCGGCCCGGCTCACCCTCCGCCGGCGCGGCCGCCGCCAGCGCCGCCGCCAGCGCGGCGCCTGCGATCACAGGTTCCCCCACAGCGAGTGCAGCCGGTCGTCGCGGCCGCAGCGCGACCGGTAGAAGCCGTATTTGAGCTTGTTCTTCTTGTAATAATCCTGGTGATAGGCCTCGGCCTCGTAGAAGCGGCCGGCCGGCAGGATCGGCGTCACCACGTCCTGGCTGAGCGCCGCCGCCGCTTCCGCCTTCTCGGCCAGCGCGATCGCCCGCTCGCCCTCGTCGGCGACGAAGATCGCGGTGCGGTAGCTCTCGCCCCGGTCGCAGAACTGGCCGCCGGCGTCGGTCGGGTCGACGGTGCGGAAATAATAATCGACCAGCTGGCTGTAGCTCACCCGGCCCGGGTCGTAGCTCACCCGCACCGCCTCGTAATGGCCGGTGCCGCCCGCCGACACCTGCTGGTAGGTCGGGTTTGGCGTGCCGCCGCCGGTATAGCCCGACACCGCCGCGAGCACCCCGGGCACCTTCTCGAAATCGGCCTCGGTGCACCAGAAGCAGCCGCCCGCGAACAGCGCGGTCGCGGTCCTGCCGGACGGCGCGGCCGCGGCCGCCTCGGCGCCCTCGACCTTGGGCTGGTAGTCGGGCGTGCAGCCGGCCAGGGCGAGCGCGGCGGCAACAGCGAGGCGGCGTGTCATCCCCCGCTCATCCGCCGCCGCCGCGCGCCGAGTCAAGGCCTGCCGCTGCGGCCGCGGGCGCAGGCGCTTGCGCCCCCGGTCGATGCGTGAGCCCCGGACGCATCGGCTGAGCGCCCGCCTCGCCGCCTTCGCCGCCGCCCTCGCCGTCGCGCGCGCGCAATCGCCGGCCGATCGCCTCGAGCTTCTGCTCGAGCTCGTCGCGCAGCGCCGCGCCGCGCATCGGCCGCTGCCGCCAGGGCTCGTCGTCATAGCCGGCGGCGGGGGCGCCGCGCCGCCGCGTCCTGGCCATCTCCTCGCGCACCTCCTGCTCAATTTTCGGGCGCAGCTCCTGTTCGATCCTCGCGCGCAGCACCGCCCCGGCGCGGCCGTATTTGTCGGGGTCCGAGGCTTGGAGGATCATCCGGAACACCGCGTCCGATCGCTTGCGCCGCGTCCCCACTTTCTTGCCGTAATGGATCACGTCCTCCTCGATCCCGGTCACCGCCCGCTCCCAGGCCAGCGTCTCGATCGGCGCCGCCGCCTCCGCCCGCGCCGTGCGGGCGCAGGCGAGGGCGAGCCTGGCGTCGCTTATCGGCCGCACGACGATCCGTCGCAGGAGCTTGGTGGCGCGAAGCAGGGCTTGGTTGGGCTCGAGCTCGACGTCCGCGCCGACGGCCGCCGTGTCACCTCGACCAGCGGCTCGAAGGCGCTGGACGAGAGGACCTGCCGCACCATCACCCGCCGCGCCCGCTACACCCCAGCCCGCGACACAGAGGGGAAGGCGGTGCCGGACACGGTGGCGTTGCGGATCAGGTGGGAGGTGTTCTAACAATGTTGGCGGTGCCACGGGTTCTCTCCGCTCCCTAGTCGACCACTCGCGGCCCCGTACGTATCCGTCCTGCCCCTGCGGATCTAGGCGCTCCGCCACCCGTTCGAGGCGAAGGGTATCCTGTTCATCGACAGAGGCCATTTTTCGGTAGGTGGCGTCATTCCGCCGCATGAGTAGCTGGCTATGGTATTTGGCAGCTGCATGGGCGCCGGCTGACCGAACGCTGACATCACGTGCTTTGGTGCTCCACCACTCTTGACCTCGGCTCCCTTTTTCGGGAATATCTAATGATGGGGCTCCTGTGATAAATGGACTTCGTCTTCAAAATGTGAGGTCCCTCGTCGACACGGGGCTTGTAGAGTTCCGCCCGATTACTCTTTTATTGGGCCAAAATAGCAGTGGTAAAAGCACGTTCTTGCGAGCCCTTCCTCTTGTAAAGCAAAGTATTAGGACCCGCTCTAACGCGCCGCTACTATGGTATGGCGACTTTGTCGACTTCGGCTCTATAGCCGAGGTTATGTCCACTTTTGCGAGCACCGATGGTGTTAACGTCGGGTTTTCTGTAAATTCTCTTCCTTTAAGAGGTAGTCAATACTACTATCACAGCGGCACACCTAGAATACTGAATAATGTCTGTTTAGAAATCGAGCTTTTTGAACACGAAGAAAGCACGCGCCTCAGGGGATTTTCAATATCTATCGGTGATGATAAGCTTACTGTCGCTGTCGACTTGCGAGGCGTAGCATCACGGCTAGAGGTTAACGCCGTCGATTATACCAATGTAATGCCCGGGGACCGCTACAGATTCTTAAGTTCAGAGCTGGTACCTCATCTCACGGTCACCCAGCGGTCTGTGACTCGTCGCCCTTCCTCCTATTACATTGCTCCACGACCTTGGCTATCCGTCGGGGCGCGAGAGATCTTTGACTTCTACTCTGCGCGTCTTCATAATAGAATATCTCATGGCACCATTCGCGACTTAGCCCAACGTGTTATTTATGCTCCGGGCGACCAATTCGAAGCTGCGCTATCGTCTGCACGTTCTAGCTTGAAATCTTGGGGTCGTTTCGTGGCAGATATAGTCGCTCCTTACAGTAAGGGCGATTTTGATAGGCTCAGATCATTATATCTTATTGCCTATATGCCTGAGATTCTGGGAAACTTTTCTTCAATAGTTGTATCGGACTTCCAAAACCTGTCATATATTGGCCCATCCCGTGCTACCGGGGAACGATATTACAGGCATCAGGAACTGGCAGTGGACCAGATAGATCCGCAAGGACGTAACCTTGCTATGTTCTTGTACTCCTTGTCTTCCGCTCAGAAGGACCTCTTTTCTAAGTGGCTGGAGGAGGCTATCGGCTATTCCATTAAGATCATACGAGCCAGTGGGCACATCCAGATTGAGCTAAGGGAGCGCGGCTCTGAAGCTTCGCATAATCTCGCAGACATGGGGTATGGCTTCTCTCAAGTGCTTCCAGTAATGGCTCAGATTTGGGCTCGGCAGCTTCGCGGTCACGAAACAAACACGAGTCCGTTCGTCACGATCGAACAGCCGGAGCTACATTTACATCCTGCTTACCAAGCCCGCTTGGGCGATGTATTTACCAAGGCGGTGAGATCGTCACCGCGGGCGACCAGCCGGGGCCTGACTTTTGTCATAGAGACCCACAGTGAAGCGCTTATCAACAGGCTGGGTGAGCTGATATACAAGGGTCAGCTGTCGTCTGAAGCTGTGGCGGTTTACCTGTTCGAAAGGGAAGCTTCTTCAGAACCCGCGCGTATTCGACGTACGGACTTCGATGAAAAAGGTATTCTCACCAACTGGCCCATTGGATTTTTTTCGTCGGCTGTATGATATTTGTACTTTCCGAAGAGTTTTTGCAATTAGCTTCCTGCGAAGCAGCGGCCTATGGGGCGGCAATTGAAAACTTGCTGACGTCGCATACGCAAGGATGGCACGTTTTTGCACCTAGCCGCGAGATCGGGACATTCATCGCGGAACGGATGCGTCTATCCGATCACAAAGCAGCAATCTTAAGGCATCATATTCTGGCCCGGAGTGCGGAACTGCTGGGGCAGGCGAGGTCTACTCCTCGGGTGATTTATTGCATCCCGGATGGGTCGGGTGATTTGGGAGCAGATGAGCGCTGCTTAGTTGTGCCTCTTTCGGCGTTTACGGACATGGAGGCGTGCCTCAAAAGTGAGCTTCTTGTGGAGAACGCGCGGCGGGATGGACAATTCTACCTTTCCCTGGCGGAAGCGATGAGCGGGGGACGGGGGAGATTGCCGCTTCGATTTGATGTGGTTCACGGCGGTGGCAATACAACTGCGGACGAGATCGAGAGGCGCCTGCCCGCCATGCGTCCGCTTCTGGCCATTGTCGACAGTGATCGTCGTTCTCCTGGTGGCGCCGCAGGGGAGACTCTGCAACGTTCGCAACGCGTGATGGACGGGGTAGACAATCCGTTAAAAACTCTAATTTCTTTGGATGTAAGATCACTCGAGAATTTCGTTCCACTTGCAGCTTGGCGGAGAGCTTGCGAAGGTGACCCAGACGCCCTTGCAGCTATTGAGGCGCTTCAACGGGTTAGAGACGAGGAGGTTCAGACCGGTGTTCCTGACGAGCGAAGCATGCTCAGGTTCTATTCTCTAAAGAGAGCTGTTAAACTTGGGGACTACAGAAAGAGCGACTTAGAATATAGAGCTAGGCTTCGGCGCTACGCGGAAGGACGTATGGCGCCGTTTCCCAACAGCGAGGATGATCCAGCCAGAGACAGCGAAGAATTGCTGCCACCTGTAGGCGGCCACGCACTTGATCGTCTGCTCACAATGATGCGAAGCAACTCTGCGGTAGTGGACTCTCTCCTAGAGGAGCTTAACGGCGGGCCCTGCTGGGAACCGTTGCAAAGAGTACTGATGCAAGTGATAGCATTCGGCTTGGGCGGGACGCGCATCGCCTCGGCTCCAGCGGTGTAGGTGTTTACTGCGCTAATCACGGGGACCCCTCGTACGGCAATCCCCTACATTTAGACACGTTGCTCCGCAGCGACGTCCGCGTCGCTCACCGTCCCCTGCTAACGAACACCGCTCGCTAGCCCCTTTCGCTCGGCAACTGCGCCCTATCCTTCCCCACCCCCACGTTGCCGGAGCCCGCGCAACCTACGCCGGACCCCTTCGGAT
>DASZDE010000058.1:0-8500 GCA_035942355.1 Allosphingosinicella sp. | reverse complement strand
GCCGCGGCTGGCTGCGGGGCGGCTGCGGCGGCGGCGGCGCCTGGCGCTGCGGCACGCAGCCGGCGATCGCCGCCAGGCCGGCGGTCAGCAGGGCAATGCGCATCGGCTTCATCAGGCGGCTCCACTGTCGCTCGGAAGGTGATCAACCGCAGGCGCGGCAATTCGATCCCGCTCAGGCGGCGTCGTGGAAGATGATGCCGAGGGTGAAGCGCAGCCCCGAGCGGACCCGGCTGACGCCGTGGCGAAGGTTGCGGCAGTGCCAGCCGATCCGGCCGCGGACCGGCCGCTCGCGGACCGGGAACACGACCGCATCGCCCCGGCCGAGCGGCACCACCTCGGCGCGCGACTGCTGGCGGGGGCGCTGCTCGGTGAGCACGAATTCGCCGCCGGCAAAGTCGGCGCCCGGCCGCGACAGCAGGATCGCGACCTGGAGCGGGAACAGGTGCTCGCCATACACATCCTGGTGGAGCGCGTTCCAGTCGCCCGTTTCGTAGCGCAGCAGCAGCGGCGTCGGCCGGGTCTGGCCGGCGGCGTGGCAGCGGGCGAGGAAATCGTCATGAGCGGCCGGATAGCGGACATTCGTGCCGAGCGCTTCGGCCCAGCGGTTGGCGATGGCGGCAAGCGGCGGGTAGAGCGAAGCGCGCAGGGCCGCGACCGGCTCCGGCAGCGGATAGGCAAAATAGCGGTAGGCGCCGCTGCCATAACCGTGCCGCGCCATCACCACCTCGCTGCGGAAGCGCTCGCGCTCGTCCCACGAGGCCCGCAGCCGCGCGCACTCGGGCGCGTCCAGCAGCCCCGGCAGCAGCGCGCAGCCATGGGCGTCGAGCTCCGTCTGCGCGGCGGTCCAGTCGATCCTATTGCTCATCGGCGCACTCTAGCAGCCTGCGCGCGGCCGCGCCTCCCGCCGCTTGCCGCCAAAGCCTAGCGTTCGGCGACCGCCGCATAGAGCGCGACCGCGGCGGCGTTGGATACGTTAAGGCTCTCGACCCGGCCGCTGACCGGCAACCGCGCAAGCGCGTCGCAATGGAGCTCGGTATTATGGCGCATGCCTTCGCCCTCGGCGCCGAGCACGAGGGCGATGCGCGGCGGGCCCATCGCCTCGGCCAGCGTCATCTCGGCGGCGCCGGTCAGACCGACCCGCCAGAAGCCGGCCTCGGCGATCTCGCCGAGCGCGCGGGCGAGGTTGACGACGCGCACCCACGGCACCGTCTCGAGGGCGCCGCTCGCCGCCTTGGCCAGCGCTCCGGATTCGGGCGGCGCGTGGCGATCCTGGGTGACGATGCCGAGCGCGTCGAACGCGGCGGCCGAACGCAGGATCGCGCCGACATTGTGGGGATCGGTGACCTGGTCGAGCACCAGCAGCGGCCGTCCTTCGGGAGCGCCCTCGACGAGGTCGCCGAGCGGGATGTCGGGCAGTTTTTCGACCTCGATCACGATCCCCTGGTGGGGCGCGTCGCCGGGCACCAGCCGGCCGAGGTCGGCGGCGTCGGCGTAGGTGAGCGGGACCGCCGGGTCGAACTCGAACCCGGCCGCCGCCTCGCGGGTGACCCAGATCCGCTTCACCGTCCGCTCCCGATTGGCGAGCGCGGCGGCGACCGCGTGGCGGCCCCAGAAGCGGGGCCGGCTGTCCGGCTTCGAGGCCATCCGGGCTTTGCGGCGCATCGGCCGCTGCATGGCTCCGCCGCCGCCCGGTGGCAAGCCTCCTGAACCCGCCGCCCTCGCCGGCGTTGTCGCGGCGATGGCTACGCGCTCGAGCACCGGCGAGGCCCGGCAGACGGACCGGATCTTCTTCACCGGCATGGGGCTGTTCGTCGCCGTGCTCGTGTTCGCCGGCTTCGCCCGAACCTATTATCTGTCGCACTGGCTCGAGCCGCCGGCGCGCACCCCGGACATCACGCCGCTGCTCCACCTTCACGCGATCGTGTTCACCGGCTGGACTTTGCTCCAGGCGGCGCAGCCGGCGCTGATCGCACGGGGACGGGTCGCTCTCCACCGCGCCCTCGGCACCGCCGGCGCGGGCCTCGCCCTGATGGTCTGGCTGCTCGGCAATCTCGCCGCGGTCGAGGCGATCCACGCCGGCTATAAGGGCGTCGGCGATCCCTATGCCTTCTACGCGATCACCTTCTTCTCGATCCAGGCGTTCGGCCTCATCGTCGTGCTCGGCATCCTGCGGCGCCGCGACGCCGCCGCGCACAAGAGGCTGATGCTGCTGTCGAGCGCGGCCATCCTCGAGGCGGCGGTCGGGCGGCTGCCGCTCGAACTGGTGGTCGAGACCGCGCCGCTCTCTTTCTATCTCGGCGCCGACCTCATCATCCTGGCCGGCATCGTCTACGACTGGGCGAGCCGCGGCCGCGTCCATCCCGTCTGGGCGTGGGGCGGCGGCGCATTGGTCGCCAGCCAGGCGCTGCGGGTGGCGATCATGGACACCGGCCCGTGGCTGGCATTCGCACGGGCGATGGCGGCGCTCGCCTGAGCGGCCGCCCGCGTTGACAGCCGCCCCCCCTTTCGTCATGGAGCCGCCTTCCTATTCAGGCGCCCGACACGCAGCGCCGCTGGGACAGGTGGCCGAGTGGTTAAAGGCAGCAGACTGTAAATCTGCCGGGGTTGCCCCTACGCTGGTTCGAATCCAGCCCTGTCCACCATCTTTCATGCGCCGACGTTCAAAGCCTCTGATCAGAACAAAGGTGGATAACCATCTGGACAGTCCCCATTTTGTGGCTCTGGCGAGCTGCAAGAGCTGTCAGCCGTCCGCTGCGATGGTGACCGCGCCCTTTATCCCGTCACCGACGAACCCGATCGCCTCGGCCTGGGCGACTCCCGGCAGCACGGCCACATCGTACAGCTCGTCGATGGTGTGCTCGAAGCGCAGCCACTCTACGGTCTTGCCGGCATCGAGGTCGACGACGATCAGGCCGCACCGCGGGTCGGCGTCCTTCGCCGCCAGCCGCTCATCGAGCTCCAGCCCCTCGAAGGTCTGGTTGCGCCGCGGCCGCGACAGGCCGATCACCGCGTAGCGCCCGACGAAGGCGAGACCCCGCGCATAGCCCGGGCAGAAGGCGACGGGCGTAAAGGCGCCGCGGGCAAGGTCGATCGTGCCGAACTCGCCGCGGCCGGAATCCAGCACCCACAGCCGGCCGTCGTAGAGGCGCGGCGAGTGCGGCATCGACAGTCCCGCGGCGACGATCTCCCCCGACGCAACATCGACGATGACCCCTCCGTCCCGCCGCCGCTCGCGCCAGCCGTCGGCGACGTCGGACCGGCTGACGGCGCTGGCATAGGCCGGCCTCGCTCCGTCCATCGCCAGTCCATTCAGATGGCAGCGGTCTTCGCCGATCATGGCGCTTATGAACGGCGGCCGCCACAACGGGCGAAAGCTTGCGAGGTCGCTGGTCGTCGCGAGACAATTGAAGGCGGTGTTGACGAAGATCGGGCCCGTCGCTCCGTGGCCGACATCGCCGACGGCAATGTCGTGCACGTCGACCGCGCCGGTGACGCGCCCCTCGCGGGGAACGAAGCGGCGGTCGGCTCCGTCCGCCGTGCTGGTCCCGGGCGGAAGGTCGTTGACGAACCGCCAGAGCATCGATTTGCCGCTGGTCCACAAGGTGGTTCCGTCGGTCCAGAGGCCCTGGCAATGGTCGATCATCCGCTCGTGGGCGCGCAGCCCGCCGTCGCTCTTCCGCCCGAAGAAGAACAGGCGGCCGGCCTGGTAGGTGGTAAGCGCGAGGCTGACATCCTGCTCCGCCAGCCACCGCGACAAGCCTCCCGACGAGAGCAGGATTTGGTCGGCGCGGGCGGGCTTATCGGGCGGCGATCGGGATTGCGGGGACGAAGTCGCAGGCGGTGCGGGCGCTGCCATTCGGGCACTGTTCCGCAAATAGCGCAGCGAATCAACCCGAGCGTCCGCCAGCTTGGCGGCCCCAGTCAACTGGCTGCGGACTCGACTCCGCCCGCTTTAAATTCTAGCAGCTTAGCGTTGGGTCGGGCCGATCGTCCGAGTCGGCCTGTGCTGCGTCCAGCTCGCTGTGGGGAGAGCGCGCGTCATGCCCAATTCGGCACCGACCCTTACGGGTCTTGCATCGTCATTCGTCATCTCTGAAACCGTCGCGAACACGACACCGCAGCTGCTCGATGCAGATGTGACCTTCGAGGATGCGGAGGGAAATTTCGACGGCGGCGCGCTGACCGTCTCCGGCCTTCTGGCAGAAGACCGGGTCGCGATCCGCAACGAAGGGACGGGTCCCGGGCAGATTTCCGTCGCTGGAAGCAGTATCAGCTATGGCGGCACCGTCATCGGCACCTTCGCCGGCGGCGTCGGCAACACGTTGACCGTCACCCTCAATGCCTCCGCGACATCCCCGTCGGTCGACGCCCTGATCCAGAACCTGACCTACGGCAATGTCAGCGATGGCCCCGCGGCCAGCCGCACCCTGATCGTCAACGTAACTGACGCCGCCGGCGACGATTTCGGGCCCGCCACGGTTCCTGCCACCTTCACCGCTTTGACCGGCGCCGCCAACCCCATGGCCGGCATCGACGTCGGCTATCGCTCGGCCGCCGGTTACCTCGACCTCGATGGCGACGGCGACCTCGACATGGTGGTCGGCAACACCGCCGGCAACCTGAGGACGTTCCGCAAGGAGGTCGGGGGCACCTTCACCGAGCTGACCGGCGCCGCCAATCCCTTCGACGGCGTCGACGTGGGCTTTCATGCCTCCCCGGTCTTCGTCGACCTCGACGGCGAGGGCGACCTCGATGGGGTGGTGGGAAGTATCTATGGTTTGATCCACACGTTCCGGAACGAGGGCGACGGCACTTTCTTTCCGCTGACCGGCGCCGCCAATCCGTTCAACGGCAAGGATTCGGGCTCGAACGCCGCCCCGGCCTTCGTCGATCTGACCGGCGACGGCGACCTCGACCTGGTGCTGGGCAGCAATTACGGCACGCTGCGCTCGTTCGAGAATGTCGGCGGCACCTTCAATGAGCTGACCGGCGGCGCCAACCCGTTCAACGGCGTCGATGTCGGCGTCAACTCCATGCCGGCATTCGTGGACCTCGACAGCGACGGCGACCTCGACGCGGTGGTGGGCGATCTCCAGGCCAATTTCCGCTCGTTCCGCAACAACGGCAACGGCACCTTCACCGAACTGACCGGCGCGGCCAATCCGTTCGCCGGTATCGACCTCGGCTTCGAAGCGCCGCCGAGCTTCGTCGACCTCGATGGCGACGGCGATCTCGACGCGGTGCTGGGCGAGAATTACGGCCGGTTGTTCTCCTTCCGGAACAACACTCCTCCGGGCGAAGCGATCACCGTCGCCGTGACCGATGTGAACGATGCGCCGGCGCTCGCCGACTTCAGATCTTCGGTGACGTTCGGCGAGAACCTCGTCAACGCGGTTCCCCAGCTGCTCGACGGCCTCGTCACCTTCACCGACCCCGAAGGTAATTTCACCGGCGGCACGCTGACCGTCTCGGGGCTCCTCGCCGAGGACCGGGTGGCGGTCCGCCACCAGGGCACCGGCGCGGGGCAGATCGGCGTCTCCGGCGCGGAGGTGCGGTACGGCAATGTCGTGATCGGCACCGTCGCGGGCGGCACCGGCGGCACGTTCACCGTCACGTTGAACGCGTCCGCGACCACCGCTGCGGTCGATGCGCTAATCCAGAATCTCACCTACGCCAATGTCAGCAACACGCCGACCGCCGACCGAACGCTCAGCCTGCAGGCCACCGACGCGGCCGGCGCAAGCCTCACGGGCGGGGCGCAGACGATCGCCGTCACCGTGACCGCGGCGAACGACGCGCCGACCCTCACCGGTTTCGCGCCTTCGGTCACGCTCGACGAAAGCGCCACTCCGCAGCTGCTCGACGGCGCGGTCGCGTTCGCCGACGGGGAGGGCAATTTCGCCGGCGGCGCGCTCACCGTCTCGGGGCTGCTCGCCGAGGATCGCGTGGGGATCCGCAACGAGGGCGGCGATGCCGGCCAGATCTCCGTCTCGGGAAGCGACGTCAGCTATGGCGGCACCGTCATCGGCGTGCTCGCGGGCGGCGTCGGCGCTACTCTTACCGTCACCTTCAATGGTTCGGCGACGTCGGCCGCGGTCGACGCGCTGATCCAGAACCTGACCTTCGCCACCGTCAGCGAGGTGCCGACCGCGGCCCGCACGCTGAGGCTGAACGTGACCGACGCCGCGGGCGCCGATCTGGGGCCGACGGCTCCGCCGACCTTCGCCCAGCTTACCGGCGGCGCCAATCCGTTCAACGGGCGGGACGTCGGGCATTATTCGAGGCCCGGCTTCGTCGACCTGGACGGGGACGGCGACCTCGACGCAGTGGTAGGGGAAAATGACGGAATCCTGAACTCGTTCCGCAATGACGGCGGCACGTTCACCGAGCTCACCGGTGCCGCCAACCCGTTCAACGGCGTAGATGTCGGCTTCCGCTCTGCCCCGGCCTTCGGCGACATCGACGGCGACGGCGACCTCGACGCGGTGGTGGGCGAGTATGACGGCAGCACGCGCACATACGTGAACAACGGCAACGGCACGTTCACCCAGCTGACCGGCGCCGCCTATCCGCTCAACGGAGCGGACCTGGGGACGCGAGTCAGCCCGGGCTTCGCCGACCTCGACGGCGACGGCGACATGGACCTGGCGGTGGCCGAGACGACCGGCACGGTTCGCTACTTCAGGAACAATGGCGGCGGCAGCTTCACCGAGCTGGCGGGCTCCGGCAACCCGTTCAACGGCACCAATATCGGCACCAACCCCGCGATCAGCTTCATCGACCTCGACGACGACGGCGATGCCGATCTGGTCGCGGGCTCGAATACCGGCCAGCTGCGCTCGTTCCGGAACAACGGCGGCAGCTTCACCGAGATGACCGGCGCCGCCAACCCGTTCAACGGCATCGACGTCGGCGACCGGTCGACCCCGGCCTTCTTCGACCTCGACGGCGACGGCGACCTCGACGCGGTCGTCGGCGAATATGACGGCACCCTCAACTTCTTCAACAATACCAGCCCCCACGGCGAGCTGACGGTCGTCAACGTCACCTCGATCAACGACGCGCCAATGCTCGTCAATGCGGTGGCCGATCACCACAGCGACGAGGATGCGGCGGTCTCCTACCAGATTCCGGCCGACCGCTTCGCCGATGTCGAGGGCGATGCCCTGAGCTACAGCGCCACCCTGGCCAACGGCTCCCCGCTGCCGTCATGGCTCGCCTTCGACGCCGGCACCCGCACCTTCTCCGGCACCCCGCCCGCCGACTTCAACGGCACCGTCGCGCTCAAGGTCATTGCCAGCGACGGCGCGCTCACCGCGTCCGACACGTTCGACCTCATCATCGATCCGGTCGGCGACCCGCCCGTGCTCGCCAATGCGATCGCGGACCATGAGAGCGAGGAGAATGCGGCGGTTTCCTACCAGGTTCCGGCCGATGCCTTTTTCGACGCCGACGGCGACGAGCTCAGCTACAGCGCCACCCTGGCCGACGGCTCGGCGCTGCCGGGCTGGCTCAGCTTCGATGCCGGCACCCGCACCTTCTCGGGCACGCCGCCCACCGACTTCAACGGCACGCTCGAGCTGAAGGTCACCGCTGCCGACGGCGCGGCCAGCGTCTTTGACACGTTCGACCTGGTCATCGAGCCGGTCAACACTGCGCCGGTGCTTGCCGAGGCGATCGCCGACCACCACAGCGACGAGGATGCGGCGGTCTCCTACCAAGTCCCGGCCGATGCCTTCTCCGACGCCGACGGCGACACCCTCAGCTACAGCGCCACGCTGGCCAACGGCTCGGCCTTGCCGTCCTGGCTCAGCTTCGATGCCGGCACCCGGACCTTCTCGGGCACGCCGCCGGCCAATTTCAACGGCACGCTCGCGCTCAAGGTGACTGCCAGCGACGGCGAGCTCAGCGCCACCGACACGTTCGACCTGGTCATCGATTCCGTCAACGACGCACCGGTACTCGCGAACACCGCGGCCGACCATCACAGCCTAGAGGATGCGGCACTCTCTTACCAGGTTCCCGGCAACGCCTTCTCCGACGTCGAGGGCGATACACTCAGCTACAGCGCGACCCTGGCCAACGGCTCCCCGCTCCCGTCATGGCTCAGCTTCGACGCCGCCACCCGCACTTTTTCGGGCACGCCGCCCGCCAACTTCAACGGCACGCTGGCGCTCAAGGTCATTGCCAGCGACGGCGCGCTCAGCGCGTCCGACACGTTCGACCTGGTCATCGATCCGGTCAACGACGCGCCGGCGATCGCGAATCTCGACGGCGACGAGGCTGGCTTCACCGAAGGCGGCAATGCGGTGAAGCTCGACGTCGTTCCGCCGGGCGACCCGACGGTGGCCGTGAGCGACGTCGACAGCCCCAATTTCGGCGGCGGCACCTTGACCGTGGAGATCGTCGACAACGAGGTCGCCGGCGAGGACGTGCTCGGCTTCGAGATGGGCGACCAGCTCAGCATCACGGCCGGAGGCGATGTCCTGGGGTTCGGCAC
>DASZDE010000057.1:0-4359 GCA_035942355.1 Allosphingosinicella sp. | reverse complement strand
ACACTGCGGGGATCGAGCAGCTGCGCGCGATGGGCGAGCCGCGTCCGCTCCGCCTCGAGCTGGGCCAGCTGCACACTGCGCTCCTGCTTCGTGCGCCGATAATCGCCCCAGCTCAGCACCCCGTTGTCGCCGACTATGGCATAGCCGACGAAATTGGCGATGATCAGCACCGCGACCGCCGGAAGCGCCGCCCGCCTGATCAGTTCGAAGGTATTCCGAGTGCCCGCTGCCATGGGGTGACAGAATCAGGAAATCGACGCCGAATCAAGCCTTTTTCCGCTCCAATGCGCTTCGACCCGCATATTTTGCGGCAGGCCCCAGTTCCTCCTCGATGCGGAGGAGCTGGTTGTACTTCGCCAAGCGGTCGGAGCGGGCGAGGCTGCCCGTCTTGATCTGGCCGCAATGGGCGGCGACGGCGAGGTCCGCGATGGTGGTGTCCTCGGTCTCGCCGGAGCGGTGCGACATGACGGCGGTGTAGCCGGCGCGATGGGCGGCGGAGACCGCCTCGAGAGTTTCCGTGAGGGTGCCGATCTGATTGACCTTGACCAGGATCGAGTTGGCGATGCCGCGCTCGATGCCCATGGCGAGCCGCTTCGGGTTGGTGACGAACAGGTCGTCGCCAACCAGCTGCACCCTGCTCCCGAGCCGCTCTGTCAGCGCCTTCCAGCCGTCCCAATCGTCCTCGGCCATGCCGTCCTCGATCGAGGCGATCGGATAGCGCGCCGCGAGTTCGGCCAGATAATCGACCATCTCGGCCGACGAGAAGGTCCGCCCCTCCCCTTCCATCCGATAGGCGCCGTCCCGATAATATTCGGTGGCCGCGCAATCGAGCGCCAGCACGACGTCGTCGCCGGGCCTGTAGCCGGCCTGCTCGACAGACCTCATGATGAAGTCGATGGCGTCGGCGGTCGAAGCCAGAGCGGGCGCGAAGCCGCCCTCGTCGCCGACCGCGGTGGAAAGGCCGGCCTCGCTGAGCCCCTTCTTCAGCGTGTGGAAGATCTCGGCGCCGCAGCGGACCGCCTCGGCGAGGCTGTCGGCGCCGACCGGCATCACCATGAACTCCTGGAAGTCGATCGGATTGTCGGCATGCTCGCCGCCGTTCAAAATGTTCATCATCGGCACCGGCAGGAGATGGGCCGAGACGCCGCCGACATAGCGGTAGAGCGGCAGGCCGCGCGCATCGGCCGCCGCCTTGGCGACGGCGAGGCTGACGCCAAGGATGGCGTTGGCGCCGAGGCGGGCCTTGTTGGCACTGCCGTCCAGCTCGACCAGCAGCGCGTCGATCTCCGCCTGGTCCTCGGCGTCCATGCCGACGACCGCCTCGGCGATCTCGCCGCGCACGGACTCGACCGCCTGAGTCACTCCCTTGCCGAGCCAGCGGGCCGCGTCCCCGTCGCGTTTTTCGACCGCTTCATGGGCGCCCGTCGAGGCCCCCGACGGCACCGCGGCCCGGCCGGTGCTGCCGTCCTCGAGCAAAACCTCGACCTCGACCGTGGGATTGCCGCGGCTGTCGAGGATCTGGCGGGCGTGCACGTCGATGATCGCGGTCATTTGTTACGGTCTCGCTTCCGGTTTATGGGGGAGGCACGGGCCGCTTATCGGCGCGGCTCCGGCGACGCAACTTTCCTTTCCGCAACGGAACGGAAGCCGCGAGCCGTGTGTTTCTGGGTCAAACACCACCAACCCACTCGATACGGAGGAAAAGCCATGCCCCCTCGCAATCCTGAGCTGCCCGAAGGCACCGACCATATCGTCAACGGCGCCATGGAAACGGGCGCGGGCGCCGGAGCCAGCACCGGCTCCAGCGGCGGCATGGAAAGCGGCGGAATCAGCGGCGGCGGCACGGGCAGCACCTCCGGCGGTGGCGGCGCCAGCTCCGGCTTCATCGGCGGCGGCGAGACCGGGCTACGCGGTGACGATACCGGCGGCACCGCGGCCGGCGGCGGCTCTGGCGGCGGCTCCGGCGGCGGCTCGTTCGAAGGCTCGGGCGGCGGCGGATCTCCGGAGAGCGCCGGCGGCGGCAGCCCGGGCGCTCCGGTCAAGCAGCAGCTTCGCGAGGGCGCGCAGTCGCTGAAGAGCCAGGCGACCGACAAGGTCCGCTCCTATGCCGTCGACGGCAAGGACCGGGCCACCACCGCGCTCGACGACTTCGCCCAGGTCGTGAACGAGGCCGCGCAGTCGATCGACGACCGGCTCGGCGCCGAATATGGCGAATATGCCCGGCGCGCGGCCGGCTCGATCTCCGAGTTCGCGCAGACGCTGCGCGGCAAGGATGTCGACGAACTGTTCGAGGACGCCCGCAACGTCGTCCGCAAGAGCCCGGCGATCGCGATCGGCACCGCCGCCGCAGTCGGCTTCGCGCTGGTCCGCCTGATCAAGTCCGGCATGACCGCCGACGAGCGCGACGTCACGTTCACGCCCGACACCGGCGGCAGCGCGCGCAGCCAGCCGACGCCGCCGAGCGTCGGCACCACCGGCACGGACGCCTGACCTTGGACGCCCGGACCCACAATCCGGCGGACCCCTCGATCGGCGACCTGTTCCACCAGCTGGTCGACGACGGCCGCAATTTGGTCGGCGCGGAGGTCAACCTCTATAAGCAGGTCGCCCTCTACCGCGCCGGCAAGGCCAAGGCCGGGATTGCGGCGCTGGTGGCAGGCGGCCTCATCGCACTGGCGGGTTTGATCGCCTTCCTGGTCGGGCTGGTGATGGGGCTTGCCGAGCTGATCGGACCGGTCGCATCCGGCCTGGCGGTGCTCGCCGTCACCGGCATCGCCGGCTTCGTGCTGGTGCGCTGGGGTGTCGGCAAGATGGCCGCTCTGTCGGGCGATGCCGAGGAGAAGGCGGCGATCAGCGCCGGGGAGAGGAACGCATGAAGGGAGCGCGGCCCGAGGCCCAGATCGAACGGGCGCAGGCGGAGGTCGAGCAGGCCAAGCGGCGGCTCGCCTCGACGCTCGGCGCGCTCCAGTACCGGCTCAAGCCGGGCACGCTGATGAACCAGGCCTGGGAAGGCGTGCGCGAGAAGGGCGGCGCGGTCGCCGACGATGCGATGCAGGCGGTCAAGGACCGGCCGGCTGCCGTGTCGGGCGTGATCGCCGCTTCGCTCCTGTTCCTGGCCCGCGATCCGCTGCGGCGGCTGGCCGGGCGGCTGTTCGGCGGCAAGGCCGCGCGGGAGGAGCCGGGCATCGTCAAGGCCGATCTCGATCATCCTAATGGCAATTTCGATCTCGCCGCGCCGACCGTGGCGAGGTCCATGAACGAAGGAGTGAATGCATGAGCACGACCGACATCGACAACCGCCCCGACACCGGCAATGAGGGGGGCGGCGGCAGGATGGCGGCCGCGACCGACAAGGTCCGCGACCGCGCCGGCGCAGCGCGCGAGAAAGCAAGCGCCGCCTATATCGCCGCGCGCGAGCGGACCGGCGCCGCCTACGGCACCGCCCGCGACAAAGCGAGCACCGCCTATGACGGCGCCCGCGAGCGCGCCGCCCGCGCCGGCCGCCGCACCTTCGACGAGGTCGAGGCCAATCCGGTCGGCGCGCTGATCGGCGGGCTCGCGATCGGCGCGCTGCTCGCCGCCATGCTGCCCAAGTCGCGGCGCGAGGAGGAGTTGCTCGGCGATTTCGGCCGGCGCCTCAACGACACCGCGCGCGAGGCCGCCCGCGCCGCCCGCGAGGCGGGCCGCGACAAGCTCGACGAGCTCGGCTATAATCGCGACACCGCCAAGCAGAAATTGAGCGACATTGCCGGCGGCGCCGGCGAGGCGCTCAAGACTTCGGCCGGGGCCGCCGCGCAGAAGGTAAAAAGGTCGCCCGAGCAATAACGTTCAGCGGCAGGCAAGGCGCGTCCGGCTAGCCCGCATCGGGAAAGCCGGGGGCGCCTTGGCGCGCGCCGATCCTCGACGACGGAGTTCGACTATGAAGAGCCTCACATGGGCTGCCGCCGCCGCAGCGGCCGCGGCCATCGCCGCCCCGGCGGCCGCCCAGGTCGACAATCGCGATCCCGGCCGGTTCGTGCAAAGCCTCGCCACCACCGGCCTCGCCGCGCTGCGCGGCGAACGCAGCGCTGCGCGCGGCAAGTTCCGCGCGCTGCTCGCCCGGCATTTCGCCGTTGATGCGATCGGCGACGGGCTGATCCGGCGCTGGCGCCCGCAGATCAGCGCCGCCCAATATTCGGCCTATAAGGCGGCCCTTCCCGGCTTCATCGTCGGCACCTATGCCGACCGGCTGCACACCTATGCCGATGCCGGCATCAAGGTGGTGCGCGTCCAGAACCAGGGCGCCAACGCCGCGGTGCTGACCCAGATCGTCCAGCCGGGCGGGCGGCCGGTGAGCGCGATCTGGACGGTCGCCAAAAC
>DASZDE010000056.1:0-6099 GCA_035942355.1 Allosphingosinicella sp. | reverse complement strand
GGCCTGCGGCACTTAAGCTGCGGATGACCAGACCCTGTGCCCCAACTGCGGCCGCTGCCTGCCCGAGACCGCATCCTTCTCACTGCTCGCCGGCGGGGCTGGCCCGTAGGGACTCTCGACGCCGCGCCAGTAGCTGCGCTTGCTGCTCTTGAAATTCCGTCCGGCGCAGGCAGGACCCCGTCTTTCAAGCCGAAAGGTGCCGCGGGGGAGGTGGTTAACCGGTTGAGAAGCAACCTTCCACCCTCGCGGAGGTTGAGTCGGCGTTCCGCGGAGTCGACGTTCGTCCTTCGCGCGATTCCTCGTACTAGGAGTATAGCGTATGAGACAGTATCTGATCGCAGCCGCTTTGGTTTCCGCCGCCGCCGCGGCGCCGGCCACGGCGCAACAGAGCGGGCTCGTCAATGTCGACGTCACCAACGTCCTCAACGACCTCGAGCTCGACCTGCTCAACAACTCGCTCAACGACAACACGGTGCAGGTGCCGATCGGCGTCGCCGCCAATGTCTGCGGAGTCGACGCCAACGTGCTGGCCAGCCAGCGCAAGGCCAGCAGCCCGGCGAAATGCACCGCATCGAACACGTCGAAGGCGCTCAAGCAGGCGGCCAAGAAGCAGGCGGTGCCGAAGGCCCCCGCGGCCAAGTAACGCCGTCACCGAACCAGCCCCGAACAGCGCCCCGGCTGCAACGCCGGGGCGTTTTTCGTATCGCCGCGCGAAGAATGCGGCCAGGCGGCCAGGGCTTGCCGACTCAGGTGGCCGAAAAGCCGGGGCCGGCGCCCGGTGGGAGCGCCGGCCCCGCCCTCGATACGCGACGCGAGGGGCCGGCGCGGGCGGGGCACCGGCCATACTCCGGCCGGACGCGCCCCGGCTTTTGCCGGCCGGGCGCTTATGCGCTGATTCGGTTGAGGAATTGCTGAATGCCGCGGTAAGGCTCCGTTAAGGACGTTGGAGCGGGCGTGCCGTCGCGGGACGGCGGCCGCGCCCACGCTTGACGGCCGGGACCCGAGCAGCGAGCATGGCGCCGTACGCGAGGAGCGCTCCATCCGTTAGGCTGGGGCGCTTCGTGCTTGGCGGGCTGGACCTCGACGATCGCCTTGCCGCATCGTAGAGCCGCATACGCTCGCCGATCCGCGCGTACGCGGCTCCGGGCCCGGCGGCGGATAGCGAGGGCGGTTCGATGGTTGTCGGCTCCAGCATGGCTGAGCGAATTGCGGACGGAGCCTGATTGATGCACTCGCATTCGGACGAGCGCTGGCAGCACGACCACGCATTCCTCGGCGAGCACCACGCCCGCAACGAGCTTCGCATGCGGCTGGTGATCGCGCTCACTTTGGCGATGATGGCGGGCGAGGTCACCGCCGGCATCCTGTTCGGGTCGATGGCGCTGCTTGCCGACGGGCTGCACATGGCGACCCATGCCGGCGCGCTGGCACTGGCGGCGGCGGCCTACGCCTATGCGCGGCGGCACCTGCACAATCCCCGCTTCGCGTTCGGCACCGGCAAGGTCGGCGACCTCGCCGCCTTCACCAGCGCGGTGACGCTGGCGATCGTCGCCCTGCTGATCGCCTGGGAGAGCGTCGAGCGGCTGGCAGAGCCGGTCGCGATCGACTTTGCCGAGGCGATCGCGGTCGCCTGCCTCGGCCTCGCGGTCAATCTGGCGAGCGCATGGCTGCTCCGCGGCCGCGGCCACGGCGCCGGCGATCACACGCACCATCATCACGACCATAATCTGCGCGCCGCCTATCTCCACCTGCTCGCCGACGCGCTGACCTCGATCCTGGCTATCGGCGGCCTAGCCGCGGGCAGCCTGCTCGGCTGGGTGTGGATGGACCCGGCGATCGGCCTGATCGGCGCGGCGGTGATCGCGCGCTGGTCGTGGGGGCTGATGCGCGATTCGGGCGCGGTGCTGCTCGACGCGGCCGGCGACCCGGCCCTGTCCAAGGCGATCCGCAGCGCGCTCGAGACCGGCGGCGACCTCGTCCCCGACCTCCATGTGTGGCGGGTCGGCCCCGGCCATATGGCGGCGGTGCTGACCGTGGTCAGCCACGATCCGGAAAGCCCCGCCGCCTACAAGGCCCGGCTCGGCCACCTTCGCAGCCTGTGCCACATCACCGTCGAGGTGCACCGCTGCGAATGACGTTTCCACCCTATTGGAAACATCGTTGACGAGCCGCGGCGGCCGCCCACGGATCGAGCGCCGAGGTGGACGCGGCCGGGGCGGGGGAATAGAGAAGAGGCTTTGCGTCGCCAGGAACTTGCCCGCTCGATGTGCCGCCACCGGAGGATCATTCTCGCCGCGCTGGGATTGCTGAGTCCGGCGGCCGCGGGGGCGCAGGCGCCCGCGCCTGCGCCGGCACCCGAGACCAATACGGTGGGCCCGCCCGAGCTTCGCAATTTCGACCTGCCGGGCAGGCGGACGGCGCCCCCGCCGGCGCCCGCCGAGACGCCCGTCACCATCGCGCCCCAGCCGCCGGCTCCGGACGCGGCCGAGACGCCGCCGCCGGTCCGGTCCACGCCCGCGCCCGCGCCCGAAAGGGCTCCGGCGGAACGGCCGCCGCCGCGAGCAACGGCTCCGACGGGTGCGCCACCGGCCTTGCCGCAGCCGTTCCCGGAGACATCTTCCCAAGCCGCGGCGCCGCCGTCCGGAACCCCCGCCCAGCCGCAGCCGGGCGTGCCGACACTGACGGAGCCGCCGGCCCCTGGCCTCGACGGCGCCGCCGAGCCGACGGCCGATCCGCACTGGCTGGCGTGGGCCGCGGCGGGCGGCGCAGCCTTGCTCGCTTTGCTCGGCCTCGCCATGCTGCGCCGGCGCCGCCGCATCGATGCCGGCACCGACGTGCCGGCGCGCAAGCCGCTCGAGGCCGACACGGCCGCGCGGCCCGCGCCGGCGCCGGTGCCGGAGGCGCCGCGGCCCCGGCTCGACATCGACTTCCTCCCCGACCGCGTCGTGCTGACCCCGGACAAGGCCGAGATCCATTACCGGCTGGCGGTGAGGAATGTCGGCGAGGCGGCCGCGGAGAACGTCCGGATCGCGGTGCGGATGGTCAATGCCGGGGCTGACGGGGAAGCCCAGCTGGCGGAATTCTTCGCCGAGCGGGACCTGCCGCCGGCGAGCGTGCCGCCGTGGCTGATGCCGGCCGGCCATAAGGACCAGCTGGGCGGCGTCGCGGTCCTCGCCAATTCCGACATACGCGGCTTCGAGCTTCAGGGCCGCAGGCTGTTCGTGCCAGTGGTGGCGTTCAACGTCCTCTACGATGGCGGCGGCGCCGGCGGGCGCCAGATGAGCGCTTCCTATGTGGTCGGCCGCGAGGCCGAGCCGCCGGCCGAGAAGATGGGCGCGTTCCGGCTGGACCTGGGACCGCGGGTCTACCGCCAGGTCGGCCGGCGGGCGAACCTGCCGCCGCCCGAGCCCAAGCGGAAGCGGGTGCGGGTCCGGATCGAAGCCTAGCCAGGATTGCGAGTCTGATTCACGCCCCAAGCCGAAGCGCGAGGGCGCCTCGGCTCGAGACGGTCAGGCCCCTAGAAGATGAAGGCGCCGGCGACGAAGGCGATGGCCGCGATCATCCAGTCGCGCGGCTGCAGGTTCTTGAAAAAGTCCATCCCACTCTCCTCGCTCCATCCATTTGCCGCCGCCCCCTCTAGCGCCGCGGCCGGCGGCCGGCTTATGGGGTGCTGACCGTCCGCTGGAGCAGCCCATGTCCCCCGCACCGACCGCCCCCGAAGATTCTCCCGCCGACCTGCCCGAGGGCGACCGCGAGGACGAAAGGCGCCGCAAGCACCGGATCCGCGCCGGGCTCGCCTTCGGGATCGGATCGGCGGCGATCGTCGCGGCCCTGCTCTACGCAAACCGCCCGAGGAAGAAGGACGGCGAGAGCTAGGCGCGCGTCAGATCGGCAGCATCCCGAAATAAGCGAGCACCGCCACCACCAGGATCAGGAACGCGATCGCCGCGATCACCCCGCCGCCGCCGCCGCGTTCGACGATCACCGTCTCCTTCTCGGTCGTCACCGGTTCGCGATCCACCATCTGAGCCTCCTGAAAAAATGTTACAGGTGTGAAACGCCTTCGCCCAGCCGCTGTTCCCGCCCCGCCCCGCGCAGGAAGGCGAGCCAGAGCAGCCAGCGCTTCATGGATCCTCCCCTTGCGCCCGCCCCGGGTAACTCGTGTGTTACTCGCATAACACAGAGGCTGCATAAAATCAAGCGCTACCATCTCGCAGAATCGGCCAGGGCCGGTTAGGCTGGCCGCGAAGCTTCAGCGGAGGCCGGTATGAGTATGGCGAACGCCGACCAGGGCTATGACACCGCCGCGATCATGGGCGGCCTGTACGGCGACGGCATCATCGGCCTCAAGGGGGCGTTCCCGCCCGGCTGGGCCGACGCGATGCGCGAGGATATCGAGACGCTCTACGAGGAGGCCCGTAAGGTGCCGCACGGGGCGCTGCCGCGCGGCCCCGAGCGCTTCTACGTCGAGGTCCATCCCGAGCGGGTGCGCGGCTTCGTCGACATCGTCACCCATGAATGGTTCGTGGCGGTGTGCGAGGCGGTGCTCGGGCCTGAGTACAAGGTAGTCGAGGTCGGTTTCGACATCCCCTTCCCCGGCGCCGCCGACCAGCCCTGGCACCGCGACTTCCCGGTGCCGGAAGCGACCACCAAGGGGCGGCGGCTCAACTCGCTCGCCTTCAACCTCAGCGCGGTCGACACGGTGCCGGAGATGGGGCCGTTCGAGATCGCGCTCGGCACGCAATGGGACCAGTTCGAGGGCTGCGCCAAGGGCATGTTCCCGCCGCGCGCGCTGTGGCCGCGCTATCAGGCACGCATGGTCCAGAAGATGCCGCAGCGCGGCGACATCTCGGCACGCTCGGCGCTCACCATCCACCGCGGCACCGCCAACCGGTCGAACCAGGCACGGCCGGTGCTGGTGATCGGGGTCGACGCCCCCGACGCGACCAACGCGCTGCACCACGACCTCCAGGTGACGCATGCATATGCCGCCGCGCTGCCGCCGCGGGTGATCGACCACCTCACCTACCGGGCAGTCGACCGGCTCAACGCGGTGGTCCAGCACCACGTCATCGAGGGGCTGCTCGAACCGGCTTACTAGGCTGGCCGACGCGGGCGGGCGGGAATTCAGCCGGCTGCCGCGGCGGCGAAGTAGAACAAGGCGCCGATCGCGGCCGCCGCGGGGAGCGTGATCACCCAGGCGACGACGATGTTGCCGGCAACGCCCCAGCGGACCGCGGACGCGCGCCGGGCGGCGCCGACGCCGACGATGCAGCCGGTGATGGTGTGGGTGGTCGACACCGGAATGCCGAGCCAGGTCGCGGAGAACAGCATGATCGCCCCACCGGTCTCGGCCGAGAAGCCCTGATGCGGAGTCAGGCGGGTGATCTTCGATCCCATCGTGTGGACGATCCGCCAGCCCCCCATGAGGGTGCCGAGGCCCATCGCCGCCTGGCAGGTCAGCACGACCCAGAACGGCACGAAGAAGGTGTCGCCGAGCATCCCTTGCGAGAATAAGAGGACGGCGATCACGCCCATCGTCTTCTGCGCATCGTTGCCGCCATGGCCGAGCGAATAGAGCGCGGCCGACACGAGCTGGAGCCGGCGGAACACGCGGTCGGCGAACTGGGCATTGACGCGGCGGAAAATCCACGACGTGACCAGCACCAGCAGCAAGGCGACCAGCATGCCGATGCTCGGCGACAGCACGATCGCGACCGCGGTCTTGGTGACGCCCGACCAGACGATCGCCGCCAGCCCCGCCTTGGCGGTGCCGGCGCCGATCAGGCCGCCGATCAGCGCGTGGCTGCTGCTCGACGGGATGCCCAGCACCCAGGTTATCACGTTCCAGCTGATCGCGCCCATCAAGGCGCCGAAGATCACCGCCGGGTTGATGACATCGGCGTCGATGATGCCCTTGCCGACGGTTTCCGCGACGTGGAGGCCGAAGAACAGGAAGGCGATGAAGTTGAAGAAGGCGGCCCAGGCCACCGCGACGTGCGGCCGCAGCACCCGTGTCGACACCACCGTCGCGATCGAATTGGCGGCATCGTGGAGGCCGTTCAGGAAATCGAACAGCAAGGCGACGCCGATCAGGGC
>DASZDE010000055.1:0-36566 GCA_035942355.1 Allosphingosinicella sp. | reverse complement strand
CCCCTTGCCGGTGCGGCGCAATCTTTTTCGGGAGACATGGAATGGCTGACAGCTTCAGCAACCTGGCCGACAGCGTGTCGGCGCCGGCGACGCGGGCGGCGGCGGTGGCGCCGCACGATTCGAACGCGCTGGCGGATGTGCCGAAAGCGCTGTTCGTCGGCACCGGCGGCCATATCAGCATGCGCGGCGCCGGCGGCGGCGCCGACGTCCTGTTCAAGAACGTGCCGGCCGGATCGGTGCTGCCGTTCCGGGCGCTTTACGTGCGCGCGACCGGCACCACCGCGGCCGACATCGTGGCGCTCTACTGATGTCGGCGCTCGGGATCGCGCTCGACCTGGCGCTGCGGCGGCGGGGCGCGGCCTTCGATCCGGTGCAGCTCTTTCCCGGCGGGACCCTGGGTGCGCTGTACGACCCGGCGCCGGGCCAGGTGTGGCAGGATGCCGCAGGCACGCTGCCGGCGGCGGTGGGCGATCCGGTCGGGCTGCTCGCCGACCGCTCCGGCAACGGCAACCATGCCGTCCAGGCCAGTGCCGCCGCACGGCCGGTGCTGCGGCAGGATTCGAACGGCCGCCACTATCTCGAATGCGACGGGATCGACGATTTCCTGCGCGCCGGATTCGCATTGCCGCAGCCGTGGGAGCGGATCTGCGCGCTCCGCCAGGTCGGCTGGGGCGCCAACCGGCACGTGCTGGGCGGAGTGACGGTCAATGCCGGCGTGCTCCAGCAGTTCGGCGCGTCGGCGGCGCTGCGGCTGTTCAGCGGCACCGGCTCGGCGACGACCAACAGCGAGCCCGTGCTCGGCGCCAACGAGGTGATTGCCGAGCTCCACAGCGGCGCGGCCAGCAGCCTGACGGTGAACGCCGGCGCGCCGGTCATTGCCGATTACGGCTCGGCGGCGACCGCCGGCGTCACGATCGGCGCGTCGAGCTCCGGCGCCTCGTTCAGCAGCATCCGGCTCTACGCGCTGGCGATGCGCGACGGGCCGCTGACGGCATCGGCGCGGGCGAGCCTGCGCGCGTGGATGGCCGCGCGGGCGGCGATCAGCATGTGAGGAGGCGGGCGATGCAACACACCTATATGCCGGCGGAGGCCGGGCCATGCTGAGCGGGGATCCGATCGAGGTCCCGGCCGCGGCCGTGGCGGAGGCGAAGGCCTATTTGCGGGTCGAGCTTGCCGGCGAGGACCCGCTGATCGAGCGGCTGGTCGGCGCCGCGGCGGAGCTGTGCGAACAGTTTACCGGACGGGCGCTGCTGGCGCGCGGCTTCAGCGAGCTAGTCCCCGCCAGCGCGGCTTGGAAGCGGTTGGCGGCAACGCCGGTGCTCGCGATCACCGCGGTCGAAGCGCTCCCGCCCGACGGCGCCGCCAGCGCGCTCGCCGCCGGCAGCTATGCGGTCGACATCGACGCGAACGGCGACGGCTGGGTCCGGGTGACGCAGGTGGGCGAGGCGAAGCGGGTGCGCGTCGCCTATCAGGCGGGGCTGGCGACGGACTGGCCGGAGCTGCCCGGAGCGCTGCGGCAGGGCATGCTGCGGCTGGCGGCCCATTGCTACGCGCATCGCGAGCGGGCGGACGATTCGGGCCCGCCGGCGGCGGTGACCGCGCTGTGGCGGCCGTGGCGGCGGCTGCGGGTCGCGTGACCAAGGAGCGGATCCTGTTCCAGCGGCTGCTCGATCTCGGGCGGCGCGCCGGCGAGCGGCGCGCGGCGGAGCTCGCGGCGGATTTGGCCGAACGGGCCGGTGCGGAGCTGCCCAAGGGGATCAAGGCGGCGGCGGATCGCGAAGCAATCCTGCTGTCCGGGCGCGGCATCGCGAGGCGATTCGCGCTCGATCCGCGGCTGCGCTGGCTGATCCTGGCGCTGCTCCCGCTCCCAAAGACCGGACACGGACGAAGGAGGACCGAATGAGCGGGGCGGCGGCGGAGCTTCAGGCGGCGGCATTGGCGGCGCTGCAGAATGCGGACGGCATCGGCGGCGTCTATGACGGACCGCCGCTGCAGGCCGCCTTCCCCTATGCCATCGTCGAATGCGGGCCGGAAAGCGACTGGAGCCACAAGGACGGCGAGGGCCGCGAAGTCCGGCTGGCGGTGATCGTCAGGGACGCCGGCGAACGGGCGGGCCGGCTGCCCGCGCTGATGGCGGCGGCCGAGGCGGCGCTGGACGGGCTCGGCAGCGAGATCGCCGGGTGGCGCGTGGTCACGTTGCGCTTCGTGCGCAGCAGAACGGTCAAGGAGCCCTGCGGAGGCTGGGCGGGAACGATCGAATACCGGGCCCGGATGCTGGCGGGCTAGTTGCCGGTCGGGGCCTGCTGGGCGACCTCCACGGGCGCCGCCGCGGCGGGCGGCTGAGCGCGGGCGAGCTCGGTCCGGTAGAGCTTCTTCATGTCGACCAGATAGGCGGTCATCTCGTCGGCCGCGGCTTTCTCGGCGTCCGCCTTGCGAGTCCCGTAGGACAGCTCCTTCTGAATGAGGGCGCTGCGATAGGCGGCCGCCTCGGCCGGGCAGGCGCCGGCGAGCTGGCCTTCGAAGGCCGCCGCGTCGAGCTTTTCGCCGAGCTTGGTGCGGATCAGCCCCTCGACGCAGGTCGAATAGACCCGAAGCGGCTGGGCAGTGGACGGAGCGCCTGCCGCGGACGCGAGCAGGGCAGATGCAAGCGCAAGTGAAATCATGCCGAATTCCCACGCAAGAGCTTGATGGCAAGGAGAATATCAGATGAGCGCGGAGAAGGGTAGCGCCTTTCTGCTGAAGGTCGGAAACGGTGCGGAGCCGCCGGTTTTCGCGACCGTCGCGGGGATGCGGACGACGCAGATGTCGGTCAACGGCGAGGCGGTCAACGTCACCTCCAAGGATTCGGGCGGGTGGCGCGAATTGCTGTCGGGGGCGGGGGTGCGGTCGGTTTCGGTGGCGGCGAGCGGCATCTTCACCGGCTCGGCGGCCGAGTCGCGGCTCAAGAGCAATGCGCTCGCCGGCGCGATCGACGAATACGAGCTGAGCTTCGAGAGCGGCGAGCGGCTGCGCGGCCGGTTCCTGGTCACTCGGCTCGACTATAGCGGCGACTATAATGGCGAGCGCAATTACGCCTTGAGCCTGGAAAGTTCCGGGCCGGTGGTGACGCTATGAGCGCGGCGAGGGCGGCGGCCGGAACCCGCCCGAACCCGGCGCGGGGGGAGGCGGCGCTGAGCGTGGCGGGCGAGACGCTGGTGCTGCGGCCGAGCTTTGCGGCGCTGGTCGCGGCGGAGGAGGAATTGGGGCCGTTGTTCGCCCTGGTCGAGCGGGCGGCGGACGGCGGCCTGAAGCTCGGCGAGATGGCGGCCCTGTTCTGGCATTGCGTGGCCGAGCGGCCGGCGCATTGCACGCGCGACCAGATCGGCGCGGCGATCGCCGAGGCCGGGCTGGCCAGGACGACGCCGGTGCTGAAGGTGCTGCTGACGCAGATCCTGCAGGGTGCTTCGACAGGCTCAGCATGAGCGGCGTGTTTAGCGAGGCGGCGGCGCGGCTCGCCGGCGTTGCGGGGGCGCTGCTGGGGTGGCGGCCGGACGAGTTCTGGCGGGCGACGCCGGCGGAGCTGGCGGCGGTGCTCGAGGCGCTGGCCGGAGGTGAGCCGGTTGCGGCGTCGGGGGATGATTTGAAGCGGTTGGTGGCGCTGTTTCCGGATTGACGGGGAGGGTCCCTCCACCGCGCTTGGCGCGGTCCCCCTCCCCAGCAATCGCAGGGAGGATTTATGGACGAGGAAATCGAGCGGCTGGTGGTCAGCGTGCGGGCGGACACGAGCGGCTTCGCGCGCGACGTCGCCGAGATGCGCGGGCAGCTGGAAGGGCCGCTGGCGCAGAGCGTCGACGCGGCCGGACGGGCGATCGAGAATGCGCTGAGCCGGGCGGTGCGGACCGGCAAGCTCGGCTTCGAGGATCTGAAGAAGATCGCCCTGTCGGCGATGGCCGAGATCGCGGCCGCCTCGATCCGGAGCGGGATCGCGGCGATCGCCGGGAGCGGCGGCGGCGGCTCGGGCCTGGCGGCGCTCGGCTCGCAGCTGCTGATGGCGTTGCTCGGCGCGCCCGGGCGGGCCGACGGCGGCCCGGTGGCTCCGGGGCGGGCTTACCGAGTCGGCGAGCGCGGGCCGGAGCTGTTCGTGCCGACCGCGAGCGGCCGGGTCGAGACCGGCAGCGGCTCCGGCCTCCGCGAGATCAGGATGAACATACATATCAATGCCCCGGAAGGCGCCGAGCCGCGGGCGCTCGAGCGGTCGAGCCGGCAGGTGGCGCGGGCAGTCAGGCAGGCGCTGATGCGGGTGGAGGATTGATCAGCAGATCGGGCCGCCGGGCGGAAAGAATATCTGAAAAACCTTCCGGGGCATGAGTGGTGCCACATTCACGAACCGGTTCTGATCCAGTTCTCGCCGGGTGAGTTGCTTGCCCTTCGGCGCAACCAGCGGCCGGCTGGCGCCCCGATCCTGGACGCGAACGTGGAGCGGATCGATGCCACGCGCTGCGAGATGGGCGCGGACGGCTTCGCCGCGCCGACGTGCGAGGTGCCGGTATCCGCTTTGTGCCTCCGTGTGATCGATCGCGGCGTTCGCCTCTAGCCAGGCGCCGGCGACCACCATGTCGCGCATCCAGGGCAAGTGCTGGTCAAGAAGCGTTTTCGCTTCCTCCGACAGTGTGCTCGAGCCCGTCTTGAAGAAGACGATGACGCCGGGGCATCCGTCGAGGTTGGCGGTACCGGCGACCTCCCAGCGAGCGGGCTCCGGGGGTGCGGCGGCCAAGGCGGCGGATAACGCGGCCGCGGCGAGGACGGTGCGAACGAGCATGCGCGCCAGCCTAGACGGATTCCCGAGGAGGAACGAGATGGGACATTGGCTGGCGCCGGCCGGGGCAGCGAAGCAGGCCGGGCATGTGAAAAGGTTCGACGCGCGTTTGTGGTCCGTCAATTTTCCGCGGCCGATGATGGCGAGCGTGGTGACGACCGAACCGAATTCGCTGCGGGTCGATGCGGTGTTCTACCGGGCGGACGATCTGGCCGGGCTGATCTGGGAGGCGGAGGACCGGTTCGACCATCCGCTGCTCGCCTATGAGACGAGTCGCGACTTTCGCGGCTGCCGGCTGAGCTTCCGGTGGCGGAGCCAGGGCCTGAAGGGGCTGGATGCGGTCGACGGGCCGACGCTGACGATCGAGGGGCGCGAGGCGAACGGGACGCCGCGCAGCTGGTATGTGCGGCTGTGGAACTATGCCGAGGGCGTTCCGGATGATGCGGTGGTGCGGCTCGACTTCGGCGCGATCGAAGGCGGTTTCCTGTTCCCGTTCGAAGGGGTGCAGGTATGGGCGGGCGACATCGACCGGATGTTCGTGTCGCTGGTGCCGCCCGGATATACCCGGCTGGATGAGCCGCTGGCGGGGCCGGCGGAAGCCTGGCTCGAAGCCAGCAACATCGTGTGCGACGGGCCGGGATCGGTGCTGGCGATCGGCGATACCCTGGTGCCGGAGCACGCGCTGCGGATGGCGAGCGGCTATGACGATTGCTACCATCTGACGCCGGCGCGGCTGCTGCGGAACATGGTCCAGCTCGGCTACCGCCGGGCGATCAACCATTATGTCGGCATGAGCCATTATTTCCGGCTCGAGCCGCATAGCGGCGGGCTCTATGTGAGCCTCGCCGGCAGCGCGCTCAACGTCGCCTGCGCTGCCTGGCACTGCGATTTCGTGGCGCGGGCCAAGGCGCTGGGCTTGGATATCATCCTGTCGCTGTCCTACGAGCTGTTCGACGCCCATTGCTGGAACGACTGGAAGCAGCGGGCGGAGAATGGCGAGCCCGCCCTGACCGGCTGGGTGCCGCCCTCGGCGCTGCTGTCGCCGGCCCATGCCGGCGCGATGGGCTATTTGCAGGCGGTGGGAAGGGCGTTCGTCGCGATCGCGCGCGACGCCGGCGCGGCGGTGCGGTTCCAGGTCGGCGAGCCGTGGTGGTGGGTGACGGCGGACGGTCGGATCTGCCTGTACGACGAGGCCGCGGTCGCGGCCTTCGCGCCCGTTTCGATCCCCGACGTGCGGGCGCCGCTCGACGCCGCGCAGCAGGCGACGCTCGATGCGGCGGGCGCGGTGCTGGCGGGTTCCACGGCGGCCCTGTGCGCCGCGGTGCGGGACGAGGCGCCGGGCGCCGAGACCTTGCTGCTGGTCTATTTGCCGACGGTGCTCGGAGCGCCTGAGGTGAAACGGGCGAACGTCCCGACCGGGTGGGCGGCGCCGGCGTTCGATGTGCTGCAGCTCGAAGATTATGACTGGGTGACGGCGGGCAATGGCGCGGCGACCGCGCGCGGCGTCGCGGAAGCGACGTCCCGGCTCGGCTATCCGGTGGACGAACAGCATTATTTCGCAGGCTTCGTGCTGCGGCCGGAGGACAAGCATCAGTGGAGGGCGATCGCGGCGGCCGCCGAGGCGGGCTTCGCGCGCGGCAGCGCCGAGGTGTTCGTGTGGGCGGTGCCACAGGTGCTGCGGGACGGCTTCACCTGGTTCGGGTTGGGAGAACGGGACGTGGAGGCATTCGAGGACGTGCGCTTTCCAGTGGCGCTGGGGCGCGAGGCGAGCGTCGAGCCGTCATTTTCGACCGCGGTGGTGACGACCGCTGCGGGGGCCGAGCAGCGCAACAGCGACTGGGCGGACGCGCGGATGCGGTTCGATGCCGGGCCGGGGGTGCGGGGCGTGGCGGAGCTCCAGCAGCTTGTCGCCTTCTTCCGGGCGCGGCGGGGAGCGGCGGTGGCGTTCCGGTTCGAGGACCCGTACGACCATAGTTCGAACGGCATGACCGGGGAGCCCGGCGCCGCCGACCAGCCGATCGGGCTTGGCGACGGCTCCCGGACCGAGTTCGCGCTGGTGAAACATTATGAAAGCCAGGTGCGGCGCATCACGCGACCGATCGTCGCCAGCGTGCGCGTGTCGGTCGACGGCGTCGAGCGGGCGACCGGCTGGACCCTCGCTGCAAGGGGCCTGGTGCGGTTCGACGATCCGCCCGAGGCCGGCGCCGAGGTGCGGGCCGGCTACCGGTTCGACGTGCCGGTGCGCTTCGCCGAGGACCGGCTGAGCCTCAGCCGCGCGACCTTCGAAGCCGGCGAGGCGGCAAGCGTACCCTTGATCGAGGTGCGCGAGGCATGAGCATCGTCGATGCGGACCTTACCAGCCTCACTTTCTGCTGGCGCCTGGAACGGCGCGACGGGATAGCGATCGGCTTCACCACCCATGACCGCGATCTGGCGATCGGCCATCTCACCTATCGGGCCGCGCCGGGCATGCTGCCGTCGGCGATCGCGCTGTCGGACGGCTTCGATCCCGATACGCTCGACGTGGCGGGGGCGCTGACCAGCGCGGCGATCACCGAGGCCGATCTCGGCGCGGGGCGGTGGGACGGGGCGGCGGTGAGGATCTTCGCGGTGGACTGGCAGGATCCGCAAGGCGAGCAGCTGCCGCTCGCGCGCGGCGAGCTCGGCGACGTCCAGATCGAAGGCAACCGGTTCTCCGCGGAGCTGCGGGGCCCGACCGCGCTGCTCGAGCGGCCGGTGGTCGAGCAGACCTCGCCCGAATGCCGCGCCGAGCTCGGCGACAAGAGGTGCCGGGTCGACATGGCCGCGCGCGTACGCGTGACGCGGCTTGCGGCGATCATCGATGAGGATGTCGTGGAGGTGACGAGTGCGGCGCCGGGCAATGCTTATGGCTATGGCCGGCTGCGCTGGATTTCGGGGGTGAACAGCGGGCTCGAGACTGCCGTGCTGGGCTCGAACGGAACGCGGCTGACGCTGCGCGAGCCGCCGCACTTCCCGGCCGCCGTCGGCGACCTGGTCGAGATCAGCGAAGGGTGCGACAAAAGGCTCGCCACCTGCGCCGCCCGATTCGGCAACGTCCTCAACTTTCGCGGCGAGCCGCATTTGCCCGGGATCGACCTGCTGACGCGCTACCCGGGCGCCTGATGAGCAAGCAAGACGAGATCGTCGCGCGGGCGCGGGCGCTGGTCGGCGTGCGCTTCCGGCCGCAGGGACGATCGCCGGAATCGGGGCTGGACTGCATAGGAGTGGCGGCAATGGCGACGGGAGCGAGACCGGCGGACGTGCGGAGCGATTATTGCCTTCGGTCCGGCGATGCCGACCAAGTGAATGGCGAGTTCGACGAAGCCGGCTTCATTCGGCTTGCCCCGTCGCAGGCCGGAGAGGGCGATCTGCTGCTGGTCCAGCCGGGCCCGGCGCAGCTCCACGTCGTGATCCTGACTCCCGGTGGCTACCTCCACGCCGACATGCGGCTGCGCAGGGTGGTCGAGGTGCCCGGGCCGGTGCCCTGGCCGGTGCTGTCGGCCTGGCGCCACCGGGACCATGAAGCCGGCCTGCCGGAGCCGGCGGCGCGCGCAATCCAGTAAGGGGCCGGAGCAATGGCGACCTTGGTGCTGACCGCGGTGGGGACGGCCGTCGGCGGGCCCGTCGGCGGCCTGATCGGCGCTGTCGTCGGGCAGCAGATCGACGCCCGCATCTTCAAGCCGAAGGGCAGGCACGGGCCGCGCCTGGGCGACCTCACGGTCCAGACCAGCTCGTACGGCACCGCGATCGCGAAGATCTTCGGCACCATGCGGGTGGCCGGGACGGTCATCTGGGCGACCGACCTGCAGGAGCATGAATCGACCAGCGGCGGCGGCAAGGGCAAGCCGAGCACGACGCTTTACAGCTATTCGGCCTCGTTCGCGGTCGCGCTGTCGGGGCGGCGCGTGCGCGACATCCACCGCATCTGGGCTGACGGGAAGCTGCTGCGCGGGGCGGCGGGGGATTTCAAGAGCGCGACGCTGTACCGGCTCTACCGCGGCGGCGAGGACCAGCCGGTCGACCCGCTGATCGCGGCCGTCGAGGAGGAGACGCCGGCATTCCGCGGCATTGCCTATGCCCTGTTCGAGGATTTTCAGCTTGAGGATTACGGCAATCGCATCCCGTCGCTGACCTTCGAGGTCGAGGCGGACGCGGCGCCGGTGGCGATCGGCGAGATCGCGCAGGAACTGAGCGATGGCCAGATCGCCGATGCCGGAACTCCGCCGGTCGCCGGCTATGCCGCCAGCGGGGACAGCGTGCGGGCGGCCGTGCAGGCGCTCGGCGATGTCGCGCCGCTGTCGCTCGGGGATGATGGCGCTCGGCTGAGAGTCTCGGGGTCGCGCGGCGCGGCGATTTCGCTGGGACCAGATGAGGCCGGAGCGGCCGGCGCGGGCGAAGCCGGCGGGCGCGCCGAGTTCGTGCGGCGTGCGGCGGGGAGCGTCGCCGCCGAAGTGAGCATCGCTTATTACGATCCGGCACGGGATTACCAGACCGGGCTGCAGCGCGCGACCCGCGGCGGACCGGCCCAGCTCGCCGAGCGCCTGGCGCTGCCGGCGGTGCTCGCGGCCGGCTCGGCCAAGGCGATTGCCGAGCGGCGCCTGGCCGCTTTGTGGGCGGGACGGGGAACCGCCAAGCTCCACGTGCCGTCGCGCCGGAGCGCAGTGCGACCCGGGGCGCACGTACGGATCGCCGAAATGCCCGGCCTGTGGAAGGTCGAGCGGTGGACGCTGCACGCCATGGTGGTGAGCCTTGAGCTGGTGCGGGTGGAAAGCGGGCAGGCGATAGGAGATGCGGACGCGAGTGCCGGCCGATCGCTCGGACATCCGGACCTGCTGCATGGGCCGACCACGGTGCGGCTGCTCGACCTGCCGCTCGCCAACATCCTGCCTGCCGAGCAGCCGCATTTGCTTGTCGCCGCGGCCGGGGCGGAGCCGGGCTGGCGACGGGCGGCGCTGCTGGCGAGCTTCGATGGCGGCGCCAGCTGGCAGGAGGCGGGGCCGACTGCGGCTCCCGCGGTGCTGGGGACCGCCGTTACCGCGCTCATCGACGGACAAGCAGCGCTGATCGATACGACAGGGTCTGTCGAGGTCGAGCTGCTCAACGACGGAATGTGGCTCGAGGGGCGCAACGACGCCGCTTTGGCCGCAGGAGCGAACCTGGCGTTGCTCGGGAACGAGCTGATCCAGTTCGGCGTGGCCGAGCCGCTAGCGGAGCGGCGGTTCCGGCTGTCGCGGCTGGTGCGCGGGCGCCGCGGTACCGAATGGGCGGCAGGCGGGCATCAAGCCGGCGAGCATTTCGTGCTGATCGAGCCGAGGGCGCTGGCGATCGTCCAGCCGCCGATGGCGGCGCTCGGCGGCGAGGCCCGGCTATTGGCCAGCGGCATCGGCGATGAAGCACCGGCCGAGGCGGCCGTGGTGGTGACGGGGGAGGAGCTGCGGCCGCCGTCGCCTGTGCATCTCAGCGCCAGGCGGGAAAGCTCCGGCGACATCGCAATCCGCTGGGCGAGGCGAAGCCGGAGCGGATGGGTCTGGCTGAGCGGGAGCGACACGCCGTTGGGCGAGGAACGCGAGGCTTATCGGCTTACCCTGAGCGGCCCCGCCTTCGAGCGCGTCGTCGAGCTGGAGCAGCCCTCCTATGTCTATACGGTGTCGCAGCAGACGGCGGACGGGCTGTCGGGCAGTCTGTCGGTGCGGGTCCGCCAGGCCGGAACCCTGACGAGCTCACGCGAGGCTATCGCGGACTTCACCCTCTAGCGACGCCTAACGATCACCAATTGGGAGCGCCTTATGAGCGATACGCCGCGTTTCGCCTTGCCCTTCATCCTGCCGGGCCAGGCGCAGAAGGAATTATTCCACAACGAAGCGCTGGTCAGGATAGATGCGGCGCTGCATGCCGCCATCGAAGGACCGCTGCTGGCCGATCCCCCTCCCACGCCGGCGCCTGGCCAATGCTGGGTCGTCGCGGGGGCGCCGACCGGCGCCTGGAGCGGCAAGGCCGGCCAGCTGGCGGTGTGGACCGACGGCGGATGGCGGTTTGTCGCGCCGGTACCGGGGATGCTCGCCTGGGACAAAGTTGGCGGCCATTGGATCCACTTTGACGGTACCGGCTGGAGCGTCGGCGAACTGCCGGCAACGGCGCTGGTGGTCGGCGGCCTGCAGGTCGTGGGCACGCGCCAGCCGAATGTGCCAAGTCCCTCTGGCGGAACGATTATTGATGAAGAAGCCAGGGCTGCCATCAACGGCGTGATTGCGACATTAATGTCACACGGCCTGATTGAATGACGAATCTGTGCGCCGGCGTGAAACCGGCAGCGGCAGATGTCGTTGGACGGGCGTCTGACGAGGGGCCCCCGCGTGTGAGTTCACCATGAGCTGAGGCATTTCGGCAACAGATGTGGGGATAAGCGTGCTTGCGCGGAAACTCCGCTTACCGTATTGAGTTCAAGGTCGTTCCCGTTGGAACGCGAAAAGAAAGGGGAAAGATTTATGCGGAAGCTCGCCATAGTTGTGGCGCTGTCATCCACCGTGCTCGCGACTCCGGCACTTGCGCGCGATGGCGCCTGGTACGTCGGCGGCGAATTCGGGGGCATGATCGTCGAGGACACGGATTACGATCTGGGGGGTGCTGAAGGCGACGACCTGGATGGCGACGGCGTCGTCTCAGGCAACGACCTCATCAACGTCGATCATGATTTCGGGTACGACGGGGCGCTGTTCGCCGGCTACGATCTGGGCGGCGCCCGGGTCGAGGCAGAAATCTCCTATAAGAAGGCCCACGTCGACAGCATTCACAACTCCGTCGATCTGCCCCGCACGCCGTTCAAGCAATGGCCGCATGGTGCAGGCAACATAACGTCGCTCAGCGCCATGCTGAACGTGATGCTCGACTTCGGCAGCGACAATGGCCTGCAGGGCTTCGTCGGCGGCGGCGTCGGTCTCGCCCGCGTCAAGCACAACAACCTTCGGGTGTTCGACAATGTCGAGCCGTTCATGGACGACAGCGACACGAAGCTGGCGTGGCAGGCGATCGCCGGCATTCGTGCGCCGCTGACGCCCAACATCGACGTGCAGCTGAAGTACCGGCTGTTCAACGTCGACAATGTGGGCACCGTGCTCGTCAACGGCGTCGAGGTCGAATCGCGGCTGCGTTCGCACAGCTTGCTGGGCGGCATCATCTTCAACTTCGGCGCCGCTCCGCCGCCTCCGCCTCCGCCGCCTCCGCCTCCGCCTCCGCCTCCGCCGACGCCTCCGCCGCCGCCTGAGCCGCCGCAGATGGTCGGTCCGTTCATCGTGTTCTTCGACTGGGACAAGGACGAGATCACGCCGCAGGCGGCCGCGATCCTCGACAACGCCGCCTCGGCTTACCAGACGACGGGCCAGGCGCAGGTCGTGCTCGCCGGCCATGCGGACAAGTCGGGCTCGGCTCAGTACAACGTCGGCCTGTCGCAGCGTCGTGCGGACAATGTCCGTTCGTACCTCGCCGGCCGCGGCGTTCCCGACGGTGCGATGACCACCGAGGCGTTCGGCGAAAGCCGTCCGCTGGTCGAGACCGCCGACGGTGTCCGCGAGCCGCAGAACCGGCGCGTGGAAATCACCTTCGGTCCGGGTTCGGGCATGTAATCTTGGCCTCGGCCGCTCCGGCGGCCGGCAGCAAGATGGTGAAGGAGGGAGTCGGTCCTGATGGACCGGCTCCTTTCTTTTGGCGGAAGCGGTCGGGCGGGTGGAGCCGGGTCCGGAGCGGCGTGACCATTCCGGCCATGGAAGCTGTTCGCGAGGGCGGCGCTTTGCTAAGCCAGCCGAATTTCATCACCCCAGGGATTTTCCATGCGCATTGCGATGATCGGGACCGGCTATGTCGGGCTGGTATCCGGAGCCTGTTTCTCGGATTTCGGCCACCACGTGACCTGCGTCGATAAGGACGGTGCCAAGATCGACGCGCTGACCTGCGGGTCGATGCCGATCTTCGAGCCGGGGCTGGAGCAGATCATCCAGCGGAATGTTCGCGGCGGCCGCCTCTCCTTCACAACCGATCTGGCCCCGGCCGTCGGTGAGGCGGACGCGATCTTTATCGCCGTGGGCACTCCGTCACGGCGCGGCGACGGCCATGCGGATCTCAGCTATGTGTTCGGAGCATCGAAGGAAATCGCCGAAGCGCTGCGGAAGCCGGCGGTGATCGTGACCAAATCGACCGTGCCGGTCGGGACCGGCGACGAGGTCGAGCGGATCATCCGCGAAACCGCGCCCGATGCACAGGCATGGGTGGTGTCCAATCCCGAGTTTCTCCGCGAAGGCGCGGCGATCGAGGATTTCAAGCGCCCCGACCGCATCGTCGTGGGCACCGACAGCGAGGAAGCCGCGGAGATCATGCGCGAGGTATACCGCCCGCTCTATCTCAACAAGGCGCCGCTGATCTTCACCAGTCGGCGCACGGCCGAGCTGACCAAATATGCAGCCAATGCCTTCCTCGCCACGAAGATCACCTTCATCAACGAAATGGCGGATCTGTGCGAGACGGTCGGTGCCGACGTGCAGGACGTCTCGCGGGGGATCGGGCTGGACAATCGCATTGGAGCCAAGTTCCTGCACGCCGGACCGGGCTATGGCGGCTCGTGCTTTCCGAAGGATACGGTCGCCCTGCTGAAGACCGCCGAGGATCACCAGACGCCGCTCAGAATTCTCGAATCGGTGGTGAAGGTCAATGAAGCCCGCAAGCGGGCGATGGGCCGCAAGGTGATCCAGGCTCTGGGAGGCGACGCCCGAGGCAAGACGGTGGCGTTGCTCGGGCTGACGTTCAAGCCCAACACCGACGATATGCGCGAGGCCCCTTCGCTGAGCATCGTCCAGGCGCTTGAGGATGCGGGTGCCACAGTGCGGGGCTACGATCCGGAGGGAATGGAGCAGGCGCGGCCATTGATGCCGGAGGTCGAGTTTTTCCAAAGCCCGTATCAAGCCGCCGAGGGAGCGGACGCGGTGGTGCTGGTGACCGAATGGGACGTGCTCCGCGCGCTCGACCTCAGGCGGCTGTGCAAAGCCATGGCTCAGCCCATCCTGGTCGATCTGCGCAACGTCTATCCCCCCGAGGACGCCGAGGAAGCGGGACTGCGCTGGCATGGCGTGGGACGGGGGGACCGGCAGCCGGATTGACTGAACTGTTTCGCTTCCGGCTCGTTCACGCGAACGGGTATGGAGAACAGACGATGAAGCCGTTGACCCTTTTGCTCGGCGGACTGGCGGCCTTGCCGCTCGCCGCCTGCGACACCTTTGCCGCCGATCCTCCTGTCGTTCGCAGCGGCGCCGCTGCACCCGCGCCGGCGACCGCGCTGCTCCGCGACGCCGCGGGGAGAGGCAGGGGCACGGCAAGCGCGCTTCAGGTCGGCGACAGCATCAGGGTGCGGATCGAGGTGGCCGGTTTGCCGAGCGGAGCGCACGGCGCTCATGTCCATACTATTGGTCGCTGCTCGCCGCCGGATTTCAGCAGCGCCGGCCCGCATTGGAACCCGACCAGCCGCCAGCACGGCAAGGACAATCCGGCGGGAATGCATCTGGGCGATTTGCCCAATGTGATGGTAGGGACCGATGGGCGCGGCGCACTCGAATATATGATAGCGCGCACCTACATCTCGCAAATGCTGGACCGCGACGGGGCGGCGCTGGTGATCCACGCGCAGGCCGATGACGGCCGATCGGATCCCTCGGGCAACAGCGGCGGCCGGATCGCCTGCGGCGCGTTCCGCTAGGGATCAGATCGGCTCACCCACATTGCGCGCCCGCTCCACTTTGGAAGCTTCGAGCTCGGCGACACGGCGGGAAGCGAGCCACAGCGCAAGCAGGGTGAACGGGGCGACAGCATAAAGCGCGAAAATGCCCGCGCTGAGGCTCTGTGCCACATCGGCGATCTTGCCGGCGAAATAAGGGCCCAGTGCAAGGCCCACCATGGTGGTGCCGAGAATGTAGGTCGCGCCCGCCGTCGCGCGCATCCGCGGAAGCACCAGATCCTGCAGACTGGCCACCGCGGCGCCCACCCAGCACGAGCTGAGCAGGTGCGCGAACGGGAACAGAAGATAGAAGATGCCGAGCTCGCCGGTGGTGAACATGACCGCCACCAGGGGCACGGGCAGGATCACCGCAAGGCCGTTCACCCAGAGCCGGCCGGCGGGATGGCGCCGACGCCACAGGTCGGCGACGATGCCGCCGAGGATGACGCCGATGGCGGCGGCCAACGCGGCGCCCCACCCGATGATGGTCGCCACTTCCTCCGCTCCGCTGAGGCCGCCGAGATAGAAGCCGGGGCCGGTGGGCTCGGGGTAGAAGGTCCGCATCACATAAGGCGGCGTCCAGAAGCTCATCGCATAGGTGATGAAACTGATGCTTCCGAACGCCACCGCGAGCATGACGGTGACGGGGGTGCCCCAGATCAGCAGATAGGCGGGCCGGTCGCGGTGGCGGAGCGACTGGACCCATGAGAAGACCGCGTAGACGCCGAGCCCATAGGCCGCCCATTGGGGCGCGTCGCCGGTTAGCCATATCAGGCTCAAGGCCGCAGCGACCACGCCGGCTAGGATCAGCAGGTTGACCTTGAGCTCGCCCGGGAGGCGAGCGACGCTGAGCAGCGTCAGCGGAGGCAGGATCGCGATCAGCTCCCTGCCGAAGCCTGCCCATGCGCCGGGCCGTACCACGGGCTGCGGCAGGCCGTCGGAGGTCCCGCGCGGCGGCTCGCGCAGCGACAGAACCCACAAGGCGAGCAGCAGTCCCGGGACGCCGACGGCGAGAAACGCTGCCTGCCAGCCGGCGAGGCCCAGCGGCGCATTGGCGGCTTCGGGCCAGGTGCTGTTCCAGCGGCTGAGCACGAGGCCGCCGATCGGCAGGCTGAGGCCGCCGCCGATATAGAGGCCGCTCGAATAAATGGACAGGGCGGTGGCGCGTCTCTCCTTCGGGAAATAATCCGAAATCATCGAATAGGCCGCCGGCGAAGCGCTCGCCTCGCCGATGCCGACGCCGATGCGCGCGGTCGCAAGCATCGCGAAGCTGTTGGCGAACCCGGATACGGCGGTCATGGCCGACCACAGGGCAAGGCCGATCGCCATCAACCGGCCACGGTACCAGCTGTCGGCGAGGCGGCCCAACGGGATGCCGAACAGTGCATAGAAGACGGCGAAGGCGGTGCCGTAGAGGAAGCCGATCTGCGCGTCCTCCAGCCTGAGGTCCGCCTTGATGTCCTCGGCGAGGATCGACAGGATATGGCGGTCGATGAAGTTCAGCGCGTAGACGATCACGAGCACGCCCAGCGCGTACCAGGCATAGGCTCCGACCCGGATGGGAGCGGCCGGCGCCGGATCGCTGTCCCCGCTGCCGGTGCTCGCCATTCACATCCTCTCGGTTGTCCCGTTCGCCGTCCAGCGCTAGCAGAGGCGCGCGCTTTGGCAACAAGGTTCACCGATGGCCAAGTCCGTCCTGTTCGTCTGCCTCGGCAACATCTGCCGTTCGCCGCTCGCCGAGGCCGCGCTTCGCGCGGAGGCGGAAAGGCTCGGCATCACGCTCGAGGTGGACAGCGCCGGCACGGGGGATTGGCATCTGGGCCACCCGCCCGACCCACGCGCCGTTGCCGTAGCCAGGAAGAACGGCATCGACATCTCCGCCCTCAGGGCACGCCAGGTCACACCCGAGGATTTCCGAAGCTTCGACCATATCGTCGCGCTGGACCGGCAAAACCTCGCCAATCTGAGGCGGCTGCGACCCGCAGACGCGACCGCCGAACTGTCGATGCTGCTCGATCATGTCGAGGGTCGCGAAGGCCAGGCGGTCGCGGATCCCTATTATGGCGAGGCCGATCATTTCGACGAGACCTGGGCGGACGTCGCCGAGGGGGCCAAAGGACTGGCGCGGAGGATCGCGGCGCAAGCGGCGGAATGAGCGGTTTTTCTCGACGCGTGGCGGCGCTCGCCGGATTGCCGGAGGACCGGCTGGTGCGACTGGCCGGCGGCGATCTGTCGGAAGTGCTGCTGCTGCAATGGGGCGACGGCCGCCGCTCGGTGGCCAAAGGCGGACCGGCGATCGGCACCGAGGCGGCGATGCTGCGCGCGCTGGCCGAAGCGGGCATTGCTTCGCCCAAGGTAGAGGCCGAGCATGAGGGGGTGCTGCTGCTCGAGCACGTCGCCAACGACCAAGTGTTCAGCCCCTCGGCCTGGTCCGCGATCGGAGCGGCCGTCGGAAGACTTCACCGGTGCATGGGCACCCGGTACGGCTGGCACGTCGACTATGCGCTGGGTTCGGTGGCGCTCGACAATCGGATGACCGACGATTGGCCGTCCTTCTGGGCGGCGCAGAGGCTGGTGGCGGCCGCAAGCGTGCTCGACCGGCCGTGGCGCCGGCGGGTGGAGCGGCTGGCCGAACGGATGCCCGAGCTGTTGCCCGCGGCACCTCCGCCCTCGTTCCTCCATGGCGATTTGTGGACCGGCAACATTCTGGTGGCGAACGGGCAGCTAGCGGCGCTGATCGATCCCGCCTGCTATTATGGACATGCGGAAGTCGACGTGGCGATGCTGACGCTGTTCGCATCGCCGCCGCCTGAGTTCTGGGACGCCTACGGCCAGCCGGACCAGGACTGGCGGGGGCGGCGGTCCGTCTATCAGCTGTTTCCGGCATTGGTGCATTTGCGGTTGTTCGGCGCGGCTTACGCGGCCATGGCCGACCGCCTGCTGCAGGAGCTGGGCGTCTGACGCTGGCCGGCACCCGACTGGCGAACACGGATTTTGGCGCCGGAACGAAACGGACGGGCCTCCGTTCCTGCACATGTCGAGCCGGGATGTAGGCATGGGCCTGCATGATCGGCAGATCGACCAGTGGTGGATGAGGTGACGTATGCGTAACACAGGAATGATCGGGCTCGCGCTCGCGGCCAGCCTATCGATGGCAGCCTGCACAACCTACGACCGATACGGCTATGACGATCGCTATCACGACCGCACCCTCGGCCGGACCGCCGCCGGTGCCGCGCTCGGAGCCGCGGCAGGCGCGGGCGTCGGCGCGGTGGTGGGCGGCGTCGGCGTCGGCGAGGGCGCTGCGGTAGGCGCCGTTGCGGGCGGCCTGATCGGCGCGGCAACAGCGGACAACGACCGGCGCTGGTATCGCGACGATTATGGCCGCTGCTTCTACGTCGATCGCGACGGCTATCGCCGCTATGACGATCGGGTGCGCTGCTAGCGGCCGGCGTCAGTCGAGCCGGTAGCGCTCGACGACCGAATATAGCGCGCCCTGCGGCGACAGGCGGCTTTCGTAGAGGCGGAAGCTGTCGACGCGGAATGGCGGGCTCGACACGCCTCCATGCGCGGCGAGGAGCGTCGCGATCGGGCCGGCTGCGCGCCCGAGCCGCGCCAGTGAAATGTGCGGAAGATAGGCGCGATGGTCCGGCTCGACGCCGGCGCGCTGCACCGCCTGGTCCACCTTCCTGTGCAGCGCCTTCAATGGGCCGTGGGGCAGCACGCCCGCCCACAAGGTCACTGCCTGCCCGCGCCGCTCGAAGCTGCCGATCCCGTTGAGCCGAAGCTCGAAACCCGGGTGCCGGACGGTCGCGAGCTCGGCCGCGATATCGTCGGCAACATGGCGTTCGACTTCGCCAACGAAACGGAGGGTTAGGTGGAGCTGGTCCTCGTCCTGCCAACTGGCGCCGTTCACGCCTTCCATGAGGTCGAGCAATTGCTCGCGGATCGGGGCGGGCGGGCGGATGGCGACGAAGAGCCGGTGCATCGCGGTCTTGTAGGAGCGGACAGGCCGTGACCCAAGTCCGGTTTTCCTTGAAAGGCGGGGCGATTCACCCGATATTGGCGGCTAACGGCAAGGTTTGCCGTCAAAGGAGAGTGTTCAAATGGCAAATGGGTTTGACCCGCGCGTGACCGCAGCGCCATCGACCGCCGGCGTCGGCCGGGAGGGCGTCGCCTTCGACGCGGGGCTGCGGTCCTATATGCTGTCGGTTTACAACTATATGACCTCGGGCGTGCTGCTGACCGGGATCGTCGCGCTGCTGTTCGCCAATTCCGAGACGGGCCGGCAGGTCCTCATCAGCGGAGGTCCGCTGCGCTGGGTGATCATGTTCGCGCCGCTGGCGTTCATCCTGGTGCTGAGCTTCGGAATCCACCGCCTGTCCACGGCGACGGCGCAGCTTCTGTTCTGGGCCTTCGCGACGGTGATGGGCCTGTCGATGGCGTCGATCTTCCTCGTCTTCACGGGCGAATCGATCGCCACCACCTTCTTCGCGGTGGCGGCCGGCTTCGCCGGCCTCAGCCTGTGGGGCTACACCACCAAGAAGGATCTGTCGGGCTTCGGCACCTTCCTGATCATGGGCGTGTTCGGGCTGCTGATCGCCATGATCATCAACCTGTTCGTCCAGTCGGGCCCGATGCAGCTCGCGATCAGCTTCATCGGCGTGCTGCTGTTCGCCGGCCTCACTGCCTACGACACCCAGAAGATCAAGAGCCTGTACTTCCATGTCGCGGGCACCGACATGATGGGCAAGACCGTCATCATGGGCGCGCTCAACCTGTATCTCGACTTCGTCAACATGTTCACCTTCCTGCTCAGCTTCATGGGCAGCCGCGAATAGGCACGGCCCAAGAGTTGCACAGGGGAGGAGGCCCGACGGGAAACCGCCGGGCCTTTTCGTTGCGGTCATCGCGCTCGGCGGCAGGTAGGGGTCCCCGGGGGCGACGGAGCAAGGCCGAAGGTAAGCGCGGCGAGGTCGCAGGCGGTCTCCTGGGCGGGCTCGTTGTCGAGGTTGCTGAGGAGGACGATGAGGGTGCCGTCGTCATAGCGTGCCATGTGGCTGGCGAAGCCGGGCAGCTGGCCGGTATGATTGCGTTGCGGCTTGCCCAAGACGGTGACGATCTGCCAGCCGAGGCCGTATCGGCCGTGTCGGGGCGTGGTCATCCCCCGGAGCGTTTGCCGGCTGACGATCTTGCCATTGCTTAACGCCGCGTCGAAGCGAAGCAGGTCCTCGGCCGTCGCCACCAGTCCGCCCGCCGCATAGGCCGCCGGACTTCGGTAGGGGGCGGCGATAAGGGCGTTCGGGCCGATCCGGCGGTAGCCCGAAGCAGGGCGCGGTGAGATGGTGCGGTCCTCCCCGAACCGGGTATCAGCCATCTCCGCGGGGGTAAGCACCGCCGCCCGGACCGCGTTCTCCCAACTTTCCCCCGTCGCAATCTCGAGCGCGTAACCGAGCAGGAAATAGCCGAAATTATTGTAAGCATAAGCGCTGCCCGGGCGATGGGCGAGCGGCCGGTCGCCATGCGCCGCCACCGCTTCGTCGATGGCGGCCCGGAAGCCTTCGGGGGATGCGGCCGAAATCTCCTCGAACAGATCGGGCAAGCCCGAGCTGTGCGAGAGCAGGTGCTCGATCGTGACGCGGCGCCAGGCAGCCGGGCAATCGGCGACATAATCGCAGATCGACGCGTCCAGACGCATTTGGCCGGCCTCGACCTGGCGCAGCACGGCTGCGGCCGTGATCGGCTTGGTCAGCGAGGCTATGGCGAACCGGGTTCCGGGAGTGTTCGGCACCGCCAGCTCGGCGTCGGCATAGCCGTAGGCGCGATGAAACAGCCTCTGGCCGAACTGCGAGACGAGCACGACGCCGCTGAAGGGGCCGGAGGACTTGGTGCGGAGGTGACGGTCGATGCGCTCGGCGAGCGGCTCGGCGGCAGCAACGGGCGCAGCCAGCCACAGCGACCCGACAAGCGCAGCCAGCAGTGCCGCGGCCCTAGGCCAGGTGCGTGCGGAAGAATAAGACGGTCGCATTCCACGCAGCTTCGGCGGCGGGCTTGTTGTATCGCTCGGCGGAGGTGTCGTTGTGGAAGGCGTGGTTGACGCCTGGATGGACGGAGCCGGTGACGCGCTTGCCGGCCGACTTCAGCGCCTGAACCCACGGAATCGCGGTCTTGTTCACCCGCTCGTCCAGCTCCGCCAGGTGGATCAGCATCGCCGCCTCGACCTTCGGCGCCTCCGCGGGATCGGGCGCGGGGCCGTAGAAGGACACGCCGGCGCTCAAGGCCGGACCGGCGGCCACCGCCAACCGGTTGACCATGCCGCCGCCCCAGCAGAAGCCGACCGCCCCGACCTTGCGGGAACCGCCCGCGGGAGACGTCAGCCACTGCGTGAAAGCCCGGGCGTCGGCGACGGTGGCGGCGAGATCGAGCTTGCCGATCATTTCCCGCGCGCGATCCTCCTCCGCGGGCGTGCCGCCGGCGGGCGACAGGAAGTCGGGAGCGACCGCCGAGAAGCCGGCAAGCGCCACCCTGCGCGCAACGTCGCGGATATGCTCGTTCAGGCCCCTATTCTCGTGGATCACGATCACCATCGGCAGGTCCGGCCGCGCTTCGACCGGAGCGGCGCCGTAGCCGGCCATCTTCCGGCCGGGGATCAGCTCCCACCGCAGCGTGCGGGTCTGGAGTCGGGCGTCATCGGCGGGAACAATCGCCGCGGCGGCCGGATCGGCGGCGATTCCGATCAGCAGCGCGTTCGCGGCGGCGGCGCTGCCGGCGAGCCTGGTGAGCTCGGCCATGAACGCACGCCGGTCCAGCCCCTCATGCGTGAAGCGATCGTAAAGCGCGATCGCGGCGGCGCGGATGTCGGGGCTCAAGCGGGTTCCTTCTCTTCCTGCTTCGGCATGGCCGCATCGTCCAGCTCCCTGGCTCGCTGGGCCGCCGGTCGGGACTGGAGCCGGCCGACATAGTCGGCAAAGGCTGGGCGCTTGTCGATCGTGCCGAACATCAGCCCCCAGCCGATCTGGGAGCCGACATAGACGTCGGCGGCGGTGAACCGGTCCCCGCAAATATAGTCGGATCCCGACACCGCCGTTTCGAGCGCATCCATGGTCGCCTCGAAGCTGCCATAGCCGGCCATCATGCTCTTGTCGGGCGGAGCGAGGAGGCCGAGCGCCTTGCCTGTCACCGCCGCCTCGACCGGCCCCGCGGCGAAGAACATCCATCGATAATAGGGCCCGCGGCGCTGGTTGCCCGGGGGCGGCGCCAGCCCCTTGTCCGGGAACATGTCGGCCAGATAGGCACAGATCGCCGCCGCCTCGGTGACGACGGTATCGCCGTGCCTGATCGCCGGCACCTTGCCCATCGGATTGACCGCCAGATAGTCCGGCGCCTTCATGGTCGTGCCGTAATCGAGGATCACGGTTTGGTACGGCTCGCCGACCTCCTCCAGCATCCAGCGCGCGATTCGGCCGCGCGACATCGGGTTGGTGTAGAAGGTGATGGATTCGGTCATCGGGGCTCCTCCTGCCTGGGGCCAATATCCTATCGTCACTCCCGCCAAAGCGGGAGTCCCGCTTTGTGCCGGCGACCGCTTCCGGAGAAAGAAGAGCGGGATTCCCGCGTTCTGAGGGAATGACGAAGGAGCGATGGGTTGAGCGGGTGGCGGACTCCTAAGCCTGCTCCTCCGGCTGGCCCTGCTCGCCTTCGGGTTCGGGCTTTTTGCCTTTCTTTCGCTTCGGCGGGGCGGCGATGATCTCGAAGGAAGGCGCATTGTCCTTGATCCGGACCTTGACCTCGCCGCCGTGGATCAGCTTGCCGAACAGCAATTCCTCGGCGAGCGGCTGCTTGATCTTCTCCTGGACCAGCCGGCCCATCGGGCGGGCGCCGTACAGCCGGTCATAGCCGCGCTCGGTCAGCCACTTCTTCGATTCCTCGTCGAGGCTGATATGGACCTGGCGATCGGCCAGCTGCAGCTCGAGCTGGAGGATGAACTTGTCGACCACGCGGGCGACCACTTCCGGCGGCAGATAGCCGAACGGAACCACCGCATCGAGGCGGTTGCGGAATTCGGGCGTGAACATCCGCTTGATCGCTTCCTCGTCCTCGCCTTCGCGGGTGGTGGCGCCGAAGCCGACGCCCTCGCGCGCCATGTCCGACGCGCCGGCATTGGTGGTCATGATCAGGATGACGTTGCGGAAATCGACCGTCTTGCCGTGATGGTCGGTCAAGCGGCCGTTGTCCATGATCTGGAGCAGGATGTTGAACAGGTCCGGATGGGCCTTCTCGATCTCGTCGAGGAGGAGCACGGAATGCGGATGCTGGTCGACGGCGTCGGTCAAAAGGCCGCCCTGGTCGTAGCCGACATAGCCCGGCGGCGCGCCGATCAGCCGCGAGACCGAGTGGCGCTCCATATATTCGGACATGTCGAAGCGCTGCAGCGGGATGCCCATGATCGAAGCGAGCTGTCGCGCGACCTCGGTCTTGCCGACGCCGGTCGGGCCGGAGAACAGGTAGTTGCCGATCGGCTTGTCGGGATCGCGCAGGCCGGCGCGCGACAGCTTGATCGCCGAGGACAGGGTCTCGATCGCCTTGTCCTGGCCGAACACCACCCGCTTCAAATCGCGGTCGAGATGCTCCAGCGCCTTCTTGTCGTCGGCCGACACGCTCTTTGGCGGGATTCGGGCGATGGTCGAGATGACCGCCTCAATCTCCCTGGTGGTGATCGTCTTCTTGCGCTTGTTGGGCGGCACCAGCATCTGCATCGCCCCGACCTCGTCGATCACGTCGATCGCCTTGTCGGGCAGCTTGCGGTCGTTGATGTAGCGGGCCGACAGCTCGACCGCGGACTTGATGGCGTCCGGCGTGTACTTGACGCTGTGATGTTCCTCGAAGGCGGGGCGGAGGCCGGCGAGGATCTTGATCGTGTCTTCGACCGTCGGCTCATTTACGTCGATCTTCTGGAAGCGGCGCAGCAGCGCGCGATCCTTCTCGAAATGGTTGCGGAACTCCTTGTAGGTGGTCGAGCCGATGCAGCGGATCGTGCCGCCCGACAAGGCCGGCTTGAGCAGGTTCGACGCGTCCATCGCGCCGCCGCTGGTCGCGCCGGCACCGATCACGGTGTGGATCTCGTCGATGAACAGGATGGCGTGGGGGAGCTTCTCGAGCTCGGTCACGACCGCCTTCAGCCTTTCCTCGAAGTCGCCGCGATAGCGGGTGCCGGCCAGCAAGGCGCCCATGTCGAGCGAATAGATCACCGCCGGCTTCAGCACGTCGGGTACGTCGCCTTCGATGATCTTGCGCGCGAGGCCCTCGGCGATGGCGGTCTTGCCGACGCCGGGATCGCCGACATAGAGCGGGTTGTTCTTCGAGCGGCGGCACAGGATCTGGACGGTGCGGTCGACTTCGGGCCCGCGGCCGATCAGCGGGTCCACCCGGCCGTCCTGCGCCTTTTCGTTGAGATTGATCGTGAACTGCTTGAGCGCGGATTCCGACTTCTTCTTGCCGTCCTCCTGCTTGGTCTCCTCGACCCCCTTGATCTCCGGAGCCTCGGTCGAGGTCTCGCCCTTGCCGACGCCGTGGCTGATGTAGCTGACCGCATCGAGCCGGCTCATATCCTGCTGCTGCAGGAAATAGACCGCATAGCTCTCCCGCTCGGAGAACAAGGCGACCAGCACGTTGGCGCCGGTCACCTCGTCGCGGCCCGAGGATTGGACGTGGAGGATCGCGCGCTGGACGACGCGCTGGAAACCGCTGGTGGGCGAGGGGTCGGTTTCGCCCTCGACCTTGAGCGCTTCGAGCTCATTGTCGAGATAGAGGCGCACGGCCTCCCTCAGCTCGCCCAGATCGACCCCGCAGGCGGACATCACCTTCGAGGCGTGGCTGTCCTCGACCAGCGCCAGCAGCAGATGCTCGAGCGTCGCATATTCGTGCCGTCGGCCGCTCGCTTCGGCGAGCGCCTTGTGGAGCGTCTGTTCGAGTTCGCGGGCAAATGACGGCATTTCTTACTCCTACCTGCCCGCGCGCTTCACGGGCGACTTGGCTTCAATGTCGTGCCGCGTCGGCCCAGCATCAAGCAGGCGCATAAATTAACCGAGCATGGCGGCGCCGGTTTCCGCGCGCGCGTCATTTCTTGAAGATCGCGTCGGCGCTGGCGCGGAAGCTGACGGAGGTTTCGATCTTAGCCAGGGTGCGGGCAATTTCCGCCTCCAGCTTCTCGATGCGCTCGTGAAGCTCGTCGACCGAAAGCGGGTCGAGATCCTGCTTGCCGAGCAGGGTCAGCGGGTCGCCGGGCTTGTCCGGAAAGAGCTCGTCCAGATCCATGGCCGTAAGAATCCCCCGGAAGCGCGGCTTGTGTCAACATAATCGACAACCTATCCGCCGATTGCAGGCGGAGCGTGGCGCGATGAACACTGAGACGATGATGGCGATCGACCCGGACGAGGCCGGCGGCCCCGACGTGCTGAAGCCGGTGGAGCGGCCGGTGCCCGAGCCCGGGCCCGGCGAGCTGCTGATCGAAGTGGCCGCGGCGGGCGTCAACCGGCCGGACGTGATGCAGCGCATGGGCTTGTACCCGCCTCCAGCCGGAGCGCCGACCATCCTCGGCCTGGAAGTCGCCGGCCGGGTCGTCGCGGTCGGACCCGGAGAGCTGCCGCAATGGATCGGCAAGCCCGTCTGCGCGCTCGTCGCGGGCGGCGGCTATGCCGAATATTGCACCGCCCCGTCCGGCCAGTGCCTGTCCGTCCCGGGCACCTTCACCATGATCGAGGCGGCCGCCCTTCCGGAGACCTTCTTCACCGTTTGGGGCAACCTCTTCCACCGCTCGCATGTGGGGCGCGACGACACGTTGCTCGTTCACGGCGGCACCAGCGGGATCGGCACGACGGCGCTCCTCCTCGGCCAGATTTTCGAGCTCAACGTCATCGTCACGGCCGGATCCGACGAGAAATGCCGGCGCGCGCTGGAGCTCGGCGCCGCCTGGGCGATCAATTACCGGACGCACGATTTCGTCCAGGAGGTGCGCCGGCTGATGGAAGGGCGGGGCGTCGATGTCGTGCTCGACATGATCGGCGGCGATTATGTCGCCCGCAACCTCGCCTGTCTCGCCGACGAGGGCAGGCATGTCTCGATCGCCGCGCAGCGCGGCGCGACCGCCGAAGTCCCGCTCTGGGAGGTGATGCGGCGCCGGCTGACCCTGACCGGCTCCACGCTTCGCGCCCGATCGGCCGAGTTCAAGGCGGCGCTGGCCGGCGAGATACGGCGGGAAGTGTGGCCGCATCTGGACGTGGGCCGAATCCGCCCCGTCATCGACAGCGTGTTCCCCCTTGCCCGGGCCGCCGAAGCCCATGCCAGGATGGAGAGCAGCGAGCATATCGGCAAGATCGTCCTCGCCATCGGCCGGGAATGAGTCTTTTTCTTGCCTCCCAACCTCCCTGCGCCTACATCTTCGCCAACGCTTCGGCCGCTCCGGTAAGGGGCGGCCCTTATTTTGTCCGGAGGATCACAGTGGCCCAGCCGCTCATGCCCCATGCGACCGCGTCCTGGCTGGTCGACAATACCGCGCTCACCTTCGAGCAGATCGCCGATTTTTGCGGCCTCCATATCCTGGAGGTCCAGGCGATCGCCGACGATACCGCCGCGACCAAGCTTACCGGCCGCGACCCGCTCCGCGCCGGCGAGCTGACCCAGGAGGAGATCGAGCGCGGCCAGGCCAATTCCGAATATCGCCTGCGCATCCAGAAGGAGCCGGACCAGGTGCGGCGCACGCGCGGGCCGCGCTACACCCCGGTCTCCAAGCGGCAGGACAAGCCGGACGGTATTGCCTGGATCATCCGCAACCATCCCGAAGTGTCGGACGGCCAGATCTCGAAGCTGATCGGCACGACCCGGACGACCATCGCGGCGATCCGCGACCGCACCCACTGGAACATCGCCAACATCCAGCCGAAGGACCCGGTGACGCTCGGCCTCTGCTCGCAGCGCGAGCTCGACGCGGTCGTCGCCAAGGCCGCCAAGGCCGCCGGCATCGAGCCGGCGCAGCACGACACCCGCCTGGCCGGGGACCGCGAAGCGCTGATCGAGGAGCTCCGCGCCGAACGCGAAGCCCATGCCCGCGAAGCCGAAGCCGCGCTTGCGGCCGAGGCGGCCGGTCAGTCGCCCGACGCCAGCGCCGATCAGGGCTTTGTCGACCCGTTCAGGAGCTGAGCCGGCGTCGCCGGATGCTTCGGTCGCCGGCGCCGGCGAGACCTACAGCCACAAGGGTCTGACCTATCCGTTCGGACGCGACGGGCCGGCGGAAGGCGAGCTGGTCGCGCTTGCCGACGGGATCGGCTGGGCGCGACTTCCGGTGCCCGGTTCGCTCAACCATATCAACATCTGGATCCTCGACGATGGCGGCGGCGTCGCCATCGTCGATGCCGGGATCGACATCCCCGCCTCGCGCCAGGCCTGGGAGGCCCTGCTGGCGGGGCCGCTCGCCGGCCGCGAGGTGACCCGGGTGATCTGCACCCATTTTCATCCCGACCATATCGGTCTCGCCGGCTGGCTCACCGGCCGCTTCGAGGTCCCGCTGTGGATGACCCGCGAGGAATGGCTGTTCGCGCGCATGCTCACGGCCGATGTGCGCGCCGAGCCGCCGCGCGAGGCGTTCGCTTATTGGCGCGCGGCGGGGTGGGACGAGGCGCGGATCGGGGCCGAAGCGGAGAAGGGCTGGGGGCGCTTCTCCTCATGGGTGAGTCCCGTTCCGGTGAGCTTCATCCGCATGCGGGACGGCGATGGCGTCCGCATAGGCGTGCGGGATTGGCAGGTTCTGACGGGCAACGGCCATTGCCCGGAGCATGCATGCCTGATTGACGAGGCGGGCGGACTGATGATCGCCGGCGACCAGGTGCTGCCGCGGATCACCTCGAACGTGTCGCTCAGCCTCAGCGAACCCGAGGCCGATCCGCTCGGCGACTGGCTCGCCTCGCTCGCCAAGCTGAGGACGCTGCCCGACAGTCTGCTCGTGCTTCCATCGCATGGCGAGCCCTTTACCGGCCTCCACGCGCGGCTCGACGCGCTCGATCGCGGCCATCGCGACCGGCTCGATGCGCTGCACGTCCACCTGGCGGAGCCGCGGCGCGCGGTCGACTGTTTCGCCCTGCTGTTCGGCCGCAAGATCGACGACAGCAGCTATGGCCTCGCTACCGGCGAGGCGATGGCCCACCTCCGGCATCTCGAGGTGGAGGGGCGGGCGGTGCGCGAAGTGCGGGAGGGGGTGCATTGGTACCAAGCCGCCTGATCGTCTTGCCGCATCCCGCCGCCGGCCCTACGCCGCCGTGATGGGAGAGTCCGACATCTGGCGCAGCGCCTACCGGCATCCGGGACCGTGGGAGCGGGACTTCGCTCCGCTCAGCCTTCCCGACATGCTCGAAGCAACGGCCCGGCGCGTGCCGAACGCATCGCTGATCGATTTCATGGGGCGCAAGTACAGCTATGCCGCCACGCTGCACGGCGCGAACCGGGTCGCCTGCGGCCTGGCCCGGCTCGGCATAAGCAAGGGCGACCGGGTCGGGCTCCTGCTCCCGAACGTGCCCCATTATGTCGCCGCTTATTACGGCGCGCTGAAGCTCGGCGCGACGGTGGTCAATTTCTCGCCGCTCTACACCGTGCCGGAGCTGGCGGCGCAGGTCGAGGACAGCGGCACCCGGCTGCTGTTCACCTTGTCGGCGACGGCATTGCTGCCCAATGCCATCTCGGTGTTGGAGCTGACCCGGCTCGAGCGGCTGGTGGTCGGCTCGATCGCAGGCGCGCTGCCGCCGGCCAAATCGCTGCTCTACCGGCTGCTCCGGCGCAAGGAGATTGCCGGCCGCCCGGAGGATCCGCACATTCTCACCTTCTCCGGGTTGATCGCCAACGATGGCCGCTGCGACGGCGCCGCCATCGACCCGGCCCGGGACGTCGCGCTGATCCAATATACGGGCGGCACCACCGGTACCCCGAAAGGGGCAATGCTCACCCACCAGAACCTCACCGCCAACGCCCGCCAGGTCGACGCGATCGACCCGGAACCGCAGGCGGCGGACCGTATCATGGGCGTGTTGCCGCTGTTCCATGTCTTCGCCAACACCTGCGTCCTCAACCGCACCGTCCACCGCGGCGGCGAGATGGTGCTGCTGCCCCGGTTCGATGCCGCCCAGACGCTGGCGGCGATCGAGCGGACGCGGCCGACCTCGATGCCGGGCGTGCCGACCATGTATCAGGCCTTGCTCGACCATCCCAAGACCTCGCGAACCGACCTGTCCTCGCTGCGCATCTGCATTTCCGGCGGCGCGCCGATGCCGGCCGAGGTCAAGCGCCGATTCGAGGAGAAGACCGGCGCCCGGCTGGTCGAAGGCTACGGCCTCACCGAAAGCTCCGGCGTCGTCTCGACCAATCCCTATGAGGGGCTCAACAAGTCCGGCACGATCGGGCAGCCGATCCCGGGGACTTTGGTGACGATCGTCGACAAGGAAGATCCGGGGCGGCCGCCGCCGGCCGGAGAGCCGGGCGAGATCGTGATCGCTGGGCCGCAGGTGATGAAGGGCTATTGGCGGCGCCCGGAAGCGGATTCGGAGGTCTTCGTCGCCGGCCGCCTGCGCACCGGCGACGTCGGCACGATCGACGCCGACGGCTATGTCCGGATCGTGGACCGGCTGAAGGACATGATCGCGGTCTCCGGCTTCAAGGTCTTTCCAAGCCAGATCGAGGCGATCCTCTACCGGCATGAGGCGGTGAGGGAAGCGCTGGTGATCGGCGTGCCCGATGCCTATGCGGGCGAGCGCCCGAAGGCGTTCGTGACCCTTGCCGACGGCGCGGATGTGACCGGCGAGCAGCTGAGGGACTGGCTCAACGAGACGCTCGGCAAGCACGAGCGGGTGGCCGCCGTGGAGGTTCGGGCGGCCCTCCCCAAGACGATGATCGGCAAGCTCAGCCGGAAGGAGCTTCAGGCCGAGGAGCGCGCGAAGGCCTCCGCTTGACCCCTGCGGACGCCACGGGCAAACTCGATCCATGTCCGACCAGCTCGAAGCGATTGCCCGCCTCTCCTTCGAGGACGCCTTGAAGCGGCTCGAGGAGATCGTGCGCAGGCTCGAGACCGGCGAGGCGCCGCTCGACGAGTCGATCGAGCTCTACGCGGAGGGCGACCGGCTCAAGCAGCAGTGCGAGGCGCGGCTGCAGGCGGCGCAGGCGAGGATCGAGAAGATCCAGCTCGGCCGCGACGGCAGCCCGGGCGGCACCGTGCCTTTCGACGGCGACTGACTTCGAGCGTGGGCCCGGCGCCCGACACGCTGAAAGCCGCGATGGCGGAGACCGGGGCCGAGATCGACCGGCTGTTTTCCGAGCTGCTTGCCGTCCCGGCGGACCCGCGCGCGCGGCTCTACGAGGCGATGCGCCACGCCGCCATCGGCGGCGGCAAGCGGCTTCGCCCGCTGCTCGTCGGCGCTGCGTGCGGGCTCTATCTGGTCGATCCGGCGCGGGCGCATCGGGTCGGGCTCGCCGTCGAGTGCATCCATGTCTACTCGCTGATCCACGACGACCTGCCGTGCATGGATGACGACGATCTCCGCCGCGGCAAGCCCACCGTGCACAAGGCGTTCGGCGAGTGCACCGCCATCCTCGCCGGCGACGCGCTGCACGCGCTCGCCTTCGAGGTGCTCGCCGACGAGGCGACCCATGAGGATCCGTTCGTGCGCGCCGAACTGATCGCCGAGCTTGCCCGGGCCTCCGGTCCGTCAGGCATGGCCGGCGGCCAGATGATGGACCTGATGGCCGCCGAGACCGCGTTCGACCTTCCCGCCGTCACCCGCCTGCAACAGCTCAAGACCGGTGCGCTGATCGGCTTCTGCCTCGAAGCCGGGGCGATCATGGGGCGGGTGCCGCCCGATGGTCGCACCAAGCTTCGCGGCTACGCCCGCGACGTCGGCCTCGCCTTCCAGATCGCCGACGACCTGCTCGACACCGAAGGGGAGGAGGCGCGAATTGGCAAGCGCGTCGGCAAGGACGCCGCGGCGGGCAAGGAGACGTTCGTATCCTTGCTCGGCGCCGATCGCGCGCGCCGCCAGGCCGAGCTGCTCGTCGAGCAGGCGACCGCCTATTTGCAGAGCTTCGGCCCGGAAGCCGATTTGCTTCGCGCCATCGCCCGCTTTGCGGTCGAACGCGATCATTGATAAGCCGGGTCGGGCAAGCGGGGGACCGAGGGGAAGGCCATGACACGCACCGGCGTCTATCCGGGCACGTTCGATCCGACCACGCTCGGCCACATGGACATCATCCGCCGCGGCGCCAAGCTGGTCGACCGGCTGGTGATCGGAGTGACGACCAACCCGTCCAAGTCGCCCATGTTCAGCGTCGAGGAGCGGATCGCCATGGTGCGCCGGGAGATTGCCGGCATCGGCGGCGCGATCGACGTGGTCAGCTTCGATTCGCTGCTGATGGACTTCGCCGAGCGCGAGGGCGCGTCGCTGATCGTCCGCGGCCTGCGCGCCGTCGCCGACTTCGAATATGAATATCAGATGGCCGGGATGAACCAGCAATTGAACGACCGGATCGAGACGATCTTCCTGATGGCGGACGTGTCGCTGCAGCCGATCGCTTCGCGGCTGGTGAAGGAGATCGCACTATACGGGGGCGACATCGGCAAGTTCGTGACGGCGACGGTGGCCGCGCAGGTCCGGACGCGGGTCGAGGAGCTCGGCCGCAAGGGCTCATGAGCGGTTCAGGGTGGCGGCGGCAGAGCCGCTCGCCTAATGGATCAAAGGATGCGGGGTGACGGCTTTATGCGTTTGACGAAGTTTTTCGCAGCACTGGCGGCGTTGTGCAGCGCGGCATCGCTGGCGGCGCAGTCGCCGGTCCGCCTGCCGACTTCGAGCAACATGGTGCCCGCCCCGACCGGAATCCCGGCAACGGCGGCCACTCCGGCGATCGAGCCCGACAACACTCTCCACCTCGACATCTCCACCGGCGGACGGGTCTCGATCCAGCTCCGCCCGGACCTTGCCCCCAATCACGTCGCGCGAATCAAGACGTTGACGCGGCAGGGCTTCTACAACGGCATCATTTTCCACCGGGTGATCGACGGCTTCATGGCGCAGGGCGGTGATCCGACCGGGACCGGGCAAGGCGGATCGCCGCTGCCGGACCTCAAGGCCGAGTTCAACGTGCTTCCGCACGTGCGCGGCGCGGTGGCGGCGGCGCGGGCGCAGAGCCCCGACAGCGCCAACAGCCAATTCTACATCATGCTCGCTCCGCGCCTGTCGCTCGACGGCAAATACACCGTGTTCGGACGGGTGGTGAGCGGCATGCAATTCGTCGACGCGATCGAGAAAGGCGAGCCGCCCGCCAATCCGTCGCGGATCGTGCGCGCGTCGATCGGCTCCGACAATTTGCCGCCGCTGTCCGCGGCCGAACTGGCGGCCGCGGCGCAACGGCAAGCGGCGGCCGCGGTACCGCCCGCAGCCGCCGCTCCGGCGGACGGCACGCCGCCTGCCACCGCCCCGGCCCAAGGCGCCACCCCGCCCGCCGCCGCTCCCGCGGAGGCTCCGGCCGAGGCTCCGGACAAGGCCGCTGAGGACAAGCCGGAGACGCCTGACGCGCCGCAGCGCTGATCGGCGCGATGCGCGTCGATCTGTTCGATTTCGAGCTACCCGCCGATCGCATCGCGCTGCGGCCGGCAAATCCACGCGACAGCGCGAAGTTGCTCGTCGTCGGGGAAAAGCGCCTTGCGGATCATGTGATCTCAGACCTTCCCCACCTGCTCCGCCCCGGCGACATGCTGGTGTTCAACGATACCCGCGTCATTCCGGCCCAGCTCGAGGGAAAGCGCGGCCAGGCCCGCATCGGCGCGACGCTCCACAAGCGGGAGGGTCCGCGCGAGTGGCGCGCGTTCGTGCGCAACGCCAGGCGCGTGCGCGAGGGCGACCGGATCGACTTCGGCGCGGACCTCACCGCCCTGGCTGGCGCCGCGAGCGGGGACGGCAGCATTCTGCTGACGTTCGAGGGCGAAGAGCCGGTCGAACTCCTGCTCGAGCGGGCGGGCCGCATGCCGCTGCCGCCCTATATCGCCGGCCGGCGCGCGGCCGACGAGCGCGACGCGGCCGATTACCAGACCATGTTCGCGCGGGAGCAAGGCGCCGTCGCCGCCCCCACCGCCGCGCTCCACTTCACGCCCGCGCTGATGGCGGCGCTGGCCGCGGCCGGCATTCGCCATGAGATGCTGACCCTCCACGTCGGCGCCGGCACCTTCCTGCCGGTCAAGGCCGAGGACACCGACGATCACGTGATGCACTCCGAATGGGGCCGGATCGACGCGGCCACGGCCGAACGGCTGAACGCAGCGCGCGCCGCGGGCGGACGCATGATCGCGGTCGGCACCACCTCGCTCCGCCTGCTGGAGAGCGCGGCCGACGACGAGGGACGTGTCCGGCCGTTCGAGGGCGACACCGCGATCTTCATCACCCCCGGCTACCGCTTCCGCGCCGTCGACGGCCTACTCACCAACTTCCACCTGCCGCGCTCCACCCTGTTCATGCTGGTTTCGGCGTTGATCGGCCGCGAGCGCATGCAGTCCGCTTACGCCCACGCCATCGCCGGCGGCTATCGCTTCTACAGCTACGGCGACGCGTCACTGCTGCTTCCTTGAGCCCCCGTCACCGGGCGTGCCGCCTTCCAATGCCGAGCGGTCCTGATCTGGAAGATTAGCATCCAGTTTCCTCGCGCTGGCGACGCGGCGGATTTCCGCTAAGGAGCCGCGATGGATCGCCCGCCCTTCGCTTTCACCGTCGCCGCCGTCGACGGCGCCGCGCGCACCGGGACGATTTCGATGCGCCGCGGCGACATCCGCACGCCGGCGTTCATGCCGGTCGGGACCGCCGCGACGGTCAAGGCAATGAAGCCCGCCGACGTCCGCGCGACCGGCGCCGACATCATCCTCGGCAACACGTATCATCTGATGCTCCGGCCCGGTGCCGAGCGCGTGGCCCGGCTCGGCGGGCTGCACACGTTCATGGGCTGGGAGCGGCCGATCCTGACCGACAGCGGCGGCTATCAGGTGATGAGCCTTGCGGAGCTCGGCAAGGTGAGCGAGGAAGGTGTCGCCTTCCGCAGCCATCTCGACGGCAGCCGCCATCTGCTGACGCCCGAGCGGTCGATGGAGGTCCAGCACCTCCTCGGTGCCGATATCGCGATGGCGTTCGACCAGCTCGTGCCGACCAGCTCGAGCCGTGATCAACAGGTCGCGGCCATGGAGCGGTCGATGCGCTGGGCTGCCCGCTCGCGGACCGCGTTCGACGCATTCGGCGGAGACAAGGCCCTGTTCGGAATCCAGCAGGGCGGACTGGACGAAGGGCTCCGCCAGGCCTCCGCCGACGCCCTCACCGAAATCGGCTTCGACGGCTACGCGATCGGCGGCCTTGCCGTCGGCGAGGGGCAGGACGAGATGTTCGCAGTCCTCGATTTCGCCGCGTCGATGCTGCCGGCCGATCGCCCGCGCTACCTGATGGGCGTGGGCAAGCCGGACGATCTGGTCGGCGCGGTCGAACGCGGCATCGATATGTTCGACTGCGTGCTGCCGACCCGGTCCGGGCGCACCGGCCAGGCCTTCACCGCGACCGGTGCGATCAACCTCAGGAATGCGCGCTTCGCCGAGGACAAGGGGCCGCTCGATCCCGAATGCGGCTGTTCTATCTGCGCCACCTGGAGCCGCGCCTACCTCCATCACCTGGTCCGCTCCGGCGAGATATTGGGCGCGATGCTGATGACCGAGCACAATTTGTCCTTCTACCAGCAGCTGATGGCGGCGCTTCGCGCGGCCATCGAGGCTGGGAGGCTGAGTGCCTATGCCCGCGAATTCCGGGCCCGGTACGGCCGGGATCAAGGCCCCGCCGGCTGCTGATCACGCGGGGCGGGCACTCGGGGCGAGCTCCGCCGCGAGCGCGGTCGCGCAGAATTCGAAGGCGAGGGTGGCGACATGGGCGGCTTGGACCTGCTCGGCCGGGATGACGCCGCCGCGTCCGTCGGGCAGTTCGAAGCAGTCGCACGCGTCGGGCACCAGCACCATCGCCCAGCCCATGTTCGCGCCGGTCCTGATCGTGGTCGACACGCACATGTCGGTCGAGATGCCGAACACCACCACTTTGTCCGCCCCGAGCCGCCGCAGCCTGAGGTCGAGGTCGGTGCCGATGAAGGCCGAGTTGACGCTCTTGGCAACCAGCGGCTCGCCCGGAAACGGCTCGAAGCCGGGGCGGAAGGCGTTGCCCGCCTGGCCGGGAGCGAGCGTCGAGCCTGCCTCGACCGAATCGTGCCGCACGTGGATGATCGGCCGGGCCGCGTCGCGCCACGCTGCGAGCAGAGCGAGGCCGTTGCAGTCCGCCTCCCGGTTCCAGCGCCGCGGCCATTGCGGGCCATCGAACGCTCTCTGCATGTCGATCGGCAGCAGCACGGTGCGGTCGGTGATCAAGCTCATGTCGGAGTCTCCCTTGCGCCCGTCTCTTGCCCGTTTTCTCTGCCGGTTTCATGCGGCATGATCGGCTGAGGAAGGAGCTGCGCATGGAGACGAGGACGGCAAGCTGTTCGTGCGGGGCGCTGACCGCCACTTGCGAAGGGGAACCCGTGCGCCGCTCCATCTGCCACTGCCTCGCCTGCCAAAGGCGCACCGGCAGCGCGTTCGGCCTCAACGCCCATTGGCCGTCAGAGCGGGTACGGATCGAGGGGGAGAGCCGGTCGTTCACCCGCTCGGGCGACGAGGGCTATTGGGCGCGCACCCATTTCTGCCCGGATTGCGGCGCGACCGTCTTCTACGAGATCGAACGGCGGCCGGGCGTGATCTCGATCCCGGTCGGGGCGTTCGCGGACCCATGCTTCCCGGAACCCAGCGTGGCGGTCTACAGCCACCGCCGCCATCCGTGGCTGCGCTTCGAAACCGCGCTCCCGTTGGTTGAGGAATAGTTTGGTCAGCCTCCGAAGCCGGTGCCGAGGAAGCTCGGCACGGGACCGTTCCAGCCCTCATCGACCAGCGCTGCCTCGTCGCACCGCGTGTCGCTCGGCCGCGGAGGAGGATTCTCGACAAGCGGCGCCTGCTCTCGCCGAGGTTCCCGGTCGGATGGAGGGCGGCGCTTTTCGCGCGCCGGCTGCGCCCTGGCTTCCCCTCGCTTGCGGCCCTTGCCCTCGATCGGCTTCTCGCGACCTGTGCGGGCCGGCTTGTCGCCCGGCTCCTGGTCACGCGCCGGCTCCGCCGCCTCGTCCTCGAGCAGCGGTATCCTGGAACCGATCAGCCTTTCGATCGAAGCGATCGCCTCGGCATCGGCGCTGGTCGCCAGGGTGATCGCCGTTCCGGTCTTGCCGGCGCGGCCGGTGCGGCCGATGCGGTGGATATAATCGTCGGGCTGCCACGGCACGTCATAGTTGAAGACGTGGCTGACGCCCTTGATGTCGAGGCCGCGCGCGGCAACATCGGAGGCGACCAGGATGTTGATTTCCCCGGCCTTGAAACGCTCGAGCTCTCGAATCCGCTCGGGCTGCTCCATGTCGCCGTGGATCGGGCCGGCCTTGAAGCCGCCGCGCTGGAGGCTGGTGGTGAGCTCGCGCACCGTCGTCTTGCGGTTGGAGAAGACGATCGCGGTGGTCACCTCCTCCCGTCGCAGCAACTCGCCGAGCGCCTCCCGCTTTCGGCGCGGATCGACCCGGACCAGGCGCTGATCGATCAGCAGGTTCGAGGAGGCCGGCCGCGACACCTCGATGGTCTTCGGGTTGGACAGGAATTTGTCGGCGAGCTTCTTGATCGGCGCCGGCATCGTCGCCGAGAAGAGCAGGGTCTGCCGGTTGGCAGGGAGCTTGGTGCAGATCTCCTCGATGTCCGGGATGAAGCCCATGTCGAGCATACGGTCCGCCTCGTCGATGACGAGCAGGTTGCAGGCGGTGAGGAGGATGTTGCCGCGCTGGAACAGGTCCATCAGCCGGCCCGGCGTGGCGATGAGGACGTCGACGCCCTTCTGA